>PBOV01000028.1 GCA_002724505.1 Rhodospirillaceae bacterium | reverse complement strand
ATAGCGCCATAGCCGATCAGCGCAACTTTTTTCATTTTTACCTCAACTTATATCTGAATAAGGATCGTAACGAATACGAAGCAAAAATACCAACAGGGGGCTAAAGCCAGTTACCATCTTTGACGCCGGCGTATAGCAGCCTGAGGGCTAGAGTGGATAGGGTAACACGAAAAATAATTCGGAAAATATTTTCTGGCATTATCTTTAAAAGCATTCGACCCAAATAGCTACCTAAGAACGCGGTCAATATCATCACACTTATAAGCGGAATATATTCTACAAGGGTAAACCCAAGAAATCCAAATATTGGGATCTTGAGCCCATGGATAAGTGTCATAAAACTGTACTGTGTAGCCACGAATTCATAGCGGTCATTGCAAGCCTTCTGGACATAAGGAGCAATAACGACGCCACTGGAACCTATAAAGAGGGCAAGAATCGTACCGCCAAAACCAAGACCAAGGAATTTAGGATAGGAGTATGCTGATGACCTGGGAGCGGGGACCCAACAAGCGTAGAGAATAAAAATACCAAGAACGACCTGAAGGATAGCGGTAGGAAGATTAACAACGATATTTGCACCAAATATCGCTCCAAGTAACGCACCAATTGAAAATGCCGGTAAAAGATCTTTTCTTATGTGTTTAAACATTAAGATCGCACGCCCAACATTTGTGCCCAAAAGTACTGCGCCATGAAGTGGAATAAGAATAGTTGGAGGAAAGACTGTCGTCATAAAGGCGAGCAGTAAGACGCCCCCGCCAAGACCTGCTCCGACGCCCATCGCACCAGATATGCAACTCAAGACAGACAAGAGAAGAAAGTTTGTTGCCGTTATGTCGGGAACGGAACCCATCCATTCTATCAAGATTTTTTCACTTTATTCACCTAGCCGGGTTACGTAATGTAAGCGCTATAATTGCCCCTATCGCCATAGATGCACCGCCGACAATAAATATGGGGAGGTAACTTCCTGTAAAGTCGAAGATAGCGACGTAACCATAAGCAAAAATTGCTTGCAGAATAGTTGAGATAAGCGCTGACATTCGCCAAACAGCGGCCATCCCATCAGAGCCCATGAGTTGATGAAAACGCCCTGACATAATCGCTGTGAGACCCGGCTGAGCGCCAACCACAATAGATGATATTACTAATGCCCAGTTTGCTGAGTTCAAGACTGGTAGCAAAATACCGCTAGCCACTGCACCAAAAGCTAATACCAGACCAGCACGGAAACCTAGCCTGTCTGCTAGGCGACCCCAAAGATATGTTCCACCTATTGCCCCTAATCCGAAAAGCATCCAATGCATTCCGCCAAATTCTATTTGGTTACCAAGTCCCCTGACAAGGAAATCAACCCAATAAATTGTGTGTGGTATGAGTCCAATTGAAAAAAATACTCGTGTAGAAATCAGACCCAAAACAGTAAAATTCCATTGAATTTTAGGGTGGGGTGGCTGTGGAGATAAGCCGATGGAATTCTGATCCCCCAGAACGCTCCAGCCCCATAAGGCAAGAAGAAATGCCATGATGCCTACAGCACCAATGCCTGCCCATGCGATGGCTATTCCAAACTTGAGTAGCCAAGGGATGAGGGAGCCCGAGAGGAGAATGCCGAAGCCGACACCTGTATAGACAATGCCGGTTGCGGCGCCGAGTTTTCCTGGAGGTGCATACCGGGTTGCGATGGCAAGACAATATATCATCATGACACCAACAATTGCGCCGAGTAGACCGCGCCAAAATATTAGCCATTCAAAACCCCACGGGAGCGCGCAGGCAAACAATGAGATTAAAGCGACTAGCAATGAAATTCGCATTGCCTTTGCTTCGCCCCAACGCATTTTCATACTCGGTGCTAGGAGAGCACCGACTAGGTAGCCGACAAAATTGGAGGCACCTATGGCGCCAGCTTGCCATGCCGAAAGCTGGCCCGCCTCGATGAGGGCTGGGATCAACGGTGAATATGAAAAGCGNCCTAATCCCATTCCGATTAATAATGTTGCTCCGCCCGCGATNGANAGGCGAAACCATACTAAGGAGGAAGAAGATTTATCGGGTGCAATAGTCACAAATTAAAGCTTGGACTGTCTTTNGGTTTNCGTCTAGAGCAGACAAGNTTTTTATGATCAGCTGAAACCCGTTATGCTANGGGCAAGATAAAAAATTTGCATTNTTTCCTAGGAAAANTATGACCGACGGCTTTGATAAATCCCTGCCGATGCGCGTACAGGCTCCGGTGTATGGGGTTGCGTTATTTAGNAACAGTATTCCAGATCTCGTTTTAGTCGTGATGGGTCTGTGGCTCGTNGAACTAAAAACNCCNCTTATAATGATCGGCGTTCTTGCAGGNTTAAGNTATGTGGGTCCATTGCTGTTCGCTATTCACGGTGGGGCAATGATGGATCGCCTTGGCACACGACGTGTTCTGACCTTTACGGCCTTAGTAATGCTGGTTTTTCCTTTGTTTTACCCCGTGGCACCATGGATTNTGGCGATTATGGCGTTACAATTATTGTGTGGGCTTGCAGATTCTCTTGGCTGGGTGGGNGCCCAGACGCTGACGGGGCAGGTTCTTCGCGGAAGTCCTACCTATACGGGTAGGCTCGTTTTTGCCACTAGGGTTGGTACATTCGCNGGNCCTCCCTTNGCNGGCGGCGCCTGGGATATTTTTGGCCCATGGGGCGGGTTTGCAGCTCTAAGTTTATGGGGTGGNGGATTGCTGTATTCAGTTGTCGCGCTTCCAAAGGAGGCGTTGTCGGCGCCAACGGACCTCAACCAATCCATTATAAAGTCGGTGACGCCNCGTATAGTCGATTATATAGAAGCATTTAANTTGTTTGCATTACCGTTAATGGCGCTTGTCTTGGCGATGACNATNATTCGACAGTTTGGGAGTGGTATGCAGAGTGCATTTTATGCTGTTTATCTCGAGGGGATTGGTATGCCTGGTACTTTGATAGGTGTATTGGTAGCGGCGAATGGCTTGATGGGCATTGCGGCTTTAGGCAGCGGTCCTTTGTTGGTTCGTTTNAAAGAATTTAGTCTTCTCGTCTGGTGTATCATAATTTCGATTGCCAGCATTGCGTTAGTCCCGTTTTTNACAGATTTTATTCCATTATTTGTTGCGTCTAGCATTCGCGGAGCTGTTATGGCAATTAGCGTCGTTATCATCGTTTCGCTTATTGCGAGATCTGTTGGCTCTAAGGTTCAGGGCAGAGCAATGGGGCTTCGCACGACGTGCAATCAAGCGGCAAATGTTAGCATCCCTATCATTATGGGNGGANTGGCTCANATCTGGGGACTTGAAATGGCNTTTTATATAGTTGGTGCGGCTGGAATTGNCATAACACTTTTGGCAGCGGCTCTGGCACGTGNTGTTGAAACACCGNCCCTTTAGTGGGTCAATCTTCCTCTGCTACGACACGGCCAAGATGTGTCANTTTGCAGACNGTCCAGTCTTTNTTTAGTGGGATATTGAACCATGGTTTAGCCCACCCCANACGGACGCAACTCTGAATAGTGCTGTCCGATATACGCTGGCCGTTTGAATCAAACAGTGGGAGTTTACCATTTGGTTTTGCGAGGCCATTCCTAAGCCAACGGCTTTGTACGTGAGATGGCTTCGCAACCGCACCAAGTTTAGGNNCGGCACGTGAAATCACATGCTCTGACATGTTTNTCCCCTAAAAGACCAGCGGACTGTCCCCCCCGGATAGTTCGCTNCAGCCTTGTTGATTCGAGTCAAGTACTAAACTATTCGGGTCGATAAATCAATTCGGGGTCAGTAAAGATGTCAGATGAAGCGTGTTTTGTTTATATTACGACCGGTTCCAGGGAAGAGGCGATTACTATTGGTAGGGATCTTGTAGAANAAAAACTGGCAGCTTGTGTGAATATTCTTGATGGCATGGCATCGATATATCTTTGGGAGGGNGAGGTAGAACANACGGACGAAGCTGTATTGATCGCCAAGACCTTGTCCATGAAAGTAAATTCGTTAACCAAACGCGTTAAGATGCTTCATTCTTATGATTGTCCCTGTATAGTNCAATTGCCTGTTGAGGTTAAAAATNAACCTTTTTTAATTTGGATAAAAGAACAAATAAAACAATAGGTAANAGGGTTAAATTAATTTAAAAAATAAGTAAATTACTATTACTGAATTTAAGCCCGGATGAATTTATTAGAGAAAAGAGAGCCATGAAAACTTTGACTGCTTTGCGGCCTAATAGGGCTCTTGCTTTCGTTAATGTAAGCCATTTTCTGAACCACGTTATCATGTTGATTTACCCTACAGTCGCGTTAACGCTGGTTGACGTCTGGTCTATTTCTTATGGGGAGTTATTTAAGTTATTTTTCATCGGCTCTATGCTTTACGGGATTGCGGCTCTGCCTGCGGGATGGCTGGGAGACCGATGGAGTAGCTGGGGTATGATGGCGATTTACATGGTAGGTACCGGAATTGCGACATTTTTTACTGGGTTTGCTAATTCTCCCGATCAAATAGCCATAGGCTTAGGTATTATCGGTGTTTTTGCAGCGATCTATCATCCCGTTGGTACAAATTTTGTAGTCCAACATGCCGTAAATAGGGCTAAAGATTTAGGGTTTAACGGTGCCTTTGGAACAGTCGGCTTAGCAGCGGCTGCTTTTATTGCTGCCGGGTTGACGCAGTTGTGGGGTTGGCGCGCAGCCTTTTTTGTGCCCGGGGCAGCTTGTTTTATGCTTGGTGTTGGTTTTATTTTGTTTACAAAAAATTCCATAAAAGGGTCCGATGAAGAGGCCTCTGCCGTTACGGAGCTGTCAGTTCCCGTCAATTTAGCGCGTCTAGCACTTGGTTTGATGGCGATAACCGCTTTATCCGTGGGTTTAATTACTCAAGCTTACACATCCGGTCTACCAAAGGTTTTTGACGATACTATGAGATCGATAGTTACTGTTTTCTCTTTAGATAGAGAGGGCGGACTTACTTTGAGCTCCGGCCTGGTTACATTGGTAATTTTGGTTGGCGCTGTAGGCCAGATAGTAGGGGGCAATTTGGCGTCAAGGTTTTCGCCGAAAGTCGTCTATATTGCTATGTTCGCGATT
>PBOV01000027.1 GCA_002724505.1 Rhodospirillaceae bacterium | reverse complement strand
TGCCCAGGAGAAGACTCGAACTTCCACGGCCTTGCGGCCACAGGTACCTGAAACCTGCGCGTCTACCAGTTCCGCCACCTGGGCACCGAATGGACTTCCGTATTCTATAGACTTAGTTAATGTCAATAGAGTTAAGTTTTCTTAATAAGGCTGTGGATTGGCGCTACCCAACGCTATATATACGCCGCGTATCGTTGGTATAAGATAGTGAAGACCGATTTTAGTTTAGGCCGTGAGAAAAATGATGAAACAGAAAATAGTAACGGTTTTTGGGGGCACTGGCTTTATCGGCCGCTATGTTGTGCGAGTTTTAGCGCAGCAGGGTTTGCAGGTTCGGATTGCTTGCCGGCGCCCGGAAGAGGGTTTGCGCTGTAAACCTATGGGTGATGTCGGGCAGATTGTCCCAGTTGCGGCCAATATTCGTAATCAAGATTCTATTGCCGCTGCGATTGAGGGCAGCGAAGTTGTGGTAAATCTTATTGGCATTCTCTACAAGCGGGGTCCGCAAAATTTCAATTCAATCCATACTGATGGCGCTTTGGCAATTGCAAGTGCAGCTTCGGCGTGTGGGGTTAGACGTCTAATCCATATATCTGCATTAGGCGCGGATGTTGCCGCTGATTCTGAATATGCACGTAGCAAGGCTTTTGGAGAGCTGGTCGTAAAGGATGCATTTCCGGGTTGTACAGTTTTGCGCCCATCAATTGTGTTCGGTCCCGAAGATGATTTTTTTAATCGGTTTGCAGCGTTGGCTCGATTTTCACCTGCATTACCCGTTATTGGACCAAAAACAAAATTCCAGCCAGTTTACGTCGGTGATGTTGCGAGCGCCGTGTCAGCCTGTTTGGCCGATGTCAAAACATCTGGGTTATCTTATGATTTGGGTGGGCCCTCAGTTTATACCTTTCAAGATTTGATGGAGATTATGTTAGCGGAAATTGGTCGGAAGCGGCTCTTAGTTCCCCTACCTTTCTGGGTAGCCGCTGTAAAAGCATTTTTTCTCGAGCATCTCCGCTTACCATTTTTTATACCTAAACCTCTCTTAACTCGTGATCAGGTGCGGCTCCTTAAATATGATAATGTGGTTGGGATAAATTCGTTGGGTATCGAAGAATTGGGAGTTACGCCGACCCCTCTTTATGCAGTTTTACCAACCTATTTACATCGTTATCGCCGGGGTAAAGACGTTGGGCAGGCCACGCGTGTAAATTAAAAACGTCCTTAATCAGGCGGCTAACCATAAAATTAAAATACCCAAGGCAATTCGATAAAAGACAAATGGTGTAAAACTTTGTCTTTGGAGCCAACTCATCATAACATTTATGGCGAGCAGAGCAGTTACAAACGCTGAACCGGCTGCATAAAGCAAATGTATTTGAAAGTCTGTATTCCCACCTTGTATAACGTCTATGCTACGTATAAAACTAGCTCCTGCTATTGCTGGTATAGATAACAGCATTGAAAATTTTGCTGCATCGCGCCGTTCGTAACCAAGGAAGCGTGACATTGTGATGGTCATTCCGGCCCGGCTGGCCCCGGGAATGATTGCAAACGCTTGGGCTACCCCTATAAGGAAAGCATTACCCGCTGTCATATGAGTTATCCGCCAAATTTTAAGCCCAAAGCGATCGCCTAAATAGAGTAGGAGACCGCCAATGATGAAAGCCCAACCGATCAAATGGAGAACTCGTAAACCATCTGTAATATAGGCTTCCAATATTAAGCCAGCTAAGAAGACTGGCAGACTCGCAATTAAAACTAACCCGGCAAGTTTTGCCCCTTCATCAACACTTCCCGTTAACAGTTTTGCTAACCCCGTTAAAATCATCCAGACCTCACGCCATAGGTAAAGTATGACAGCGCCAAGAGCGCCTAAGTGAACGGCGACATCCATCGTGACTCCTTGATCCTTCCATCCGAGGAGTATCGGTGTAAGTACAAGGTGGCCAGAGGAACTTACGGGCAAGAATTCGGTAATGCCCTGAATAACGGCTAGGACGGCAATTTGGATAAATGTCAAAGGAAAAGCCTCTATTTTAATTTGAGACAACATAAACTGACTTAACGTCTCAGGGAAATACAAAGAAATAGTCCCAAAATGGTACTAAAAATTTCAAAATGTTTTTAATAAGGGATTTTTAGGAAAATTTACAAGCCGAGAACTATTTCGAAAAGGTAATAAATATTGACCTATTTGTTATTTTTAGCTCGCCAACCGGGTAAATTTACTTTATAATCCTGATACCCCTTCGGTTTATCCGGGGAGTTTCGATCAATCACTGAGACCATTCTATCGCATTTGCGGGAACGGATTTGTGGCGGATAAACCTATTTTATCCAAAGCTTTTTGGAAATTGGATAACATTATGCTCAAATTTGTAAATATAGAACGCAAAACGCCCGAAAAGCGCCCCTCTGAGGAACGGAGTGCAGATTTTGAAGAAATTTATCGCCGTTTTGACGAAAAACAGGCCGAGGATCAGGCCAGTCGCTGCTCCCAATGCGGTATACCTTTCTGCCAAGTACACTGCCCGCTTCACAATAATATACCCGATTGGCTCATGCTGACGGCAGAAGATCGTATGGAGGAAGCTTATGAGCTTTCTTCGGCGACTAATAGTTTTCCAGAAATTTGTGGGCGAATTTGCCCACAGGACCGTTTGTGCGAAGGCAATTGTGTTATTGAGAAGGCCGGTCATGGCACTGTGACGATTGGTGCTGTTGAAAGTTATATAACAGAGACTGCATTTGAAAATGGCTGGGTGAAGGCGCCCAAGCCCGTACGCGAGTTAAAACAATCTATTGGTATTATAGGTGCTGGACCTGCCGCACTTTCGGCGGCGGATGTTTTGCGGCGTAAGGGCTATGAGGTCCACGTTTATGACCGTTATGATCGTGCCGGTGGCTTGTTAGTTTACGGGATTCCAAACTTCAAGCTTGATAAATCAATTGTCAGACGGCGTGTCGAACTTTTAGAGGAGTCTGGTATTCAGTTCCACTATGATACTGAAATTGGGAAAAATATCGGCTTCCAAGAATTGCGAGATCGTCATGATGCAATTCTAGTTGCGACGGGAGTTTATAAAGCTCGTGATTTACAGGCCCCTGGAATTGGACTTAGCAATATTGTTCCGGCGCTTGATTTTCTTATCGCTTCAAATCGTATGGGTTTGGGTGATTACGTTGCTGATTTTGATAAAGGTTCACTTAACGCCGCTAATAAAAGGGTAGTGGTTCTGGGCGCTGGTGATACGGCGATGGATTGCGTACGCACAGCAGTTAGGCAAGGGGCTAAATCAGTCGTCTGCTTGTACCGTCGCGATAAAGCCAACATGCCAGGGTCGCGCCGTGAGGTTCAGTACGCAGAGGAGGAAGGTGTTCAGTTCACCATGCGTGCCCAACCAGAGGCATTTTTGGGCGATGAATCTGTTTCAGCAGTGCGGGTAGCACGTATTCATCTTGGCGTAGCTGATTCATCGGGGCGCCAAACACCTGAGGTGATAGAAGACTCCAGTTTCAATGTTGAAGGAGATTTGGTTATTAAGGCTTTGGGCTTTGACCCTGAGGACTTACCTAAAATGTTTGGAGTGCCCGAACTAGGTGTAACCCGGTGGGGTACCCTAAAAATTAATTTTCGAAATAAGATGACCAATCTTGACGGTGTTTTCGCTGCTGGTGATATAGTTCGTGGCGCGTCATTAGTTGTGTGGGCTATTCGTGACGGGCGCGATGCTGCTTCTGCAATGGATAGTTATTTAAAAGCGCGCCGCCCACCCAGTCAGGAGGAGGCAGCGTGAACCACAAAAAATTTGATGACGGCGAACGCCAAATTGCAGCTTGGAAAGACAGTGCCGAACGCTTTTATCGTGAGGGTCTCTACAACCCAGCCCATGAACACGATGCTTGCGGTGTTGGAATGGTGGTGTCGACCGATGGCAAACGCCGCCGAGAAGTCGTTGAAGCTGGTATTGCCGCGTTAAAGGCGCTATGGCATCGCGGGGCGGTCGATGCAGATGGTAAGACCGGGGATGGCGCGGGAATCCATGTTGAAATCCCGCAAGATTTTTTCCATGAGCATACAATTCGAACAGGGCATACACCAGGTCCTGGCCCAATCGCTGTCGGAATGATTTTCTTGCCGCGCACTGACTTTGCGGGTCAGGAACGTTGCCGCAGCATTGTTGAAGCACAAATATTACAATCGGGTTATTCTATTTATGGGTGGCGTCAGGTTCCGCTGAGTGTTGAGGTCATCGGACAAAAGGCAAATGCAACACGACCCGAAATCGAACAAATTATGATTGCTGGGCAGCCCACCAAGTCCGACGAGGACTTTGAGCGTGATCTATATATTATTCGTCGCCGGATTGAGAATCAGGTAATTGATGAGAATATACCTGATTTTTATATCTGTTCGCTAAGTTGCCGATCAATAATCTACAAAGGTATGTTCTTGGCGGAACAGGTGACAGAATTTTATCCAGATTTGCTTGATGAGCGTTTTGAATCACGATTTGCGATATATCATCAACGTTATTCAACAAATACCTTTCCGACTTGGAAGTTGGCTCAACCGTTTCGGATGCTAGCGCATAATGGCGAAATCAATACGCTGTCTGGCAATATAAATTGGATGAAGAGCCATGAGACACGGCTTGAGTCGGAACTATTTGGCGATTCAATTGAAGATATAAAGCCAATAATTCAGGCTGGGAGTTCTGACTCGGCAGCTCTTGACGCAGCCTACGAGCTTCTTGCGCGGGGTGGGCGTTCGGCACCACTAGTTAAAATGATGGTAATTCCAGATGCGTGGTCTGCCAAACCCAATGTACCGGAACATCACGCGGCATTCTTTAGTTATTGTAATTGTGTGATTGAGCCTTGGGACGGCCCGGCAGCAATTTGTGCGACAGATGGTAATTGGGTGGTAGCGGGAATGGATCGTAATGGCTTGCGACCGCTCCGTTATTCAATCCGTGACGATGGACTTTTAGTAGTTGGCTCTGAGACGGGTATGGTTGCTATGGATGAAGCCCGGATCATTAAAAAGGGTAGGGTCGGTCCGGGACAGACAATTGCTGTGCACTTAGATGAGGGTCAGTTTTACCATGACCACAAATTACGAGAGTTGGTAGCCGCGGAGGCACCATTTGAAGAGTGGGTTAATAATATCACTCAAATGGATACTCTCATTCGTTCTGATGTANATGAAGTTGCAGAGTTTGATCAAGCTGAGCTGCGCGGCCGCCAATTGTGTGCTGGCCATACTCTNGAAGAGCTAGAACTCTTGGTTCAACCGATGGTGGAAGACGCTAANGAAGCAATAGGCTCAATGGGTGATGATACTCCNATTGCTGTATTGTCAGAGCACTATCGCGGCCTTCATCATTTTTTTAGACAGTCGTTCAGTCAAGTGACAAATCCGCCGATCGATAGTCTTCGTGAATATAGGGTTATGACACTCAACACACGGCTAGGTAATCTTGGAAATATCCTTGCGATGGATGCAAGTCAAACCCGGCTTTTGCAGCTAAGTTCGCCAGTTCTTGCCAATGCAGAGTTTGATGCACTACGTACACATATGGGGGACACAGCTTCTGAGATCGATTGCACTTTTGAGGCTAATGGCGGCGAAAACGCACTTCGTGAAGCCATGGATCGCATTCGTAATGAAGCAGAAAATGCAGTACGTGGCGGCGCCGTTCATCTTATCTTATCAGATAAAAATATCGGTCCGGAAAAAGCTCCGATACCCATGATATTAGCAACTAGCGGTGTTCACAGCCATTTAATAAGAGAATCGTTAAGAACCTTTACGTCAATTAATGTACGTTCGGCAGAGTGTCTAGATACACATTATTTTGCTGTTTTGATTGGGGTAGGGGCGACTACAGTGAACGCCTACCTCACGCAAGAAGCTATAGCTAATCGTCATAGTCGAGGACTATTTGGTGAGCTTTCTCTAACTGAGTGCGTTCGACGTTATTGTGAAGCGGTTAATCAGGGGTTGCTAAAGATTATTTCAAAAATGGGAATTTCGGTTATTTCGTCGTACCGTGGTGCCCATAAGTTTGAGGTCATTGGACTTAGCCGTACGTTGGTTTCGGAATTTTTTCCGGGTATGACATCTCGGATTTCAGGTATAGGTCTTTCTGGAATTCAGCACAATTCCATCCGCCTGCATCGACGAGCTTTCTCGGAAGATATAACGACACTGCCGATTGGTGGACTGTATCGTTATCGCCGGACTGGTGAAGCTCATGCTTTCCAGGGTGAAATGATCCATATGTTGCAACATGCCTGTGATAGTGACTCTTATGCGGGCTTTAAAAAATATTCTGAGGCGGTGCAACGTCAGGCGCCCGTAAGCTTGCGCGACCTCATGGAATTTACACCAAATAGCCAAAGCGTTGACTTAGAAGAAGTAGAATCAATTACCGAACTGCGTAAGCGCTTGGTTGCCCCAGGTATTTCGCTTGGTGCACTTGGCCCGGAGGCGCATGAGACATTATCAATTGCTATGAATCGTATTGGCGCCAAGTCAGACTCTGGTGAGGGGGGTGAAGACCCTGCGCGCTTTAAACCGAAGCCGAACGGGGATAATGCGTCTTCTGCAATAAAACAAATAGCATCCGGCCGATTTGGAGTTACAGCTGAATATTTAAATAATTGTCGAGAGATTGAGATTAAAGTCGCGCAGGGTGCAAAGCCTGGCGAAGGCGGGCAACTCCCGGGGCTGAAAGTCTCTGGTATGATTGCCCGCCTCCGACACTCAACGCCCGGGGTTACACTAATTTCACCGCCGCCGCATCATGATATCTATTCGATCGAAGATTTATCTCAGCTAATCTATGATTTAAAGCAAATTAATCCGGAAGCCAGGGTTTGTGTAAAGTTGGTCGCGCAATCGGGGATCGGTACGATTGCAGCCGGTGTAGCTAAGGCGAAGGCTGATGTCATCCTAGTTTCTGGACATTCGGGGGGCACCGGTGCTAGCCCGCAGACATCGATAAAATATGCAGGACTGCCGTGGGAAATGGGGTTGGCAGAAGTTCATCAGGTGCTAACCCTTAACGGGTTACGAGATAATGTTTTGTTGCGCACCGATGGCGGGATAAAGATCGGGCGGGATGTCGTAATAGCGGCGCTTCTTGGCGCTGATGAGTATGGTATCGGGACGGTGTCATTGGTTGCTATGGGATGTATCATGGTTCGTCAGTGTCATTCTAATACTTGCCCGGTTGGTGTTTGTACGCAGGACGATGCGTTACGCGCAAAATTTACTGGTACGCCGGAAAAGGTTGTCAATCTTTTTAGTTTTGTTGCTGAAGAAGTTCGGGAAATTTTGGCCTCTCTCGGTGCTCGGACGCTCGACGAAATTATTGGTCGTACGGATTTGTTAATGCAGGTTCGGCGGGGCAATCCGCATCTTGATGACCTAGACCTTAATCCACTCTTGGTGCAGGCCGATCCGGGCGGCGTTAATCGGTCCGAAACTCGTGGTATGCGGAATGAGGTTCCAGATTCTCTTGATGCGCAGATGATAAAAGATGCAGCACCAGCGCTAGAGGGGGGCGAGAAAATGCAGCTCGCATATAACATCCGCAATACTCAACGCGCCATTGGTACGCGTATTTCATCTGCAATCACGCGCCGCTTTGGTATGGACGGATTACAACCTGGCCATATTACCGTGCGATTACGTGGTTCCGCCGGTCAATCATTGGGCGCCTTTGCTGTGCAGGGTCTTAAACTTCAGGTTCTTGGTGATGCGAATGACTATGTCGGTAAGGGTTTGTCGGGTGGCACTATAAGCGTCAGACAGGTGACGGCGAGCCCTCTTATTACCAATGAAAACACGATTATTGGCAACACGGTTTTATATGGGGCTACCGCTGGGCAGCTATTTGCGACAGGGCAGACCGGTGATCGATTTGCGGTTCGCAACTCAGGTGCGGATGCTGTCGTTGAGGGATGTGGCGCTAATGGATGCGAGTATATGACAGGTGGAACAATCGCTATTCTCGGGCCCGTTGGCGACAACTTTGCCGCCGGTATGACGGGTGGGATGGCTTTCGTCTATGACACCGATGCCAGCCTTGTTAGTAATATTAATCCTGACACAGTTGTCTATCACCGGATTCAATCACCCCATTGGGAACAAATTTTAAAGGACCTTGTCACTTCGCATTGGCGCGAAACGCAATCTCGATTTGCTGAACGCCTTCTCGTTGATTGGGATCGGGAATTGCGCCGTTTTTGGCAAATTGTACCTATAGAAATGATGGATAAATTGACACATCCCGTTCTCGTTAAATCGAAAGAAAAAGAGCAGTCAGCTTAAAATATATAGATTTTTCATTTGATGGAACTGCCCATTAAATTATTTCTACATCCCTATCGCCCTTAGTTTTAATTTTGTGATGTGGTTTTGAAATTTACATATATGGCCGATGCAAAGCTTGGTTGGTCTAAACTGATGTTGGAATAAGTTTGAGGCCGCGGTGATTATTATTGGTTTCACCGGTCTTTAGGTTGAAACGATTTTGGGCATACCCCCCTGGTTTTTGGCTCCGGACAGTAATCGCCACGGACCTCTCCCCCATGCCCCATTCGGAATGGGGTACCCAGGGTGGCACAATATCGACATGACCGGTTGGGGCATCGCTTTGGCTAAGCAATTCGAGCTCCGCCTCGCCGGGTTTGTTGCCATTATCTAAACGTTTGTAGACATGGGTACGTTCCCTACCATCAAGCACACCGTATACTGTCCAGGTATGAGCGTGATCGTGAATATTTGCCCGATGATTTGGTTGCCGGATAAGGCCACCAACAAAAAATCCGTAATCAGGATCATGATGCAGTTGTAGCTCAACCCCCCGTTTTGCTATCCATTCTTTTGATTTTTGTCGCATCTCTTCGTCGGCGCATAGTATTTTTAAAAGTTGGCGTACCCCCTCCCAATGTTCAGTTTCAGGTAAGGTCTTGGCGAAATGAGACCGAAGGTCGCTAATGAAAACTTCAAAGGAAGGTATTGTGTATTTTTTCATCGATGGATTTCCTTTTGCTTAGCTGTTTAGCACAGATTCGTGAAATAATTCTTCGATTGGAAAAGGGGCCTCAATTAGCGTTTGGTCCGTGAGATAATTCATAAATCTTTCAACGCTTGCATGATTTGCCGCCAATCCTGTCGGCCATGTGTCAGTGCCAAATATTTCTTGTTCTTCTTCGAATGCGTTCCGTGCAAAGGCCATCTCTGAATAACCTGGGTCTTCGTAAAATTCTGCGGCCTGTCGTTTGGCATCCTCCCACATTTCCATAAGGGCCTTCGGTAAACTCGGAAGAGCTTCTGCTAACTCATTTTTCAATACTAACAGATGCATTATGGGATAATCCCCATATTTGTGGAAGTAGCGTCCGCACTCGGCCCGTAAGTCTGGCCATAGGCGGTGGACTGATCCATCGCGTAGGCCATCGAGAATCGCCGGCGGTGGATGCGGATGTATCATCATCGCTAGCTCGCCGGAGATCAGCCGGTCTGGTGCACTTGGCTCATCAATCAAAGTTAACTCGGCCGTTTCCTGACCTGGGAAAGGGACTAACTCCGGGCTCATCGTATGCCAGTCTAGACTGCGCCAAGGAACATTATATTCAAACGCGAGGTCTCCCTTTGCGAGTACCGACATGGTGGTCTGGAAACTACGACAGCAGACCTTTTTACCAATCAGGTCAGCTGGTGTTGAAATACCAGCGGCGGTGCTACAAAACATATGGTTTTGGCTAAATAAACGGCGCGGAAATACCGGCACGGCAGTATAGGGTAAGTTCTGCGCCTTGGAGGTCAAATAGGACGAGACGGACATTTCGCAAATATCAAACTCTTCGTCCTCATAAAAACGCCGGTGCCGATCGATACCTTCACGTCGCGGCGGGGCCATGCCCACCTCCAGTGATTTAATTTTTATACCTTCAGGATTTTTGACCATGTCCATAAAAAAAGGAACATGCCGGTCGTAGCGTTCTAAAGCCATCGTAAGTTCAACTGCCATTATTATTCCTTTCAGTCATTATTTTCTTTTAGTCTTACAAAGATGGTATGCTTGGTGTTAGCCTGCCGCAATGGTATCACTGTCTTTCAACCTCTCATTCGATTAGACTCCCTTCATGCGTGTTTTGTATCATCTCTGGTTGTCTCCATTCTGTCGCAAGGTTCGGATAGTTCTTTTGGAAAAAGGAATTGAAGCCGAACTCAAGACAGAGAATTTATGGGATCGTCGCCCCGAGTTTATCGCTCTTAACCCAGCAGGTGATGTACCAGTTCTCGTCGAAGAAAACGGTCAGGCTATCTGCGATTCTGCAGCGATTTGTGAGTATCTTGAAGAAGTGGCTCCAAAAACTTGTCTGCTTCCGGGCTCTCCTGAACAAAGAGCTGAGATACGTCGTCTAGTGTCGTGGTTTGACTGCAAATTCAATATTGAGGTAAGCAATAATCTTGTTGGTGAAAAAATTTTAAAACGCTTTTTGCGTCGAGGGGCACCCGATGCCAGCGCTATTCGGGCTGGTAAAAAAAATTTGCTATATCATTTGGAATATATTGCTTGGTTGTGTGAGAGACGAAATTGGCTAGCAGGTAATGATATGTCACTCGCTGATATAGCTGCAGCCGCACATATCTCATGTTTAGATTATTTAGGCGATATTCCTTGGGACGAACATAAAGGAGCTAAGGACTGGTATGTCCGAATGAAATCGCGCCCGTCAATGCGCCCTATTCTGGCCGATCACTTACCTGGAGAACCCCCCCCTAAACACTACGCTGATTTGGATTTTTGAGCGTTTAAATTTGGGCAGAAAATAGCCACATTGTCCCAGTGCGGGTTGTTAATAAAATTAACAGACAAACGTAAAAAATTTCTAACTAGGCAAAAATACGCCCTTTCCCGTCTTTTGTTGATCAAGTAATTTGTATGCTTCAGCCGCTTGTTTTATTTCGAACTGGTGGGTGAAGATGCTATCGACGTCAATATTGCGATCTACAACAAAGCGTGCACAATCGGCTTGCCCATTTTTTGAAAAGGTCCAATGTCCGACAAGTGATACCTGACGAAATGTAAGGTCGGGACCCACGTCCAGCTTTAGCTGACCTCCGCTGGCAATGAAGCACGCCGTTCCCCATTTTCGTGTTCCTTTCACAGCGGCGCTGCGTGCTTCTATAACACCGGCTGTTTCAACGACTTTATGGGCGCCTTCGCCATGCGTCAGATCCTGGATAGCGGATACTGGATCGACATCGCTTGGGTCAATTACTGCGTATGCACCCTTCTTCAAGGCGAGTTCTCTGCGTTCCGGCGAAGTCTCAATGGCTATCACCCGGGCACCCATCTCGGCACCAAACTGTGTTGTCGAAAGCCCAACTGGTCCTTGGCCAAAGACTGCTAATGTTTCGTCACCTTCCAAACCTACTCTCTTTAAGGCCCCATACGCTGTACCCGTGCCGCACGAAATCGCCGCACCCGTTATGAAAGATAACTCGTCTGGTAGGGGAACTAATGTATGGGCTGCGACGCACATATACTGGGCATGGGCGCCGTGCCCCTGTCCGGAACCATAAACGGTTGGCCCTTCATCGCACAGCTGCGACCAGCCTGATTTACAATGACGGCAATTACCGCAGCCATCGTAATGATGTACCATGACACGTTGGCCAATCTTTGCTTCGCTCGAGGACACATGATTGCCCAGTTCAACAACAACACCGCAAGGTTCATGGCCGGCTATAAAGTGTTTGCTCCCCGTGAAAGGGCGCCGATAAGCGTGTAAGTCCGTACCGCACATACCCGATGCTTTTATTTCGAGGATTACATCGCGTGGACCCGGAGTNGGATCTGTGAACTCGCGAATGTCGACCTTACGATCTCCTAAAAAAGTAATACCTTNCAATTTTAGTACTCCCTTGCAGCTATTTCACNTAGTAANAATGCCACCGCTATTAACTTTATNGTATAGGCAACTTAAATTTTGTACAGATCGAGTCCATGNTCTGATATCTCTATTCNGNCCGTGATTATCTTTCGGCCCTGNGNCNTGGGCAAGGCCGGCCGCCGCNGGTTTAAAATATTTTGATATNGNGAATAGCCTGTACGGGTACGCTCGCCATATTTTTTNCTAAAAAAGGATATAATCNCTTGAATTGTCGAGTTATTGATTACGTCNNNGTATATTTGGTCCATAATATTTTTTTACATAGTNGAACCNTTTAATATAGGAGAAGTTTTACTCCGATGTTCGATGTAGGTTTNTGATAAAATCATGTCTCACCTTTTCTGCTTTGGGTTTGGATTTAGTGCGCGCCATTTGGCGATTAGGCTAAAGNCGGAAGGCTGGAANATTTNTGCAACGGCGCGATCAGAAGAAAAATGTAGGGCATTAANAGCAGANGGTATTGAGGCGNAGGCCTTTGATGGCTCGGCAAAGCTTAAAAATTTAGATAACTTAAATAACGCGACACACATTCTGGTTTCNANNCCGCCGGGCGGTNGCGGTGACCCGGTTTATAATTTTCATCGCGATGATTTAGCGGGTATGGTTAACCTCGCTTGGATAGGCTATTTGTCCGCGACCAGTGTTTATGGGGATACTGGTGGGGTAAAGGTCTCTGAGACCGCAATGCTTCGGGCGGAAACAAGGCGGGGAAAGCGGCGCATACAATCCGAGAAAGCTTGGATAGAAGGTGGTCTGGAATTTGGTTTACCGATCCATATATTTAGGCTCGCAGGCATCTATGGACCGGGCCGGAGCGCGATTGAGGAACTTCGTTTAGGGCGGGCACGCCGCGTCATCAAGGAAGGACATTTATTCTCACGTATTCACGTCGACGATATTGCCGGTATTTTAAAAGGGTCGATAGCGCGCCCACGTACAGGGGCAATTTATAATGTTTGTGACGATGAGCCCGCGATGAGTTCCGACGTAATAGAATTTGCCGCTCATCTAATTGGAGTAGAGGCACCTCCTCCCATTCCGTTTGCTGAGGCATCACTCAGTGAGATGGCGCGTAGTTTTTATTCAGAGAATAGGCAAATTGATAACTCGCTGATTAAATCAGAGTTGGGGGTCAAACTGAAATACCCAAATTATCGCGTTGGGTTGACGGCGATAAGTAGAGCGACTTCCTGTTCTTAGGTCGCAAAACTATCTACAGCGGCAAAGATCTTTTTAAGGTCTGTATCACGCGATAGGCGATGGTCGCCGTCCTTAATTAGAGTGATTGTGATACTTTCTGACAGAAGAGCTCTTGAAATTTCGATGGTATGTTGCCACGGCACTGCTTCATCTTTCATTCCCTGTAAAAGATGAACCTCACACTGGATATCAAGTGCCTTTTTCAAAAGAAGATGTTTTCTTCCATTTTCAATTAAGTTGAGGGTTATTGGGTATGGGCTATCCGAGAATTCAGATGGCTGATAATAGATTTTATCTCTTAAAAGGATTTTCTTAACTTTTGACGGAAAGTGTTTCCACATGAAAGATTCTGTAAAATCTGGTGCCGCAGCTACCCCTACCAGTCCGGCTATACGGTTAGGCCGCGCGAGGGCTACTAGCATCATAATCCAGCCGCCCATCGAAGAGCCAACAAGTATTTGGGGCCCTGAGGTCAGTTGATCAATGGCGTATAACGCGTCTTCTGTCCAAATTCCAATTGTACCATCTGTAAATTTCCCCGATGACTGTCCGTGGCCCTGATAATCAAACCTGAGATATGCCCTTCCCTGCCTTTGACAATGTTTCTCAAGCGCGACGGCTTTGGTTCCTTCCATGTCCGACATAAAGCCTCCAAGAAAGACAACACCCGGCTGACAACCTTCACTTTTATGGTAGGCAATCGCTGCCCCATCGTTACGAAATAAATCTTTTCGAACA
>PBOV01000026.1 GCA_002724505.1 Rhodospirillaceae bacterium | reverse complement strand
GACCGAGAAGAATTGAAGCGACCGCATTCAACTTATTTGCTCTTTTTAGCCTACGACTTAAATTCCCCCGATAACCCAATTCGATAACATATCCACAGGACCGTAATTCATGTGCTAATACCAATGCATCACCCTGAAATTCTGGCAAGACGGGAATTACCGCTATGGGCCTCGTTAAGTTAGGCTTATTCTTGGTCAACATAGCCAACCGCTCGATTCCGGCAGCCCAACCGACACCGGGAGTGGGAGTGCCGCCCATCTGCTCGACTAGCCCATCATATCGTCCCCCTGCGAGGATTGTACTCTTTGAACCAAGGCCTTCCGTTTTAAATTCGAATGCTGTGTGGGAATAATAATCTAATCCACGAACAAGCCGCGAATTTAACTGAAAAGGAATTGAGAGGGCATCCAGTCCCTCTGTTACTGCAGCAAAAAATTCTTTAGATTCCGTATCCAGGCTGTCAGAAAACAGCGGCGCATTTTCAACAATCTTCTGATCACCTTTATTTTTTGAATCTAAAATTCTCAGAGGGTTTCTTTCCAGCCGGCCTTTACTTTCTTCAGATAGGCTTGAACCAAAATCTTTAAGGTAAGCAACAAGCTGTTTCCGGTAGGCGGCGCGGCTTGCCATATTACCAAGAGTGTTTAGCTCAAGAGTGCAATTTGACAAGATACCCAATTCCTCTAAAACCGCAGCGCCAAGGGCTATAACTTCAATATCACCAATAGGCTCGGAGACGCCGACTAGCTCAAGCCCAGCCTGATGAAATTGCCGGAACCGTCCCTTTTGGGGGCGCTCGTATCGGAACATCGGCCCGTGATAGAAAAATTTAAGTGGAAGGTTTTGCGTCAAACCACCCGAGATTAGCATCCGCGCTATACTTGCAGTTCCCTCCGGTCTCAGGGTTATCTCGTCACCGCCCTTATCGGTAAAGGTGTACATCTCTTTTGTTACGATATCCGAAGTATCTCCAAGGGTACGTTTAAAGACATCTGAAAACTCAAAGATAGGCGTCTCAACTTCCGAATAACCATAACGCTCTGCAACATTACGCGCCGTTTGCTCAATAAAGCGGTGCAACCCACCCTCTTCAGGCATTATGTCGCGTGTCCCACGTACTGGCTGTAATCCTGGCATGAGGCGCTAACGCTGACCTAAGGAACGAGCAAGGAGGATATCCGGCTCTAACAAGATATTACGGCGCACCGCCCCAACAGGGCCAAGAGGCTCTATAATTTTCCCGTCAACCAAAATATCGATGCCTCCCGCATTACCGGTCGTAAATTTAATGCCCGCCTTTAACGGCACCTGGTAAGAATCCCCTTTTCTCAAAATTCTTGAAATCAATCGTTTTCCTCCTACCTCTCTGAGCTCTACCCAAGAATCTGCATTAGCACGCAAAATAATCCTACTTTTGGGCTTCAATAGTCCAGAATTTACTTTCTTTTCTAATGATACATTTTGAGATTGCGCTGTTACGCCTCGCCTTTTTTTTCCTAATTTTTTGACAATTGGAACCTTCTTTTTTACTTGCGGAGTCGTATGCGCTTTGTTGTGTAAAATAGAAGTCTTAACTTTGTCTGGGATAATAACCCGATTTAGTGATGGGTCCTTATTTGCGATAGATAGCAGATTCTTCGCCTTTTCTATTTTTTCCGAAGGGAATTTCTCATCAGAATTAATGTTTTTTTTATTCGTTTTCTTAGTCAAGGCTGCGGAATCGGAAGTTGTTCTCGGTAATGCAGAAATTATCTCCGTCGAACTCTGACCACGAACTGTGAGGTAATACCAGATACCATAAGTGCTAACAGCTAGAACTGATGCAACCATTAATACCAAACCGGTAGGTGAACGTGCCTCTGCTATGGGCGACAGAGGCACTAAAGATGTATGCGAGGAATTATTAGCTGTTGCCAAATTATAACGACGCATAACTTCATCAATTTCAAGACCAAGATAAATCGCATAAGCGCGAACAAAACCATTGGCGTAGGTAGGGCCAGGCAAATTTTCAAATCGGCCATCCTCAATCTCTTTTAGATAACTTTCGCGAATTCGTAAGGCGTTAGCAATATCATACAATTTTAGATTTTGGCCCTGTCGGATTTCACGCAAAGTTCTACCAAACTCCAGCGCCGCCTTACCAGCGCCGCTTGAATCAGGTCCCGTTGTTGCTCCGGACTCTGCCACTGCTCTACTCTCATTCCCTGCCAGGATACCATTCTTGTAGGACTTGGTATGAGCCGTTAGTAACAGAATTTGTCTTTCGAAATCAATGGAATCTTATTCCAAACATAATTTACCCGACGGAAATTGGGATTTTATGATCCTGTGCATAGGCCATAAGTTTCTGCCGAACACTATGATCAGGTATATCAATAAGACTTCCTACATAGGTTGAAAGTTCAGAAGTATCGAGAGACCTTAACATGGCTCTAACTGCGCCTATTCTCACTGGAGGCATAGAAATCGTTCGGAACCCAAGACCAATAAGCGTCATCGCCTCCACCGGGCTTCCAGCCATTTCACCACATAGCGAAATATCCACATTTGCCTCTCTTGCAGCTATTACTAAATTTTTTAGTAAAGACAACAGCCCAGGCGACAGGACATCATAACGACTCGCCACTCGCGGGTTGCCACGATCCGTTGCAAATAGAAATTGAAATAAATCGTTACTTCCAACGGACAAAAAATCAACCCTCCTTAGTAACGGTTTCAACTGCCACATTAAACCGGGAACCTCTAACATAACGCCGACTTTTAATTTTTTGGGCAGCTTTCCTCCGCGTTTGCGCTCACGTTCAAGTTCTTTTTCCAAAATAGACTTAGCCGCTTCAAACTCCGCAACCTCAGCAACCATTGGAAACATTATCGAGAGATCTCGGCCATTTGCGCCGCGGATCAGCGCCCGTAATTGTTGCCGCAGCATCGAGGGTCTATCGAGAGCCACACGCACCGCTCGCCAACCCATATTAGGATTTTCTTCAGTAACGTCGTGGAAATACGGCAGTTGTTTATCACCACCGATATCAAGCGTGCGAAACATGACTGGTTTGTTATTAGCAATCTGATAAATATTTCTATAGAGCTCGGTCTGTCCTTCAACACCAGGGAACTCGGCGCGAACCATAAATGGGATTTCGGTTCTATAAAGTCCAATTCCATCAGCGCCAGTATCGTTAAGTTGCTGAACATCAATTAGAAGCCCGGCATTTAGGTTTAAAGATATGCGCTGCCCATCTAACGTCACCGGCTCCTCATCTCGTAACGCGGCATAAAATTTTTGGCGTTCCGTTTTCGCTTGGATAGTATCCGCTACCATTTGCTGGATATCTTCACTAGGACGTACAAAGACCTGTGCGTTGTCACCATCAACAATTACAGGATCATGCGGATCTATTCGTGCTAGCAGGTCAGTAATGCGCCCTACTACTGGTATATCTAGCGCTCGGGCAACAATCGCAACATGTGCTGTTGCGGAACCCTCCTCAAGCAACAAAGCACGTAATCTATGTGGTTCGTAATCNAGCAACTCCGCNGGCCCCATATTATTAGCCAGCAGCACAACATCGTCAGGTANAGCAGTGTCGCNTGCGGCTGTCAGNGGGGAATCGTTTAAATGCTGCTGTAGACGCCGAGCAAGATCTTCGAAGTCATGCATACGTTCCCGCAANTATGGNTCAGTCGCCATANTCATACGAATACGAATATCTTCCTGTACCTTCTGGACCGCAGCTTCAGCCGTAAGTCCGCTAAATATTGCTTCGCGCAGCCGTTTCAACCAACCNTCGTCGCGCGCGACAAGCCGGTAGGTCTCAAGCACATCACGGTGTTCACCACGCCCCGAAAGCTCGGTTGCCGCAAACAAGTCTTCGATAGCCTCCTGCATCTCGTTTAACGCTCNCTGGAGTCTCTTCTCCTCANCTTNAGGNTNGTCAGCAAATATTGCTCTAATTTCAACTCGGGGTTGATGCAAAACAGCCTCACCNACGGCAANCCCTGAATTGATTTGAATGCCGGTCATCCTGAGCGGTAAAATTGCATTGCCCTCGGCGATTATCTGTTCACTGGGACCAATCAAATCCCCACCAGCAATGAGCTCCGCTAAAACGACGACAATCATTTCTAACGNTTCNATTTCTTCTTCGGTGTATTCGCGTTTAGCTTTATTCTGAATGGTAAGAACACCGCGAACGCGCCCCCCCCGGAGGATGGGAACACCTAAAAAAGAGTTATAAATTTCTTCGCCCGTTTCCGGCCGATAGGCAAACTTTGGGTGCGCCTGGGCATCAGCTAGATTAAGCACACAGGCATGTGCGGCGATATCTCCTATTAGCCCTTCATCAACTCTCAACCGGGTTTTATGAATTGCACTTGGGTTAAGTCCCTCTGTTGCAAAAAGTTCCAGTACTTCACCCGCACGCACCACGTAAACTGTACAAACCTCTGCAACCATCTCCTTAGCAATAACCTTAACCAGCTGATCTAGACGTTCCTGCGCGGTGCCATAACCCGACATTACGCCCTGTACACGCCGTAAAAGCGGCCGAATTGCTGTACTAATAGTATGCGCCATTTTTCGTCGCCGTCTCGCCGCCATTCTAACGGCGTATTATCTACGCGGCATCTAAGCCATACGCAGTATGTAAAGCCCTTAAGGCAAGCTCTGTATAATCCTCTGACACTAGAACACTAACTTTAATTTCCGATGTCGAGATCACCTGGATATTGATACCCTTTTCTGCAAGGGCGGTGAACATGCATTGAGCCACTCCTGCGTGGCTTCTCATACCTACTCCAATGACCGAAATTTTTACGACGTTGGAATCTGCAATCAATCGTTTATAACCGAGGAAGCCCTGATTTGTTTCTAAAATTGCACGGGTACGCTCAAAATCTTCTTTTACTACCGTAAAGGTCATGTCAGTCGCCTTGCCGTCTTCAGAAACATTTTGGACGATCATATCAACGTTAACATTGGCTTCAGACAATGGACCAAAAATCTTAGCCGCGACCCCTGGNTGATCCGCTACACCGACNAGCGTAATNTTTGCCTCATCTTTGCTATAAGCAATACCACTGACAACTTCTTTTTCCACGATTTCTTCTTCATCTAAAACCATNGTACCCTCGGATTCAGAAAATGACGACCTGACTTGAACTCGGACAGCATTATTCATGGCAAGTTCTACCGAACGTGTNTGCAAAACCTTAGTACCAAGAGACGCCATCTCGAGCATTTCTTCGTAAGTGATTCGGTCAAGTTTACGCGCTTTTCCGACAATTCGGGGGTCGGCCGTATAGACCCCATCAACATCGGTAAAAATATCACATCGGTCAGCTTTCAAAGCAGCAGCTAAGGCTACCGCTGACGTATCAGAGCCTCCGCGNCCTAGAGTCGTAATCCGATTATCGGACCCCAATCCTTGAAACCCNGCAATAACAGCCACCTGTTTAGATGCTAGACGTAATTTAAGGCCATCAGTTTCGATACCCANAATCCTNGCTTTTCCATGNGAATCATCTGTNCGTAAAGGAATTTGCCAACCNAACCAAGATCTAGCGTCGATCCCNACTGCCTGTAATGACAATGCGAGGAGTCCTGCAGTAATTTGTTCGCCTGCTGCCACNACGGTATCGTACTCGCGGGCGTCATGTATCGGAGCCGCACGCACAGCCCAGTCAACAAGTTGATTAGTCGTTCCTGACATAGCAGAAACAACAACTGCGACTTCACTACCCCGATCAATCTCAGCTTTGACCCGTTGGGCCACCGCCTTAATATGATCAATGTCGGCAACTGAAGTGCCNCCAAATTTTTGGACAACTCGTGTCATCTCAAAATCCACCCGAAAAAANTANGTACNGCGAATCCCAGCCCCTTTTTTCTGTCCNGGAAAAGCCATATTTNTTTGATACTGNGTNCAGCGGGCGTTTTCTTACTCTATATCAATATTAAGTGGCAAGTAATTCAGGGCCTTTATATAANTTGGATTACATNAAAAATGACTACAGCAGGAATTAATAGNAAAAATACAGTTGACCCNGCAGAANTTGAGCGTTTTTCAGCTTTAGCCGACGCTTGGTGGGATCCAGAGGGCGACTTTCGACCACTTCACCGTTTTAATCCGGTGCGCCTGAAATATATTCGGCGACAAGTTTGTACACATTTCAAACGCGATCCCCTTAATTTGAACACCTTAGAAGGTTTAAGTGTGTTGGATATCGGGTGTGGTGGTGGATTAGTCGCCGAGCCCATTGCGCGCATGGGCGCCAGAACTTCAGCTATTGATGCATCCATGAAAAATATTGAGGTCGCCCGTTTACACGCCAATCAAAGCGGCCTCGATATTACTTATCGTGTTGCTACCGCCGAAAAATTAGCATCAGAAAAAGCCCAATTTGATATCGTGTTGGCACTGGAAATCATAGAACATGTTGCCGATATCGATTTATTCGTTTCGTCGTGCACCACATTGATAAAGCCCGGGGGTTTAATAATTTTTGCAACGCTTAACCGCACTGCCAAGGCATTTCTTTTTGCAATAATCGGAGCTGAATATGTTTTGAGGTGGCTGCCACGTGGCACCCATCGCTGGGACCGGTTCGTAAAACCCTCCGAACTCGTTCAATCACTAATCCGTCAGAACTTAAACATGGCTAGCATCTCAGGGATCAGCTATAATCCCTTGAACGACGTTTGGCGCCTTTCCAAGGACTTAGCCGTGAACTACATGCTGTGTGCTGAAAAGTTTAAGTAAAATATCCTTTCGAATAATATCACATTTTAGACTGAACGCAACGACCGGTGGTTAGCCGCCGCTCCGATTATGCGTCGTGGTTAGGGAGCCAAGGAATTTGCTGCACTTCAATGCCCTCTTCGCTAAGTTCCTCTGCTTCTTCTGCCGTCGCCTCCCCGTAAATACTACGTTCCTCTGCCTCACCGTAATGAATTTTACGGGCCTCTTCAGGAAATTTTTTTCCTACATTATCGCTATTTTTTTCAACATGGTCGCGTATTTCCCTAAGCGCCGATATATACTGTCCCATCTGCTTCTTTGCTTTAGGAGAAAGGTGGACGGCTTTTTCATTCCCTTTTTTTGCTCCTGCAACAGAAGGAGCCATCAATGCCTTATCAACTTTGGTATCACCACAAACTGGGCATTCAATTTTTTTGGCCTTACGCTGCCTTTCAAAGGCGTCGCTGCTAGGGAACCAAATTTCAAACTCATGTTCGTTAGAACATTTTAAATCAAAAACTATCATTGTACCAAAAATACCGACACTGCGATTTTATAAGCTTGTTGTATTTAAAACATGCCAATATTTAATAAATCAAGCTTTAACCTCTATAAAGAAAGACATGAGCACAAACAAAACAGATGAACCTTCAAATTGGGTCACACGCTTCGCGCCATTGATTGAGGCCGGCGGAAGCGTACTCGATCTCGCATGCGGTAACGGACGACATT
>PBOV01000025.1 GCA_002724505.1 Rhodospirillaceae bacterium | reverse complement strand
TCGATTGGTAACGTGGCCATACCTCTTGCCAAGAATGCCGGTGCGTAACCGAAGATTTCTTCCTTGGTTGCTTCTAGGCCTGGGACCATAATGATAACAGGCGGTTTTTGGACCCCTTTAGGTTTGCGTAAATTTCCGAAGAGCCGATGTCCTTCAAAAGGGATCGCTACACGTTCGCCGGGCGGGTCCATGTGCGGCAGCGCAAGACGATGACATTCAACAGCCTTTGCATGAGTTGCTCGCATCTCTTCAGGAAACTGTACTGCCATAAACTTCGCAAAATGATAAATTAGTGCAGCGGTCGTAAGGTGATCAGCGGCACTGAGCTCGTTATTCGCCTCAAGCGCCTCCCGGCCCATTTTCTCGTGAACTTCAGCACGAGCCGACCAGCGTGGTAGCCAATCCTCCCAATTAATTAGGCCGTTAGTGGCCTCCTGAAAATCTGCAAGCGGTACACCACTTGTTATAAAGCGCGGGGTGAAATTATTTATAACTGTTTCAATTTGGGGTGCTCGAGCAACCATTACTTCATCCCTGCAATGCTATTTATTACGAGTTAAAAGATGCCCTGTGGTTCACCACCTGACAAGGGCTAGGTCTTAGGCTAACCTCTGCCTACAAAGGCAAGCAAGGTACGTCGTGACAACAACTTTGATAAGCAATATTGGTGAGTTTTTTACTGGGGATTTGAATGCCCCACGCGGAGACGTTGGGTCTTTATTGATTGAGGACAAATTTATTAAGGCCCTAAACCCAACCGTCGACGAAAATTACGACAAAGTAATCGACGCAGAGGGGTGCGCAGTCCTCCCCGGACTTGTTGATGGTCATATCCACCCAGTATTTGGTGAGTGGACACCAACACAAGATACCATGGGGTGGATTGGGAATTATATGCATGGCGGCAGTACAAGCATGATCTCTGCCGGCGAGCTACACACTCCAGGACTGGATTACAACAACCTATCTGCTGATTTGGTAACCTCTCTTGCAGAGGTTACGTGTGCCACAACTAACCGGGTCCGTTGGAGTAATGTCAAAGTGCATGCAGGAACGGCCTTACTTGTCCCCGGCATGACAGAAAAACATTTCGATCGGCTCGCTGAGGCGGGGTCTATTTTGGTTAAGTTTATTTTTTTTCCCCTGGAAGAAAACCGTCGTGAGGCAATCCGTTATACTGATATGGCACGCGAAAGGGGTATAAGAACTAAGGTTCATACTGGGGGAGTGTCGCGCTCCGGGTCGAGCCAAATTTGTGGCTTTGATACTTTATCCTGGTTAAAACCGGATATCGCCGCCCACGTTTCCGGGGGACCCATCCCTATGTCAGACGAAGATCTCAATGCACTAGTGGACAATTCAGAGTTCGCACTTGAAGTCTGTTCCTCTGGTAACTATCGATCGACCTATATGGTTACGCAACGGCTCATGAAACAAGGACGACTTGACCGATTAACGCTAGGGACTGACACGCCTGGCGGAACGGGCGTGATCCCGCGCGGCATGTTGCGAAATATCCTCTTTCTATCTTCAATTTGTGAAATGACCCCCGAAAATGCCATTGCTGTTGCTACAGGTAACACGGCAAAAGCCCATGGTCTGGATGTTGGTATCTTGGAACAAGGGTCACCAGCCGACTTGTTGATAGCGGGTCCGGTGAAAGGGTCATCTGGCAACACTATGTCAGATGCCATAGCACATGGTGACTTACCAGGCATCTCATTCGTAATTATCGACGGTCAGGTCATTGTTGAAACACGTAGCGAGCAGACGCCGCCGCCGATGCAAATAGCACATTTCTTGGATACCCCTGGGTGCCCCTATTGCTAAGTTCAAGAGGAGTGATTTAATTATGGAAAACATCAACGGCATCATAGGGGAGCTAGTAATAGCAAACCGAATTTTAGCGCGTGAGGGTGTTGTCGATGCATTTGGTCACATCAGTGTCCGCAATCCTAATAACCCAGAAAGTTATTTTATTTCAATTTCACGCGCACCTGAGTTGATCACTATGGATGACATTGTTGAATTCCGCCTTGATGGCGAACCAATCGGCGACCTTAGAGGTAGAACGCCATATGGTGAACGTGCAATTCACGGGGGAATTTATGAAGTTCGTGGCGATGTGAATTCAGTCGTTCATAATCATTCACAGGAAGTAATCCCCTTCGCCGCGACCAATACATTAATCCGGCCCCTGCTTCATATGAGTGCCCCAATGGGTGCCAATGTTCCGATATGGGATATCCGAGATAATTTTGGTGAAACCAACCATCTAGTTGTTACGATGGAGCAAGGCCGTGATCTTGCAAGTACTCTCGGCGAAAATGCATCAGCTTTAATGAAGCGCCATGGCTGTGTTTGTGCCCGCAGAAATATTCGTGAGGTTGTGATGACAGCTATCTACCTTCAGGTCACAGCAAAAATGATTATGCAGGCGAAGTTGCTGGGCGGCGAAATTGATTATCTCACCCCAAAAGAAGTCGATTTATGCAACGTAAATCAGCTTGGCCCCCTGGGTCTGGACCGGGCCTGGGAGTATTGGGCTAGGCGTTCAGGCTACAAAGGATAAGGCATTCTTCACTTGCGCAAACTGCATAGTCCCTCAGATCGAAATTTTCAGCTGGACACTCTTCGCACGTGAGGTGCAATGGTTAAAATTATCTCTTAGGGTTCATGGTCCAAATACCAAGGCTGACAAATAACAATGATAGAGACTAAAAACGGTATCGGAGCATGGATTCCCCGTTGGGAAGATCACCGTCTCCTTACAGGTCAGGGGCGATATACCGACGACCACAATCTCAGCGGACAACTCCATGCAGTATTTGCTCGCTCACCCCATGCCCATGCAAAACTTGGCGCAATCGACAAGGCTGCCGCATACGCATTAGAAGGCGTTGTCTCAATTTACACAGCGAAAGATCTCGAGGCATCGGGTGTCCACGTTCTGCCCTCAGATGTGCCAGAACGTGGACCACTCTACCCTAATAAAGATGGTACTTTGATGCCAAATCCTCCCTATTATCCCTTGGCACGTGAACGTGTAAGACATGTCGGTGACCCAATCGCTGTCGTTATTGCCGATACACCAGAAACCGCCGCAGAAGCAGCCGAGAAAATCCATATTGATTACGAATTACTGCCAGTCATTACAGATATAAAGGCTGCCAAAAACGTCGGCCAGCCGGAGCTTTGGGCAGAAGCTCCAAAAAACACGTGTTTTGACTGGGTCGCCGGCGACGGAGTAGCGACTGATGACGCTCTCGCAACAGCGGAGCATGTGGTTTCAATCAAAGTTATCGATAACCGGGTAGTGACATGTTTTATGGAACCTCGGGGGGCGCTGGCCGAGTTCAATACAGAAACAGAACAATTTCTGCTGCATATTGGCTGTCAAGGTGTTCACATTACGCGTGACCGGCTATCCAAAACCTTAGGTGTGGACCCAGATCAAATTAGGGTAATTTCTCGAGATGTTGGGGGTGGCTTTGGTTCTCGTTCGTTCACCTATCCAGAATATGCTGTTGTGATGTGGGCGGCCCGAAAACTAGGTCGACCAATCAAGTGGTTATCTACTCGTACCGAAGAATTCATGGCTGCTAATCAGGGCCGTGACTATGCTATGCAGGGTACACTTGGCCTTAACGCCGAAGGAGATTTTCTTGGACTAAAAGTTTCAGGCATCTGCAGTCTTGGTGCCTATTTAGCTGGCAGTTCACCGTTTACGGCGTTACGCAACGTCACTCGCATGTTACCGGGTATTTATAAAACCCCAACCGTTCATCTCAACCTTACCGGGGTTTTCACTAATACCGTGCCTATAGCGTCCTACCGAGGTGTTGGGAGGGTTGAAGCCATATATTTAATGGAACGCTTAATTGATAAAGCCGCTCGGCAAACCGGAATCGATCGCATCAAGCTTCGGCGACAAAATGCCGTAAAGCCTGAAGCAATGCCCTATACCAGCCCTGTTGGGTCAACCTATGACAGCGGGGAGTACGAAAAAAATATGGTGACAGCACTAGAGCGCGCGAACTGGCAGAACTTCGAGCAACGTCGCAAAGCAGCGACCCAACGGGGTATGCTGCGCGGTATTGGCGTCTGCAACTATATTGAAGGGGCCGGTGGGGTTGCTGAAGAATATGGCAGCGTGATCATACGTAGGGACAACACTGTTTTGTTTAGTGTTGGGTCAGTAGCCCAGGGCCAAGGACATGAAACAACTTTTAGACAAATTATCGCCCAGAAACTCGGTATCCCCTTAGATTGCATCGTAATGGTTGAGGCGGATTCTCAACTTATTAAAACCGGTGTTGGCACAAATGCTTCTCGGAGCATTGTTCGCGGAGGACCTGCCTTGGTTGAAGCGACCGACAAAGCCGTAAAGTCAGGACTTAATATCGCGATGGAGTTACTGGAAGCGACAAAAACTGACATTTCATTTTCTAACGGACACTACATTATAACCGGAACAGATCGATCCATCAGTATGTTTGAGGTCGCTCGGGCCATTGACGGTTCAACATCGGAACATAGTTCGGCCGGCGAATTTGGTGGTGATGCTCTCCATGAAGGGGGCGATGTAACCTACCCCAATGGATGTCATATTTGTGAGGTCGAGATTGATCCCGAAACTGGTGAAACCCACGTCGTCGCCTTTACTGTCGTAGATGATGTTGGCCAGGCAATTAACCCGATGATCGTCCACGGTCAATCGCAGGGAGCTATAGCTCAGGGAATAGGACAAGCCCTATACGAGCATACGGTTTATGACGCCATTTCCGGACAACTACTTTCCGGGTCCTTCATGGATTACACATTACCTCGGGCCGAACATCTCCCTTTTTTCAATGGCGTATTAAACGAGGTCCGAAGCCCAACAAACTCATTGGGGGCCAAGGGTGCGGGCGAAGGCGGTACGACTGGTGCACCGGCCGCTGTGATTAATGCGATTCTAGATGCTCTGGCACCGTTTGGTATTGAAAGTATTGACATGCCGGCAACGCCACTGAGGATTTGGGANGCTATTCAGACTAGGTNAAATCTGCTTTCAANTTTTTATGGGTTGTCGTTATTCCATTTATATAANNTTTATATGACAGGCCAANGATAAAACANAGACTTAGCGTCCATTGACGCCCCCCCAATCCAGCGATAGGACTGATCACCATCTGATCAGGGAGAANCAAAGAATGAAAATTTGTAGATATGATAACGACCGTTTTGGTATCGTCAGAGATGATATCGTTTATGATGTCACTAGCGTAGTCGAAGGTGAATTACCAGCTTATCGCTATCCCCTCCCGATGGGAGATCAGCTTATCGCCAATCTTGAAAAAATGAGGCCCAAATTAGAACAGGCCGCAGATAGTGCTGAAGGCAAGCCAGTTACAGATGTTGCATTTCGAACCCCAGTCGCCAATCCGACTAAAGTGATTGGCGTCCCTCAGAATTACGAAGATCATGCTCAAGAAGCTTCAGCAGATGCCGGTATTTCCCAGGGCCTGCCAAGACGAAAAATGGAAGACCAGGGTCTTTTCCTCAAAGCTAATAGCGCGTTAATAGGCCCTTCAGATGGTGTTGCTGTCAGATTTGGTGATCGACGTACTGACCATGAGGCAGAACTTGGTGTCGTGATTGGACGCAGGGGAAGCGATATTGCATACGAAGACGCTCTTTCCTTTGTTGCGGGCTATGCAATTGCGATGGATATGGTGGTGCGCGGCAAGGAAGATAGGAGTTTCCGCAAATCTGTTGATACTTATGCTGTCCTCGGTCCATGGCTGGTTACAGCCGATGAAATTGAAGATCCGGGGCAGCTAGATTTTATCCTAACTATTGAAAATCAGGTCCGTCAGAAAAATAATACCCGCAACCTAATACTTAACCTTCAGGGACAAATTGTCTGGGCCTCTAAATTTTATACACTTCATCCCGGCGATATTATTATGTCAGGAACTTGTGCCGGAGTTGGCCCTGTAAAGCCGGGTGACGTAATGCACCTCGAGTTTCAAAATATCGGTTCAATGGATGTCCCCGTTCGGGCGCACAGCGTCTATTAGGAACAGGCGGTTGCCAAAAGCAGTCAGAGTTCATGATTACGGCGGTCCAGAAGTTCTCCGCTATGAAGACATAGACGTCGCTGACCCCGGCTTCGGAGAAATTCTTCTGCGTCATACCGCGATAGGCCTGAATTACGCAGATATCCATACCCGAAATGGGAGATACCCGCTGCCGCATTTACCGCACGTCATTGGTGGTGAAGGGTGCGGTGTCGTCGAAGCACTCGGTCACGGCATCAGTAATGTTGAGGTTGGTGATCGCGTTGCATATTCAAGTGGGGGGCATGCTTTGCCGCGTGGATCTTATTGCGAAAAGCGTACAATGAAAGCTGATCGTTTAATTAAGCTCCCAGACAACATCACAGATGAAACTGCAGCAGCTATGATAACCAAGGGGCTAACGGCGCAATACCTGATTCATGACTCCCACCCAGTAACGGAGAAGGATGTCATTCTTGTTCACTCAGCTGCAGGGGGTGTCGGAATGATAATCTCACAATGGGCACAGACCTTTGGAGCCCACGTTATCGGAGTTGTTAGCTCTGAAGAAAAAGCAGCATTCGCAGCCAAACACGGATGCCATAACGTAATCATCAGTAAAAGTGGAGATATAGCAGCGCAAGCTAAAACTCTGACTGGCGGTGAGGGGGTCACTGCCGTCTTTGACGCAGTAGGTGCTGATACATTTGAAGCATCACTCGCAGCGCTACGGCCCCTGGGTCGACTTGTCGCTTATGGCTCTTCTTCGGGTCCTGTTCCACCATTTGATATTTTCAGGCTTAACGAAATGGGTGCACTCTCTATTACCGCTGGAGCGTTTTATTGGCATATGCGAACCGCAGACGAAATCAAAGCGCGGGCCGCAAAACTCTTTGAGATTGTCGCAAGTGGGGCAGTAAAAATTGAGATCAACCAGAAATTCACCCTAAGCGAAGCAAGTGTCGCACACCGTGCGATGGAGTCCCGATCAACTTTTGGTATGACAATAATGACGCCCTAATGGGAGGGTAAGAAGAATGAGTTTTTCAAACTGGCGAGGCACCGTTGGCCTTATTAAACCAACGATGCGGCCGGGTTCTATGGAAGAAACAGTTAGATTATTGCCGAAAGGAGTCGGCCTAATCCCCATTCATCAAAATGTCCAGCGTGGATCAAAGGATGAGTTTGAAAATGCCATCAAAGGCTATCATGACAACGCAGTGGTTTTGGCCAACGCCGGGGTTGAGTTAATTCATCACTCCGGCACTCCACCTTTTATGATGCTTGGGGTCGAAGGCGAGAAAAAAATTATCCGGAAATGGGAGCGAGAGATGGGTGTTCCTCATTTCACCGCCAACCAAAATATCACCAATGCACTAAAAGCGGTGCATGCCAGAAAAATTATTGGTGTAAGCTATTCAAGATTACAGAACGACTTAACGCGCGATTATATGACTGAAGCTGGATTTGCTGTTTTAGCAATGGAACCCCTCGAGGTACCCTTCGAAAAAGCCGGCGAGATACCTCCCGAGCAAGTGTACAAATTGGTTAATGATACCTTCGTTGCCAACCCCACCGCAGAAGCGATTTATCTGCAAGGCAACGCCTGGCGTTTATTGAGCATCGTCGAAATGATGGAACGCGATTTTGCGGTTCCTGTAATTGAAACCTGCGCTGCGCTTTGCTGGGAAATACAGGACAGGCTGCACATTCGTGAGCCTCGAGAGGGTGTCGGTGTCCTGCTGCGAGAATTACCGAAACGTGGTTAAATTTTAGGCTGGAGTATCGACCCGGTGCCCGGAGCTGTCGACAAAGCCTTTAACGCTCTCAAATATTTTTTCATTTATCCGCTCTTCCAACCAGTTCACTAGATAGTCCTTGGGGTTATCTCCGAGGACCACGGAGCTAGCGTCTGCAACCGAATGGTTAGCACCTTCGTAGACCACTATTTCCTTTGGAGCCGTGATTAAATCAAATACATCATAACTATGTTCAACGGGGCTAAGCTGATCCTGTTCTCCTGCCATAATGAGCACCGGGCACGTAATTGATGGAACGAAGGGCCTCAGATCTATAGTCCTCGCAAACTTATCGAATTCCGCTTCATCGTCATAATCTGACATCCACATATAACGCAATTTAAATGACGGCGATGCCATATTGAAAATTGTGTCACAGCCGGGTTCATGGCAGACACCGCTAACTGCTACCCCTTTGATTCGATTGCCAAGTGCGGCGGCCCATTGCAAACCCCAATAGGTGCCGAAGCTTGAACCCCTCACTAACAGTTTTTCGGAATCAATAGTTGGGTGTTTCTCAAGCCAGTCAATCACTACCTCCGCCGCATCCATATGGTTAGAGTTAGTAACAAAAATCCCGAGGGCAACGCTCTCTGCCTGACCTGGGCCATCGATGCTAAGAACTGCAATCCCGCGCTCAAGATAGGCGTCTCCATACATGTTGACGCCGGTTTCCTTGCTGGAATCCATACCTGGAATATTTACAACGCAGGGAAAGGTCTCGCCCGGATTAGCTTTACGGGGCAAATGCAGATAAGCGGGTAATTCCTTACCCTGAAATGGAATACGAACAATTTCGACCGGGTGTGGGGCAAATTCAATGAACTTCGCATAACAATAATTCATTCGCTTCTCAAGATTCTCCAGTTCATCATTTGTCTCAAAGATTGGCCATCGCCCCGCCGCCCAAAGTAACGAAGCGGTCATGTAACTTTCGCGAGCTGAAACGATGCGGCCCGCCGCTTCAAAGGCCGCAGCTTTTTTTTCGCGCCGTGTTGCCGCATTAGAAAACTCGCGAACAAAATCCCCGACGCGCTTGATTTTCGAGCCAACGGTGCGAAATTCTCCAGCCGCCTGTGACCCACCTGGGGCGGCGCCATATCGCAGACGACCCTGGTCCCATTCAACACCTACAGTGCGGATAACCGCATCAAGTATCCAGCGTTGTTCTTGCCAGCGCCTCATCCGCCCACCTACATTTGTTGACATTTCTTACTCCCCAATTTCTAGTTTTATTAAAAAGTCCACGTCCAGATCACGTTGCATGAATATTTCCATGTATGCTCTCTAATGCCATCGCATATTGGGCCGAATGTTCCTGGTTGCACCCGATACTAAAGATTTCAAGAACGTTTACTATTAGCCAACTTTGAAAATTCCGCCCCTTCGAACGGCGATTTATTTCCCCAATCATGGAGATTTCCGATATCCCTGTAACCAATCACGTTCAGCCCTCTTTCTGGAGCGATACGCAGTTTCCAATCAGTGTTTGCCTGCAGCAGAAACCGATGGCCGAATTTTGCCATCTGGCACTTGCTTGATCCCATCCGGCAAATGCCATTCCGAAAAAAGATTATTCTGATAATTATGTGGTTTCCAGTTCTCGGTCAGATAATCTGAATCAGTAAAATATTCGATAGCACCGCCACATGGAGCCTTAAAATACCAGAAATAGGCCGACGAAATTGGATGTCTTCCAGGGCCCACCTCTGTTTCCCAACCTTTTTTATCAAAGGCGACACCGCCACCAAATACCTCGTGAATGTCACGCACCTCAAAGGCTGTATGGTGATATTTGGTGTTGCCAGCCTCACTCCAAATCATGAAAAGGTTGTGATGTTGGCTCTCTGCAGCGCAACGTAAAAATAGCGCGGCATTGCCGTAGCGATCTGATAGCCAGAAACCCAACCGGTCCTTATAAAATTTTTCCGCCGCCTTGAGATCTGGCAGGATAAAACCAATATGTCCCATACGAATTGGACGCGCGTCTTTATAGAACACGCTAATTTCATCGACCCGTTCCTGTTTATCGAACGAATTGATCTTGCTCCGGCGTCCATCTATTTTTGTACGTGGTTTCCAAACTTTAAATCCGACGCCAAGGCCATTCGGGTCGATACAATGTAAGGTACCATCTTTGTCTGTGGTAACCTCTCTATCTTTCAACAACTCTCTCTTTATTTCTGCGAGGTGTTTCTTCGAAGAAACACCCCAGATCATTTCTCGGAAATGCAAATCAGGGGCGGCGGCTGGCGGTAAATTTTCCGCGCCGGGTAATTTCAACTCAACCCGACTACCTATTTTAGTTTCAAAAATAGAGTGCGCAGACGTCGCTTTAATCTTTCGTAGCCCCCAGTCTTTATAGAAACGCTGTGCCTCTTTCATGTTTGGCGCTGAAAAGAGAGTCTTATACAAACCGGTAAAAGCCATCTTACCTCCTGTAGCAGTAATAGAACGTTTGGGTTTCTTTATGTTGTTAAGTTCCCATCACCATACCCGGTCCGGGCAATAAAACGCCTAAGGCCAATATCAGTGTCCCAAACTCGTTGATGAGCCTCCATCAGATACGGAAGAGCGACCTCACGTTGTTTAACGACCTCCTCATATTCCGGGATAAAGCTTTTCATAAGATCGGCAACTTCCGCGCGCAAGGCCTCTTCATCAATAGTCTGAACGACCCTATTCTTCATGACTAGTTTACCATCAATAATCACCGTATCGATCGAACGCCCAGTCTCGGTATAAACAAGCTGGCGAGCAGCACTATTATATGGCAAATACGCCGTATCGTTCATATCGATAAGCATCATGTCAGCCTTATAACCCGGCTTCAGCGCCCCGAGTTGATCATCGAGACATGCTGTCCTAGCACTTCCCAATGAGCCATGGCGTAAAGCCTCGTGTGCCAACGGCGTTCCAGGTATCGGGTCGCTTACAGCTCCTAACATGCAATAAGCCTTCATGGCCTGAAACATATTCTGAACATCACTCCCTGAGCAATTATCACAACCAAGACCAACCCGCATTCCTGCGTCGCGCATATCACGCATTGGCGAAATTCCACTCTTGAGTTTCATATTACTGTTGTAACAAAGGACGGCCCCGGCATCAGCTGCCGCCATTTGATCCATCTCCTCACGCGTAATCCAAACCGAATGTGCTATATTAAGACGGTGATTAAGCATCCCTGCTGCGTCAAGATAGTTAATGAATGACCCACCATATTCACCGTACATTTCTCGCGCCATAACGACCTGACCACGGGTTTCATAAACATGAATATATATTCCAAGGTCATGCCGCTCAGCAAATTCTGCGCAACCAGATAGAAGCTCTAGAGAACAGCGTTGCGGAGCAAATGGACCGACGGCCCAATGCGTGACACCTTTAG
>PBOV01000024.1 GCA_002724505.1 Rhodospirillaceae bacterium | reverse complement strand
TTATGGAGCGCGCCGCGATTAACGCCCCCCTGCAGGGTTCGGCCGCTGATATTATTAAGCGTGCGATGATTATGATGCCGGACGCGCTTAAGTCTACGAAGCTAAAGGCGCGGATGTTGCTCCAGGTCCACGACGAATTAATCTTCGAAGTTCCCGGGAGCGAATTGGAAGTGACCGAGAAAGTAGTGAAAAAAACTATGGAGTCCGCAGGCAACCTATCCGTACCATTGATATGTGACACTGGGTCGGGCGTGAATTGGGATGAGGCGCATTAATGGATCGCTGTAAAGAGGGGGCAGATTGGGGTTGTGTCGGATGAAATGAAATTGGGGATGTTTTATTGGCCCTGCGGGCACCATATTGCCGCTTGGCGTCACCCCGATGGCATACCAAATTCTGGATCCAATCTGCCACATATTATTGAGTTAGCGCAGCTTGCAGAGCGTGGCCTTTTTGATATGTTTTTTATGGCGGATTCTGTGTCGTTTTGGCGCGGCGAACTTGATGCTATGACCCATGATTCCTATGGCACCTGGATCGAGCCGTTTACTTTGATGGGCTCACTCGCCCAGCATACAAATAACCTTGGCGTAGTTTGCACGGCAACAACCACTTATGATCAGCCCTATTCTTTAGCCCGCAGATTTGCATCCTTAGACCTTGTTAGTGGCGGCCGCGCCGGCTGGAACTTGGTGACATCAGGCAATAGAGCGGAAGCTGATAGTTTTGGACTGCCCGAACATATGGAAAAAGCCCAGCGTTATAAGCGGGCCCACGAGTTTGCTCATGTTGTGCGTGGATTGTGGAACAGTTGGGGTGAAGGCGTTTTTATTCGTGATCAAAAGTCGGGAATTTTTTTCAACAAGAATAAGCTTCGGACCCTTGATCATGAGGGCGAGTTTTTTAAGGTTAGGGGCCCATTAAATGTGCCTCCATCCCCACAGGGAGAACCCGTCATGGTGCAGGCGGGGGCATCAGACGATGGACGTGAGCTCGCTGCAGAAACGGCTGAAGTAATATTTGGTGCGCAACAAACATTTGAAGGAGCGCAAGAATTTTATAATGACGTGAAGCATCGAATGCTTGCTTATGGCCGCCACCCAGATAGCCTTAAAGTCATGCCCGGATTGTTGGTATGTGTTGCGGAAACACACGATGAGGCAGTAAAAAAGTATGATCAGCTACAGGATTTAATCGATCCGGTTACAGGGTTACAGCTTTTGTCTAAACGCCTTGATTATGACTTGTCCGGCTACCCCATCGATGGCCCGCTACCTGATATACCGCGCAACAAGACGAGCTCTACAAGGGTGGATCTGTTTATTGAAATAGCGCATCGAGAAAATTTGACAATAAAAGATCTCTATCGGCGAGTTGCTGGCGCTCGCGGTCACTATGAGGTTGTTGGCTCTGCGGTAGAAGTGGTCGACATGATGCAACGTTGGGTTGCTGATGGGGCATGCGATGGATTCAATATAATGCCACCGGTATTTCCATCCAGTTTGCGTGAGTTTGTTGAACTCGTGATACCGGAATTACAGCGTCGCGGAATATTTCGAACCTCTTATAGCGGGACAACCCTACGGGAGAATCTTGGTCTTGTTCGTCCGCCCTGGCCGATAAAAAGGACCAATTTGAATGAATAAATGCAGTCTACCGCCTCATAGTATTGGGATATGTATCCCGGAACGGCGGGAACCAGGTATGATGGTCTTTAATGTTCGGCCCGGTGGGCCAGATAGCGGGCGCAACAAGGTCGGCTGGATTGTTGGCGTTGACGATCAGGGGCAGTTTCCTTTGAATTTAAAATTCGATACTGCAGCGCAGGATAGTTGCGCTCTTCCTAATGGGAACCTAATGTTCTCATTAACCGGCGCTGGCCTTATCAAGGAAGTACTTCGGACAGGTGAGGTCGTGCGCCAATGGCATGTTGCCGGCAAATGGAAAAATAAAACGCCAACAGTAAACTCGGTGGCAATTGATGCGCCTTTGACTCATCACCGAGTGAATTATTTTCCAAATGGCAATCTACTGTTATTGAGCGCGGAAGTTCGTGAATTTCGAGATTGGCCACAAAACGATACCGATAAGAACGCACCACGCGGCCCGGCGAGGGTTATTGGGGATGTTGTGCTTGAAGTCACGGCAGAAGGGAACACTGTCAATAAATGGCATCTGCTTGATATGCTCGACCCTTACCGACTTTGTTATGGAAGTTGCTCGGATTATTGGCAAAAGTTGGGATATCCGGATAGTAATGACTGGTGCCATACCAATGCGGTCTTTTATGACAAACGCGATGATACGATAATGCTGTCGCTGCGTACTCAGGATTGTATTCTGAAATTTTATAGGAGTTCGGGCGCCATAAAATGGATTTTGGGTAATCCTGGGAACTGGCGGGCACCTTGGTCAGACAAACTTCTTAAGCCGATCGGGAATGTCGAATGGCAATATCATCAGCATGATTGTTCTGTAACGCCAACGGGTACCATCTTGTGTTTTGACAATGGCAATCATCGCGCACTTCCTTTTACGGAAAAACTTCCGGCCGAAAAAAATTATAGCCGTGTGGTTGAATTTGCCGTTGATGAAGAGGAGATGACCGTCGAACAAGTTTGGTCATTTGGTGATGGAAAAGGTCCAGGTGAGGGCCTTTATGGGTGTTATCAGGGTGGTGCTTACCGACTTCCAAAGACTGGCAACACCTTTATGAATTTCGGCGGCATTTGCACCATTGATGGTGTGCCAACCAATGACAACCGGGCGGATATGTGCCGCGCCCGATTGATAGAGGTGACCCCAGAAAAGGAAATTGTCTTTGATATGTGGATTGACGGGAGTAATGAAAACCCACCCATGCCACTGTCGTCTTTTCGCGCCGAACACGTCCCTATTTAGTTTGCAATTAAAGGAAAACTCTTTGGATCGTCTCACCCGACAGATTGCTACCTTTGCCACCGATTTGGCTTTTGATCATCTTGGCGAAGAGATTGCCACTCTTGGGTGTCAGCATTTAATTGATACCCTTGGTTGCGCAATTGGGGCTCATAATTGTCAGTCTGCAGAAATAGGACGCCGACTGGCGTCAAATCAAAGCCCAGGTATCTTCCCTGGTCGGACACTCTTTAACAATTCTGTTCTGCCATTAGAAATGGCAGGATTTATTAATGCCTGTATGATTCGCAATTTTGATTTCAACGATCGTTACCCAGGAGGCCATCCGAGCGATGGGTTGGGTGCTCATCTCGCATTGGCCGGTGCGATGCCGATTAATGGCAAAGGGTTTCTCGCTGCAGTGTTGGTGACTTATGAGGTTTTTATACGCCTTAGTGAGTTTTCTAAGATGCGTGACCTTGGCTGGGACCAGGGGTTTGCTGTTGGGCTTGCCGCAGCAGCAGGCATTTGTAATTTGCTGGGACTATCTGTTGAACAGACTGCTAACGCAATCGGGATGACGGCAACCTCCACGGTGCCTCTTAGAGTTACTCGCTCAGGGGAGCTGACGCCGTGGAAGAATGTTGCCACACCATTTGCGGCGCGCAATGGGGTGTTTGCTGCGACCCTCGCAGCAGAAGGCATGATAGGGCCCGGAAATGCATTCGAAGGACGTTGCGGTTTATTTGAAAATGTAACAGGCTCTTTTGAAATTTCTTCCTTTCCAACGGAGGGGGGTAAATTTGTTTTTCCAAATGTCTCGGTTAAATACTGGCCGTTGGAGGCCAACGGTCAATCTGTCGTTTGGGCGGCACTTGATTTGCGTATGAAAATCACCCCTAAGGAGATTTCTGACATCGAGTTTGTTGAAATTTTCTGTGATGAATTAACCAAACATGAAATTGGCGGTGAGCAAGAGAAGTGGGACCCCAAGACCCGCGAGACAGCCGACCATAGCCTTCCTTATATTTTTTGCCGAGCTTTACTTGATGGCCCAATTACGGTTGCCTCTTTTGATGAGGTGCTAGTGCAAGACCCCTCAATTCGTCCACTCTTGAACAAAATTGTGGTGACAGTTGATCCGGAAATTGAAAGGCGCATGCCGGAAACGATGATGGTCCGCGTGGTGGTAAGGTTGGCTAATGGTATTAGCCATGAGGTTGAGAATATTAACCCCCCGGGTCATCCAGCAAACCCAATGACAGACGAAGATATTGCTCAAAAGTTCCGCGCCCAAAGTGTTCCCGTCATTGGCGAGGAGCGGAGTTATAAGGTTGTGAATGCCTGGAATAAATTGGCTGATGCCCCTGATATCCGCCCGCTGATCAAGATGATGGATATTTCTTAAATTTCCTTTAGAAAAGATTTGTTTAATTAGAATTGGACAGCCGAAAAGCACCCCAGATCACTATTGCATTTTGACTTGTTAACTGGGGGTGTTTTTCCANNTAGCGCCAGTCGGTCTGTCGGTAACGGTTGCGGTATTCTTTTAAACAACTACGTCAGTCATGATACCTTTAGGGAATATATCTTCTGGCTTTACGTGCTTGTGGGCGATNCCNTGCTGATAGGTATAAAGGAGCATTTGTTCCCANGTTGCACGATTTTCCTCGATTCCAAAAGGATAAGGGTCTTTCCCAAACATTTCTTGCATTTCACGGGCGTAGGTTGGAACCCAAGCTAGCGGATAGCGTGACACGGCAGGGTCAAGAAGCCGCTCGACGCTACGGTCCTTAGATTCATTGAAGGCATTCAGTAAATTGCGGGCAACCCATGGGTTCTTCTCCAAGATTTTATTCTGCATCACCATAATGTGCATAATGGGCCAAACTTTAGTTTTTTCGTAATAGTCTTTTTCCATATCGAGATAGTCGGGGTAGAGGCGTTCTACATCTGGGTTTCCTTCCAGGAAACAAGTCGGTGGTCGCGCAATGATTGCACAATCTATTTCGCCNGATGCCAACAATTCNGATAGCGATTTATCAGAGANCCGGGTGATCTCGACGCCATCNGGGAGACTGAGCTCTACTTTCTCAACTCTGCCCGGGGCATTGGCGCCTGCTTGATACCATTCGACATCTTGTAGCTTGACCCCGCAATCATTATGCATCCAGCCCCGCATATAGACTGCGGCGGAATGCGCCCATTCTGGCGATCCAATACGTTTGCCTTTAAGATCTTGNACGGTCTTGATCTTCGAATTCTTGTTTACATAAAAAGAAGAAAATCGGAACAACCGAGAGCAAACAACAGGTAGCCCAATAATATCTGCATCTTCGCGNGTAACCTGGGCAGTAAATTTAGCAAAACTTAGCTCAGCGACATCCCAATCACGACTTGCTGTAAAACGAGCGAATACTTCGTGGTGCCGAAGGGTGGACCAGTTGTGGTCGATGCCTTCAGCGCGCACATCACCAGTACGGAAATCGCGGAAATGATCATAATCAGTGGACGCGATGCTGAGCTTAAGTGNTGTCATGATGTCTCCTATTTTAGATTTGTTAAACCAATAAATGTTTTACAAGGCGTACCTAAATTTTCCTAGAATGCCAAGCCCTGCGGCCTCTTCCTACTGCCCTGCCACCTCNCTTTTTATCCATCGATTTTATAGTCTTTAGTTAACAAAGTGNCCGGCAAGTANGAAAACTCNATTTTCGATTAGCTAGCGCACCGCCAGTGTGCGTTTATTTTTTTTGAGCGTTAATTATCTCCGCACGTCTTTCGTGTTGGGCCAGATAGAGTGCCGCCGCTGCGATAACTATGGCTCCCACCCAGATCCAGACCTCTGCCGTTTCACCAAACATAAGGTAGCCAGCGATGGCGGCAAGTGGAAGTCGAGTATAGTGCAGCGCTAACACGATGACAGTCTCACCTTGAATGTAAGCCCGAGCGAGCACGCGCTGATTGAGCATTTCTAGAAGCCCAATCGTGGCCATCCAAAAAAGTAATTCTATCGTTGGTGTGATCCAGAAAAAGATGGCGGGTATCATTGCCAATGGGAGGACGATAAGCTGTGTCCATACTGCAACCGTGTCTGGGTGTTCGCTTTGAGACAGCAGCCGGCGGTTAATTGGGTTCCAAGTTTGAACTAAGACCACACCCAAGACGAAAAAAATCCCAACATTAAATTCAACCAGCCCTGGGCGGATAATGATGGCGGCCCCCACGAAGCCTCCAATTATCGCTATAGCACGAGGGCCCTTTAACCCTTCTTTTAGGACTATGGAGGCAAGAATAGCTGCAAAAATGGGGCGAGAAAAATGGATTGCTGTGATGTCTGCGATGGGCATGTGTTTGGCGGCGAAATAGAAACAAACACCAGCGGCAAAGGCAAGAAAACCGCAAATTCCCATTATCACCGGCCGGTTTGGTTTCAATAAAACGGTTGGGTTCCCAACTATCAATGGGGCAATAAAAATACAGCTAAAAAGTGCTCGGAAGAAAACAATTTCAAAGACGTTTATATCGTTGGCAATCATACGGACGATGCCAAGCTGTACGACCATTAACGTCCCGGAAATTAAGACCCAGAAGGTACATTGGATGACGGGTGGCCAGCTATCGATCTTATGTTTTATCCAACTCATAGGGAATCATCTTTTAGTTTTTTTTGGCAAGCAGAGATTCACGATGAGCGATATAGG
>PBOV01000023.1 GCA_002724505.1 Rhodospirillaceae bacterium | reverse complement strand
ATTTAGAAATTTGCGCAGCCGTCAAAGACGCTGCCCCGGACATCCATATTCATGCCTTCTCCCCCCTTGAAATTGCTCAAGGAGCCCGAACGCTTAATCTCACAATAAAAGATTTTTTATCACGACTTAAGGATGCAGGCCTGTCAACGTTGCCCGGTACCGCAGCAGAAATTCTCGATGACGATATTGGGGCGACATTATGTCCCGATAAAATCAATACAAACGAATGGTTGTCGATTATAGAGACCGCCCATGATTTAGGCCTTCGAACAACAGCCACGATTATGTACGGCCACATAGAACAACCAGTTCATTGGGCCCGACATTTAGTCAGGGTGCGCGCGTTACAGGAACGCACGGGCGGGTTTACCGAATTTGTACCCCTGCCATTTGTTCATATGGCAGCACCAATCTACCTCAAGGGATTTGCGCGTCGCGGCCCAACATTTCGCGAAACGATTTTGATGCATGCAATCGCCCGGATCGTCCTCCATCCGGTGATTAACAATATTCAAGCTTCCTGGGTCAAGGTCGGCCAACAAGGCATCAACGCTTGCCTTAATGCTGGGGTAAACGATCTCGGCGGTACGCTAATGAATGAGAGCATATCGCGAGCAGCTGGTACGGTCCACGGACAGGAATGGGCTCCGCAAGAAATAGAGCAAATCATCAGGGCTGCCGGGCGTCGCCCTGCCCAACGGACGACACTGTATAAAAAAGTTAAATCAGAGCGCAAAAGGGTATCCTATAATGCAAAGGCACTTGTAGCGATTGCCTGAGGAGAAAGTTAATGACTGACACTAGACCCGTCATCGCTGTAATCGGCGGCACAGGAAGCCAGGGCTCAGGCCTGGCAATGCGATGGGCTAAAGCCGGTTATCCTGTGGTGATAGGCTCTAGGGATAGTAATAGGGCTCAACAGTCCGCCATTGAAATTGCCGCAACAGCTCCGCGTAATGACAATTGGGGAAGTGTCCGTGGTACTGATAATCTCTCTGCCGCTGCGGAGTGCGAAATTGCTGTTTTAGCGGTTCCACACGCCAATCAGCTTAATACTCTCAAACCAATCGCTAATGCCCTAAAGGGTAAAATTTTGATTGATGTCACCGCACCATTAAAACCACCCAAAGTTAGCACTGTGCAGCTGCCGGAAGCGGGGTCTGCGGTTATAGAATCTCAGAAAATGCTGGGCGAAAATGTAACGGTTGTTGCCGCCTTTCAAAATATAGCAGCTCAACATCTTGCAGACCCGGATCACGAAATTGATTGCGATGTCCTAGTCTGTGCCAACAAAAAATCGGCACGAGAAGTCGCTATCACACTGGCCAATGACGCTGGAATGACTGCCTGGCATGCAGGACCTTTAGCAAACGCCGCCGCCGCGGAAGCGATGACATCGGTTCTGATCTTTATCAATCGTGCACACAAAATTCCTGGGTCCGGCATTCGTATTACGGGCATACCAGAAGTTTTGGAAGATTAAATTATGGATGCCAAGCAAGCCATTAAGGACAACAGGCCAGCTGCGCAAAATAAAGGTCAGTTATCTATAATAGCTTTACCAAATATTCCGCTGGTGGTTGCCGGAGATGGCCTGCCTTCTATTATTTGCAACGGTCTGACTGAGTGCCGCTTAACGCTTCAAGATGGCGATATAATCGTTTTAGCGCAGAAAATCGTTTCAAAATCGGAGGGCAGATATGCTGCGCTTGATTCCGTAACCCCAAGTCAAGAGGCTATAAACCTTGCGAAAGATGTGGAGAAAGACCCACGGCTTGTCGAACTTATCTTATCGGAATCTAGAGACATTATCAGAAAGCGCAGGGGCGTGCTTATTGTCGAGCATAATCTTGGGATCGTCATGGCTAACGCCGGTATAGACACCTCAAATGTCGAGCAGTTAGAGAGCGGCAGTAACGACGAAATAAGACGACAAGTATTATTATTGCCTAAAGACCCCGATGCCAGCTGCGAAGCGCTCCGAGGGGCACTTCGCAAAATCACCGGGGCAAAGATCGCCGTAATTATCAACGACAGCGTCGGCCGAGCTTGGCGCAACGGCACCGTTGGAATGGCAATTGGTACGGCAGGAATCGAAGCACTTCTCGACCTTAACGGCCGCCCAGATTTGTTCGAACGGCCTCTGCAGGCGACACAGGTGGGGATCGCCGACGAGCTGGCTGCCGCAGCGTCAATCGTTATGGGGCAAGCAGATGAAGGCCGACCCATCGTGCATATTCGAGGCTACAAACCCCAGAAGGGTGAGGGCACCGCTCAGGATTTGATCCGCAACCAGGAACAGGATTTGTTCCGCTGACAAACTTATTAGCAATATGATCCTAGCACTAGCAGGTGGCGTGGGCGGCGCAAAACTGGCACATGGGTTATGCCGTATTTTGAACCCTTCAGAGTTAGTGATAGCCGTTAANACCGGTGATGACTTTGTGCATCTCGACTATTTCATCTGNCCTGACNTAGATTCCGTCTTATACAAACTTGCGGGCNTCAANGACACAGAACGCGGCTGGGGNATTCGAGATGAAACCTGGNATTTTATGGANTCANTTAAGAAAATTGGGGGCGAAGATTGGTTTCAGGTAGGCGATAAGGATNTAGCCACACATATCGAACGTACTCGCCGTCTNGCCGAAGGCCAGACACTTTCTGAGGTCACTCTTGCGTTATGCCAACAGCATAATGTNGCNCACTCCATTGTACCCATGACGGANNATCGTGTTGGNACTATCGTTGACACAGAAGAAGGAGACTTCTTTTTCCAAGATTATTTCGTTCGGTTGCGCTGCAATCCAGTATTCACCGGGGTTCATTACAAGGGTCTGGAGGATGCAAAACCCGCCCCGCTTCTTAGTGATNCCTTGCGACGAACGGATTTAAAGGCAATCGTATTTTGTCCATCCAACCCATTTTTAAGTATAGAGCCCATTCTCAATGTTCCGGGTGTTACCGAGGCAATCAACCAAACTAAGGTTCCTGTTATTGCAATATCCCCCATTGTTGGGGGNCATGCAGTNAAGGGGCCGGCNGCNAAGATGATGGCGGAGCTCTCCTTACCGGTATCGCCACTTGGGATAGCACAGCATTATAATAAGTTAATTAANGGTTTGGTCATCGACAGNGAGGATATGCAGTTAGCAGANNAAATTGCGTCTAATGGAATAGATGTACACGTCACCAATACGATTATGAATTCAGCACAGACTGAGAGTAACTTGGCTCAGGAAACTCTTAAATTTGCGATGTCTCTCTCACGTAAAGGGATCTAAGGGTTATGTCGGTTACGACAATTATTCCGGTCAAACCATTTGCTGAGGGCAAAAGTCGTCTTTCAGCTTTCTTGTCANATGAACAACGCTATAGGCTTAACNGNAACATGTTCCTTCATGTGCTCAAGNCAGTGCTGCCCNCGCAAGGNATTGATGATATTCTCGTCATTAGCCGGGATGAGGAGGCACTCAATCTCGCAGAAGAAGCGAGTGCNCACGCTATATTGGAGAACCCTAATTCTAATTTAAATGCCGCCCTTGATGTTGCCAGAAAAGCGAGTTCCTCGTTCAACGCAACGGCATTACTTATTTTGCCTGCCGATCTNGCCAAGTTGGAACAGACCGACCTAAGAGATATTCTTNCAAGCGCAGATGAACACGCACCAGCAACCCCACTCGTNATTATTGCTCCGGACGANAGCAAACGCGGAACNAACGCACTATTTATTCGACCGCCGGATTCTATAAACTTTTTATTTGGTGCAAATAGTCTTGAAAGACATCAAGCANCGGCGATCGATGCGGGNTGCAAAATTTCAATTTTAAACAATCCAAATTTAAGCTGTGATATTGATGAACCGAAGGACTTGATTAATATAGATATNAATTTTTGGCAGTCNTGATTATCCACCACCTTGCTTAACGATTGAAGCTTCAATCGANNCCTTAACCCGCCATGCATAAATAAAAACAACTAGACAAAGTATTCCACTTACTGAAATTGGCTGCGTGAGCCCAAAGACTTCAGAAACGGCACCCATGAAAAGGGATCCAACTGCAGCCCCGCCAATCCAAATCAATCCATAAAGTGCGAGAACCCGTCCACGCATAGTTTCCTCAGCTACAGCTTGGATGAGCGACTGAATACAGGTCCCCACAAGCGAATACTGAATGCCAAAAAACACCATGCAGACAACCGCCACCTCAAAATGGTTAGTATTGGTAATGACNACTAAGACAATTGCGCCAACCATTACCGCATATGCTGTAATTTTGGCTAATCCTTCGAAGCGCCCACGCTGAGCAATTGTAATTCCCGCAGCGACCGCGCCAATACCCATCGCAGAAGTTAAAATAGCTAATCCTTCGGCACCTTGGCTAAAAATTCCCGAAGAAAACCCAGGAAGTAGCTCTACAAGNGGTCTGGTTAAGAATGATGAGCCGAGAAGTATCAANAGCGATGGACCAATAACGGGATGAGATGCGGCGTAGCGGTATCCAGCGATTATATCTCCTAGAATGGATAGTCCAGAGGGCGGGGGCTTGGCCATAGGAGGGACACGCACTAACCATAAGGCCGCAAAGAACCAGGAATACAGAATTGTATTGATTAAAAAGACAGAATTTACNCCCCAAAAGTTGAGAATAGTCGCTCCAATCGCAGGACCTATCACGCGAGCACTGTTCCATGTAAAACCGCCAAAAGCGATTGCGGCAGGCAAGTCCTCACGCGGCACGAGAGCGGGCGGCANGGAGCTTCTAATTGGCTGGAAAAGCGCATGATCCATGCCTGTTATGAATGCAAATAAAAGCAGAAGCTCAATATTCAAAAACCCTGNAAANGCTGTNACCATCAACAATGCAGTCACAANNACNTTTAGAAACTGGATTAGCCGNGCTAGTTTAATCCGCTCGAAACGATCCGCCATGTATCCTGCTAGCGGGCTAAGTAGAACGACAGGGACTAAATCAGCAAACCCCATCACACCNAGCCACCAAGGGGATTTCGTCAANTCCCAGGTNAGCCACCCAATCGCTAAGCGCTGAGCCCAAACACCACATTGCGATGGGAAATTACCAATGGCAAATATAGCAAANTTTCGGTGTGAAAAGGCGCCNGCAAGACCGCCCCGGCTAGCTTTTTTACTTATCAATCTATCCANGACCTTGTGGTTANANGCAAAATTTTTCCAATTTTGATCACAGCCGTCAACGAAACCCATTTCGTCNGTTTGGTNTTACCCAATGANTATAGAGGGGTCNCNCCAAAAANAAAAANGAANGGTATTATGATCAGATTTAGATTGGTTTGATTTANGCAGCCNGAACNTNATACAANTNACCCACGCAGCAATNGGTGAAGGNAGGAGACTTGTTANTCATAGACCACTAACCGATATGTTTAGCCAAAAAANCCTGGCTCCGTTNCCAAGCNAAAACGGAAGCGGCTATATNATAACGCTCCGGCCGGACATGACTATCAAACCCGTGTCTTACCCCCTTATATATAAACCANCTNACTTNNGGTNGACGANCTTTGAACATTTCAACATCTCCCGGTGGCACAGCAGTATCAAGGTCGCCTACGTGACTGATCATTGGACATCGTGCTTCCTCATCNGGGAAGTCACACATATTGGACCCATAATATGCTACGGCTGCATCAAACTGGCAGCGACATGCAGCCAGCCAAGTAATAGTCCCACCAAAACAATAACCAGAGATAGCTGTTTTTCCAGCTGAACCGATATAATCCGCCGCTGCCGTAACATCATCAAGNACCTCCCCGTAATCAACTTTATGGCTAATTTCTTTTCCACGCCTCATCCCGTTGGGGTCATATGGCAACACTAAATCGGGTTCNATCCGATCGAATAATGCAGGCGCAATCGCACAATAGCCGGAAACAGCATATTTATCGCAGACAGTTTTCAGATACTCATTNACGCCATACATCTCCATCCCAATCACAATTCCACCCCGCGGTGACCCTTGTGGTTCTGCGAGATATGCATCCAATTGGTGGCCGTCTGACGCACATAGACTGACTGTTGTTCCCATAATTTTCCTCGATAGACGAATCCTTCTACCGATCTATACTATCGAAGAGGACACGATAACAAACCCCAACCAAACGATTTAGGAACTGGAAATGCTTAAACTTCGCTTTGCGGCCGGCGGTTATGATAGGCTCGATGCCCTGCAATACGGGCTTGTAAAGCCAAAAGGCATCAACCTTGAATTCAATGAGATTAATGCCCCTCGCCAGATTTTTGACGGAATGCTCGGGGGGGAATTATTCGACGTCTCAGAATTTTCGAGTTCAGAATTTATTACACGTACTTTGCGCGGCAATT
>PBOV01000005.1 GCA_002724505.1 Rhodospirillaceae bacterium | reverse complement strand
TCGATTTAGGATCCCGCTGTCTTTTTTGAGACACTTGAGAATTACTACAGTTATCATTATACAGCGCGTTCATATATTAAATTTTTTTAGCATCGCACTAAAATCTTGTTACTACTAACATCCGACTTCCAATGCATCGTTTTCATTACATTTTATTTCAAGACACAAACAATTTCTATTTTTAGGGACTTAGTACCGTATAGTTAAATGTTACCCATCCAACTTCCTTTTGAACCTGAGAAAGATGACCGCAGGAAACGGGTAGGCAACCGGACCCCGCTTACTATAGCGCTAACCCGGGGTGTCTGCCGACTATTCACCGATATGGGATATGGGACGTTAACCGAATTCCGTCTGCCAAATAGCCGGCGAGTCGATATAATCGCGCTCGATAGCAGTGGGAGATTTTCTATCATTGAAGTCAAAAGTACCGTAGCCGACTTTCGAAAAGATTTGAAATGGATGGAATATTTACCTTATAGCGATCGATTTTATTTTGCAGTATCGGAACATTTTCCCACCAAAATTTTACCTGCAGACTGTGGCATCATCATTGCCGACTCTTTCGGAGCCACAATTGAAAGGAAGGCCCCAGAACGATCTTTTAATGCGGTTCGGAAACGACAGCAATTGCGGAGATTTGCTCTCACCGCAAGCGAGCGCCTACAACGTCTATCCGATCCCCGCCCTTAAATTATTTCCATTTATTATTGATTCATGCGCTCGATAGTACCTGTCGTGCTTTGGCCCTCCTCAAGATCAACTAACAAAATTTTTCCAGCATAGGATTGAACAAATTCCGCACCGACAACGTCCTCCAAGGCGTAATCTGCACCTTTAGCCAGAAGATCTGGCTTTAACGCCTCTATCAGTTTAACAGGAGTATCCTCCGCAAAAAGCACTACTAGATCGACGCACGCCAAAGATGCCAAAACGGACGCACGAGAGTTTTCGTTCTGAACCGGACGTGAATTTCCCTTGAGCCTCTTTACAGAGGCGTCAACGTTAAGACCAACAACCAGACGGTCACAGGCGGCCCGGGACTTTGTTAAAAGAGCCACATGGCCAGGGTGAATAAGATCAAAACAGCCATTTGTAAAACCAATCCGATCTCCTCTTTTGCGCCACCGAGCAACTTGGGATAGAGCCGCTTTTAATGACATGATCTTCAGCGCACTTGAACTTAACAAATCCTGACGCTGCAATGATTCTATTATCTCGGATGCTTCTGCGACGGCTGTCCCGGTTTTCCCAACTACAATCCCAGCGGCTACGTTCGCGAGACACGCCGCATCCATTAAATGAGCCCCTGAAGCTAAAGCAGCTGCCAGTGTTGCCACCACAGTATCACCGGCGCCTGATACATCAAAAACTTCCCGTGCCTCTGCCGGGAAATGATCAACATCGTTGCGGGACACTAAAGTCATACCCTCTGCGCTTCGTGTTAATAAAATATTTTCAATATCATACTCTTGCACAATGCTTTTTGCGGCAGCAGCAGCACTCATATCATCAAAAATTTCGCTACCGCTAGCCTCACAAAGTTCGCGCGTATTAGGCGTAATTACCGTTGCGCCGCTATAACGTCGGTAATCGACACCCTTGGGATCAATAATTACTGGGCAATCCACTTTTTTGGCTGCAGCAATCAGTTTTTCAATAACACCTGCCGACAATACACCTTTGCCGTAATCAGAAAGAACTAAAGCACCCATATTCTTTAGTAATTTTTGAGCGTAATTAAAAATCCTATCGCTGATATCATCACCTACATTCTTAGTCTCTTCGCGGTCGACACGTAATAATTGTTGTGGGCCCGCAAAGAACCTTTCTTTAATTGTCGCCTTCCGTTTCGGGTCGGTTATAAACTCCGGCACTATTCCATTAATATTCCTAATTAGACTTTGAATCTTGTCTGAAGCTTTGTCGGCACCCACAACACTAACAAAGTCTACTGAAACGCCGATTGCAGCAAGATTGCTTGCTACGTTACCCGCCCCTCCAATCATCAGTGTTTCATTAATAACGCGGCAGACCGGTACAGGTGCTTCTGGCGATATACGTGAAACATCCCCGTAAACAAACTGATCAAGCATCACGTCACCGATGCAAAGAACCCGTGCACCGGCAACCTTATCTATTAACCCAAGAATATTGCCACTATGACTCATGTCCCGCATCACTGTTCCAACTTGTGCTCAATAAAGGTTTGCATTTTCTGAATGCGGTGCGTGTTATCCGATGGGATAATTAGCAAAGGGCTAGCTAAATCAACCATCTCTCTGCCCCCATTTTTCATGACTTCCATCTTATTGCCGCCATTCAGTGATGTTTCAGCAATACCACAGGACAACATAGAGAGTTGGGCTAACCATTCTCGAGTCGCCTGCAAAACCGATCCATGTTCCAAAAGCTCTTCATCTAAAGAGGATTTTAAATGCATAGTAAACTATTCATGAAATAAATGGAGTGCTAGTACAAGGGGGAAAGCGGCCTTAACCCTCGGTCCATTCATTTTTTATTAACCACCCCAGGGTAAAAAATGTTTACTTAATGCTAACCCCTGGCGCTGATAAGACGACCCAGAATCGGCACCGTATAGCTGATCTGGCCTGTTAGTCAGATGTTCGTACTTTAGACGGCCAACAAGTTGGCCGTCTACAATAATGAAAGGCACGCCATAAGAACGCACCTCCAAGACCGCTCGAGTACCTGATGCACCAACATCAGAATGCCCAAAACCAGGGTCAAAGAAACCTGCATAATGCGCACGAAATTCTCCAGTAAAAGCGTCGTAGGGGACCATTTCCGCTGCATAGTCGACTGGTACAGAGACAGATTCTTTAGAAGCTAAAATATAAAAATCATCAGGATTCAAAATAATATTACTACCTTGATCNCAGTAGATTGGATCCCANTAATCTANTGGATTATAATATCCAATTTTATCAACATCCATAAGAGGNGCNTGGGGTTTAGCCTTAAACCCGACGAGATCACTATCACCGATGCCGGTCAAATCAACTGATAATGGCACCCCCCGAAACAAAGTACTCGTTTCACGATCAGTTAGGTCGCGGTCTAATACTGGCTGATCCTGCATTAGGCGTCTCAACTCGGCCTCGCGTACCTCGGGGGTACCACGAGTTAGGCGCAGTTGATTCAGCCTAGTACCCGCTCGTGCAATTATACTAAAAGTTCTGGGGAAAATCTCGGCATAAAGCGGACCGCGATATCCCCGGGCTACAACATCAAAGTCAGGAGCTTGATCCGTAACAAGGCGAATAAAAACATCTAGCCTTCCTGTCGAGCTTTTTGGGTTAGCCACACCAGAAATGCCCTCACTTAAAGATAGTGATTCCAAAAGGGGAACAAGATAAACACAACCGGTTTCTAATACCGCGCCATCGGTAAGATCAATTTGATGCAAACCAAACCTTTCGATTTTTTCTTTAACCGTGCAGTTGGGTCCAGGGAGAAAACTTGCTCGCATACGATACGCAGTAGTGCCTAAACGTAAATCGATACTAGCTGGTTGCACTTGTTGAGATGAGATTGCTTGATCGGCCTTGATTTCGCCGTCTCGAATAAGAGCTGCAAGCGACTGGTGGGGCAACACTCCAGTGTCACGGCGCGGAACTATGAGATCAGAATTTAAAGGGTTGCTCTGACTATTCATGAAATACCACTAGTAATTTGGGTCATTTTAATAAGCGATTGAAGACGTTGAGTGTACTGGATTATTTCTTATTTTCAACTTAACCTAGGCTCTGGATTCCAGTTTTTAGAAAGATTCTAACCCGTCTTTAACAACAACGACCCTCTGAAACCGGGTCATTGGCATTCTTAAATTATAAGTTAATCAGCTTTTTGACAATCTTCCTTCGAAATAGGTGATCGTCTTTTTAAGACCCTCTAGAAGTTGAATCTTCGGCTCCCAATCAAGAATATCGCGGGCGATTGTAATATCAGGCCTACGTTGAACTGGGTCATCATCAGGCAACGGCTTTAAAATAATTTTCGATTTTGAACCAACAAGTGTGATGACAGTATCGGCAAGTTCCTGGATCGTAAACTCTTCGGGATTACCAATATTGACCGGACCAATAAATTCATCATCGGTATTCATTATTCGAAGAAAGGCTTCAATAAGGTCATCAATGTAACAGAAGGATCGGGTTTGCGAACCATCACCATAAATCGTCACGGGTTTGTTCCGAAGCGCTTGAACGATGAAATTTGAAACCACACGCCCATCAGTAGGGTGCATATGGGGTCCATAAGTATTAAAAATCCGAGCGACCTTAATGGATACATTGTGTTGGCGTCGATAATCGAAAAATAGTGTTTCGGCGCATCTCTTCCCTTCATCATAGCAAGCCCTAGGACCGATAGGATTACAATGACCCCAATAGCTCTCTTGCTGCGGATGGACCTGCGGATCGCCATAAATCTCGCTGGTAGATGCCTGAAAGATTTTCGCCCGAACTCTCCTAGAAAGGCCAAGCATGTTAATAGCACCGTAAACACTCGTCTTAGTGGTTTGTACCGGATCAAATTGATAATGAATCGGTGATGCTGGACATGCAAGATTGTAAATTTCATCCGTCTCGATGTAGAGAGGAAAAGTTACATCATGTCTCATGAGCTCGAAATGCGGGTTGTTAAATAAGTGGGCCACATTGCCTTTTGACCCTGTAAAATAATTATCGACGCAGAGAACATCGTGGCCTTCGCTAACCAACCTCTCACATAAATGCGAGCCTATAAAACCTGCACCCCCTGTTACTAAAACTCGTTTACCAGAAACCATGATAAGTCACCATACCAAACCAATAGTCTTTCCAGACTGTCGGCTTACCATTTTTAGTATGCGTTTTATTTGCCTATTCACAACTCCTGACCTCCTCGTATGCGATAAAGTATTTTACTCACTAATAACCAGCAGAACTATCAAGAGAGATCATTGGTTTCTCTTGGCGCTCTTTTTGATAAAATTCTCTGCAACGTTCTGCGGTGCATTTTTAATCTTCTAGCGGTCTCCGATACATTGCGATCACATTGTTCATAAACACGCTGAATGTGTTCCCATCTTACACGATCAGCTGACATTGGGTTTTCTGGCGGGGGTGGCAGATCTGCACCCTGCGTAAGTAGGGCCGCTATAACCTGATCAGCGTCTGCCGGTTTTGCCAGATAGTCAACCGCACCAGCCTTAACGGCTGCCACCGCTGTCGCAATATTTCCATAGCCCGTAAGAATTACAATTCGAGAATTTGGGTCAGCTTCCCGGATTACGGGCACCACATCGAGCCCACTACCATCTTGCAAACGCAGATCAAGCACGGCAAATTTTGGCATTTGCAACCTGGCCATCGCTATACCCTCAGAAACTTTTTCTACGGCCGTTACCTTAAAACCTCGACGTTCCAGCGCTTTGGCAAGCCTTTCTCGAAAAGGTCTATCATCATCAACAATTAAAAGTCGTTTGCCTATAACCCCATCGGGTTGGGACTCTATTTTCTTGTTTGTTTCACTCATTTTTTTTCATTGCACCTTAAAATTTTCTATTTTAGCGCGGGACCACCGAATTGTTACAAAAGCTCCACCACCCTGCTGATTTCTGAATGAAACCTCTGCACCAGTGCGCGCGAGTAATGTTTGCGCAATAAAAATGCCAAGGCCCATATGCCCATCTTTACTCATACGCAGAGATATATATGGCTCGCCTATTCGATCCAATATAAAAGGTGAAAAACCAGGTCCATCATCTATGATTGAAACGTTTAAATTTTCGACGGACCAGGCAGTCGAAATCGTCACCCGGGTTTTTGCAAACTGTACAGCGTTTTGTACCAAAGAACCGATACCGTGAATAATCTCAGGTGCAGAGCGAATACTGGGTTCCTCAAGAGTTTGACCCGTAACCAATGGACCTGTATCAAACACCATAGAAATCTGTTCGATCTGATGTCGCATTGCCGCCGTCTCTACTACCATACTGACCGGAACCGCAGAAAACGGTGAATCGTCACCCTCCGGATTATGGGCAAGAGCTGCCAAAATATCTCGGCAACGATCAATTTCCGCACGCAACAACAAAACATCTTCGGAAATTGGGCTGTCCTCAGATAAATCACGCGATAGCTCCCGACTTATAACAGCAATTGTTCCAAGCGGACTTCCCAGTTCGTGTGCGGCAGCTGCGGCAATGGCACCCATAGCCGAAAGTCGTTGCTCACGCCCAAGTGCTTGCTGAGTCGCAAATAACCCATCGGACAATGCCCGGGCAGCCTGAGCTACACGCCAGGTATAAGCGGCAAAGAACAGAATGCCTATAGCAAGTGCCGTCCAAACGCCTAATAAATAAATCCTTGGCAACTCCGGTAGAACACCGCTCCCCGGTAAGGGAAGATGAACAATTGATAAAACAGTAATCGCAATAAGTGCTAGAGCACTCAGGATAATGGTACTTCTTAAGGACAATACAGTTGCTGAGATCGCGACTGGCGCCAACAAAAGAAAAGCAAATGGATTGCCCAAGCCACCAGTCAAGTAGAGAAGAACAGCAAGCTGCAATATATCAAATGCGAGGTATCCAGCCGCACCCTTTTCAGAAATCCGCCGCGACCCGCCTCCAAACTGCGCAGCCAGGTTTATTCCTACTGACCCCAAGACTGTTAAAATAGCCGCCATTAGCGGCAAACCAAAACCGAGGCCATAATGGACAACAAGTAGAGTAGCCATCTGTCCAACGATAGCGACCCAACGGATAAGTACAAGAGTCCGAAGCTGAACCCTGCTGGTTTCATCGATGACGGGCGCCCTTGCCATAAATTTTTCCTTTTACGACCAATAAACCAAACTATGAGTCATTGATATTTTTATGGAGAATACTAGTCAAATTAGCGCCCTGGTATGATATAGAAAACATATGAATACCATAGCAATTCATGTAGAGCAGCTAACTAAAAAATTCGACAACAAAACGGCAGTCGATGGGATTACGTTTGAAGTAAAAGCGGGAACAATTACGGCGCTGCTTGGTGGTAACGGAGCTGGAAAAACGACAACAATTTCTATGCTTCTGGGGCTTTTGTTGCCGACTAGTGGCAGAATACAAGTTTTAGGTGAAGATATGATTGCTTCGCGGCATCGTATCTTACGCCGAATAAATTTCGGATCTCCTTATGTCGATTTACCAAAGCGATTAACGGTTAGGGAAAACCTTCGTGTTTTTGCTGGTTTGTATGGACTCCGCCGAGCAGATCAGCGTATTAAAGAGTTAGCGGGTGCGCTTGTACTCGAGGAATTTATTGATCAGCCAACAGGCCAGTTATCATCAGGACAACTCACCCGCGTAGCGTTGGCGAAAGCGTTAATAAATGCCCCCACTTTATTATTATTAGATGAACCAACCGCTTCTTTAGACCCCGATACGGGTGATTGGGTACGTTCTTATCTCGAGCAATATTCCATGAACACCGGCGCAACAATTTTGCTTGCATCTCATAATATGAACGAAGTCGACCGATTGTGTTCAAATGTATTGATGATGAAACAGGGAAAAATTGTCGACCACGGCACCCCAAAGGGTTTAGTAAAAAGATATGGGCAAGAAACACTAGAGCAGGTTTTTCTCGATATTGCACGAAGAGAAGAAAACATCCCTAAAAGGGGTGGTAAGTAATGGCAGATTTTAAACCCGTAGAACAATATCCCGACCGGACCTTTGATCTGCGGCGTATTGGATCGATGGGCCTACGGTATTTATTCTTGCTGCGTAGTTCATGGACACGGATCATAGAGTTAGCTTATTGGCCTATAATGCAGATGGTTCTTTGGGGCTTTATGAGTCAGTTTTTACTAACATCTGAATCTCCTGTTATTAAGACAGCCGGGATGTTAATTGCTGCTGTCCTTTTATGGGATGTTATGTTTCGGAGTAACATTGGCGTAGCTATTTCTTTTCTAGAAGAAATGTGGTCGCGCAATCTTGCTCAATTATTTGCAAGCCCACTCCGTCCATATGAATGGGCCCTATCACTTCTTTTCATTAGCCTAGTTCGAACGATCATCGGCGTAATCCCAGCGGCGATATTAGCAATCCCTTTCTATAGCTACTCAATATTTGATATGGGAATACCTCTTATCGCCTTCTTCATTAACCTTATGATCTTTGGTGGGGCCATAGGCCTAATAGTTTCAGCGCTCGTCCTCAGATACGGTATGGGAGCCGAAAGCTTAGCCTGGGTTGGAATATTTCTCGTGGCACCAATTAGCGGCATCTACTATCCGATATCAATTTTACCTGATTGGTTGCAACCCATCGCATGGGCTTTACCATCAGCCTATGTTTTCGAGGGTATGCGCACAGTTTTAGCTGACAATGTCTTTAGAGCGGATTTTTTAATAAATGCCATTTTGTTGAACGTTCTATATATTGCGACAGGGTTTGCAATCTTTCTTTACGTCTTTCGGATTGCCCGAGTTAGAGGTTTTCTTGTGCAAATGGGCGAATAGGAAACTATTTAGAAAACACCGAGATCAAGCCCCAGTGCTGTAGCTGCCCCAAGTTCTTCACATTGAGTAATAAAGTTTGGCCGCCATTTACCCCTACAAATCAAAGCCTTCTGAACCGCTCGCCAGCGTAAACCCGTAGTAATTTTATCAATGGCGCGCAAAGTACCAGTTCCATCTTGGCCGGCACGTATTACAAGGCCATAAGGTAGTCCCTGAGTTTTTTCTAAGCAGGGGTAATATATTCGATCAAAAAAATCTTTCATCCCACCACTCATGTAACCGAGATTCTCTGTAGTTCCGAGAATTATAGCCTGGGCTTTAATGACATGATCTGAATTTGTTTCAAAAGCTGTCTGTGCCGTGATCTCTATTCGACCATTAGTGGTAGATTGCGCCCCTTGAACGATCGCACCCACCATGTCCTGGGTATTTTCCGACGGCGCGTGAGCGACGATTAGAAGCCGTTTTGATACCATACAAGTTTCTTTCTAATCCGCAGTAACGTTCCAAAAACGGGCGGCAAGCAATGTATCAAAATTTTTTAAAGCATTTATAACAAAGCTATTGGATCACGCCCTAAAAAAATAGAGAAATGAATTGCACTTTTTAATTCGGATACGCTAATTTTTCTATTCTCTGACGCCTGATGCACGTAAGATATTTACAATATTGGCTTTCCGGTTCCACTCCGCCCACATCAGGGCGGTCCGCCCCGTATAGTCTCGCAAGGTCGAATCTGCTTTGCCTTTAAGGAGGATTTGGACAATTTCATTTCGGCCCTGACTAGCAGAAATCATTAAAGGCGTGATCCCACGACGATTTTTAGTATCGATCATAGCGCCCTTTTTTAGTAACACTTCAACAACATCGACATGTCCACGCTCTGCAGCATAATAAAGGGCGGAATTTCCCAGGTTATCCTTATGTACAATTGAAACAGGTACCTCAGCTAAATAATCAATTATATCTGCATTGCCTATTATACTTGCATAAATTAAAGGACTCCGACCGTCAAAGTCCTCAATGTCTGCTTTTTCTCCACCTGCAATCGCTTTTTTTACCTCATCTAAATCATTTTCTTTGATCGCAGAAAATATTGGATGTTTGCCAAAAAGCTCAATATCGGCGAGGGCCGGCTCCACCCACAGTAAAGCCAAAAGCGAAAGTAGGGTTACATACTTAACATTCTTCATAGTCCAGCCACGGTAGCGCAATTATTAAGATTTAGTTTAGGTAACGCTATGTTATCAGTACACAAAAGAATATCTCTTTGTTTACTATATAATCTGGATGGTACCGGTTATATCATGTTTGACCATCACTAAAGGGACAATTTTATGAATCTGTCAGCTTTCCGCGTGGCTTCTATTGCAGTAGTTTCTATTTTGGCGATGCTTCTTGTCGCGTGGCAGTTTGGCTTTCTTTCCCCTAATAAAAATAGTTTCGGGGTCCCCGGAAATGCGAAAATCGGGGGAACATTCAATTTACTCGATCATAACGGGAACTTCCGAACTAACTCTGATTTTCGTGGCCGATTTATGTTAATCTATTTTGGCTATAGCTATTGCCCCGACGTATGCCCCACAGCACTGCAAATCATGAGCACCGCGCTACAATTTCTTGGAAAACAAGCGAAGAGTGTTCAGCCAATTTTTATTACTATCGACCCTAAGCGAGACACACCCAACCATCTCAAAGATTATGTGAAAAATTTTTACCCGGGAATTATTGCTTTGACTGGAACCCAGGATTTGATCAAAGACGTTGCCAAAAAATATCGGATCTATTTTTCCCAAGCCACTCAGGATAAAACTAAATCTAATTCTGATAACTACCTATTAGACCATTCATCAATCGTTTTTTTAATGGGGAAGGATGGAAAATATATTACTCACTTCAACCATCAGACTAACGCTGAGGTAATGGCAAAAATAATTTCTAAACAGCTAAAATAAAGAATGAGCAAACAAGAATCAGTTCCTTTTTGGAAAAAAAAGTCCCTATCGCAAATGAGTGAAAGGGAATGGGAAGCATTGTGTTATGGTTGTGCTCGTTGTTGCTTACTAAAGTTGGAAGATGTCGATACCCGCAAGATTGCCTACACAGATATCGCTTGCAAGCTTTTAGACTCTGGAACCTGCCGCTGCACTGACTACAAAAATCGTCAACGCACCGTTCCTGATTGCATCATTCTTAGCACTAAAAACGTTAAAAGTTTGAATTGGATGCCAGCAACCTGTGCCTACCGCCTTGTGGCGGAAGGCAAAGAACTTGCTTGGTGGCACCCTTTGATTTCAGGCGATCCAAATACAGTTCATCAGGCAGGTGTTTCGGTAAGGGGACGAGTAATCCCTGAACAGCGAGGAGATGATCCAGAAGATCGAATTATTGATTGGGTGAAATAATTCACCCTTAAAAAAGGAGGTTTATGGCTTCGCCTGCCGAAAATTCACTAACGTTATACCCCCAAGAATTAAAGCAATCGCTACCCAGACAAACAGACTATGCTGTTCACCTAGTAGAAGGATGCCGAAAAAAACACCGAAGATAACAGACAAAAAACTAGACTGGCTCATATAAGTTGGTCCAGCAATGCGTATTAATTCAAAAATACCGTAAAAATTGAATCCAGCTAAAACAACATGAAGAATCATCGACAGCTCACCGCTTGTAAATGGTGGCGCAAGTAAATGGAATTCCCCTAACGCCAGAGAAATTGGTAAGGCCATTAGCGCTGCGGCAAGCAGTGTCCCTGCTGCTAATTGTAGAGAATCAATATTCGGTGGCCTGTTGGCATCAGAAAGAAATACATACGCCAACCCGTGCATTAATGGTGCGCCAAAACCAATTAAAACCCAGCCTGCTAATAATGGATCGGGGAGAGAAGCTTTGGGGACCACAATTATTAAAACTCCTACAAACCCAAGAAAAATTCCAAAAAGACGCGTCCAAACCAATCCCTCAACCCTAGTTATCAAGCTTACAAGATAGGTGAAAATTGGAGTAAAGGCCATTATTACCGCCATTATACCCACCGGGAGCTTTCCTTGTGCCGTATAAAGAATGATATTAGCGAAGGTAAAACGGAGCGCTGCTGCCCGAAAATAAAAGGCCAAATGCCGCTTGGTCATAGGTGGGCAACTACCACGGAAAAGCCCGATTAAAAAAACTACAGCGCCCGAGCCCAGACAAAACCAAAACACATAGGCCGTGGGATGAATCCCACTCGTGACCGTGTTTTTAATTAGGACAAAGAAGAAGCCCCACAAACTGCCAATCATTAACAGAAGAGTAATTGGTAAGAACTTATTAGAAACGGGAGCTTTAATCATTGAGAAGCTTTATAGCATAGGTTAATTAAAGGATAGCGCGATTAAGATTTTTTCTAAATTACTTACTAGGGTCGCGGTAGATGGCGAACAGATTCCCCCTGCAAAGCATCCATCATAAATTTACGCCACATCTTAGCCGGAGCACTTCCACCGGATACATTTTTCATTGGCGAAGAGTCATCATTACCCAGCCAAACACCCGTCGCCAACTCTGCGGTAAACCCAATAAACCAAGCATCGCGAAAGCCCTGACTAGTTCCAGTCTTCCCTGCGGCCGGTCTATCAAAACTTGCGCTAGTTCCAGTGCCGGTTTTTACTACATTGACCAACATTGATTGCATAGATTTCAATGTATCTTTGCTAACGAGTGGGTCGGCCCTAACAGGCCTCCGTCGGTAAAGCACCTTATTTGTGCTGTCCTGTATTTCGATAATTCCATATGGCCAAGACGGAAAACCCTTGTTAGAAAAAATAGCATAGGCTGCGGTCATTTCTAGCAAACTCGCTTCAGCAGTTCCCAGGGCAATTGATGGATGTGATGTAATTTTAGAAGTAATCCCAAGTCTTTTAGCTGCATTAATAACTTTTTGTCTGCCAATTTTTTCGGAAATTTTTACCGAGGCCGTATTGGACGACTTTGCAAAAGCCTCTCGCAAAGTGATAGGCCCAAGATATCGTCCGGTGTAATTCTGGGGCCTCCAATCTTTAATAGAAACTGGTCCG
>PBOV01000022.1 GCA_002724505.1 Rhodospirillaceae bacterium | reverse complement strand
AAAGTTGCCCCCGCAATCGCTATGGGCAACTCGGTTGTCATTAAGCCAGCGTTTGAAGGTGTCGGAGAAGCCTTATTGATTGCTGAGTGTTTTACGCGTGCCGGTGTTCCAGATGGTCTGGTAAATGTTGTGGCTTGTAGGCGCGATGTCACGGGACATCTAGTTGCGCATCGAGATATTGCTGTGGTGACGCTCACTGGAGGTACTGCGGCAGGTGAGGCGCTTGCTAGTGCGGCCGGAGCTAAACCCTTCATCGGCGAGTTAGGAGGGAACTCCGCTAACATCGTATGCGCAGATTCTAATGTGCGGGACGCGGCATTGCGCATTACGCCCTCTGCTTTTGAAGCTAGCGGACAGCAATGTATATCAGCGCAGCGCATCATTGTTGAAGAGGCTGTTTTGGAGGAATTTCTGGAATACTTTGTTGATGCGGCGAAAGCGATGAAAGTCGGCGATCCAACAAAAGAGGATACGGATGTTGGCCCCATGGTCAATGTTGAGGCCGCTGACCGGGTAGCAAAGATGGTTGAGGAAGCTGTTGCTAGTGGAGCTAAAGCGCCTCTTCCATTAAAACGAGAGAATGCAATTATCTATCCAACAATCCTTGTCACTGCATCACCTAATGAGCGCGTTGTTTGTGAAGAAATTTTTGGCCCTGTAGCTGTGATTATCCCAGCAAAAAATATCGAAAATGCCATTGAAATAGCTAACGATTCGGAGTTTGGGCTGCAGTCCTCCTGCTTTACCTCAAGCCTGGAAACCGCATTTCGGATGTCCGAGGAACTGCACGTTGGATCTGTTTGGATAAATGAGGGCAGTCGATTTCGCATGGATACTACACCTTTTGGTGGTGTGGGTTCATCTGGTTTTGGGCGCGAAGGGGTGAAATACGCAATGGAGGAGTTATCCTATGTCAAGTTTACTGGCATAAGGTTTCCCGGTCGTGAAGGATAACTCCCAATGATTAATCTTGTGGTACTTGAGCAAGAAAAACATCCTGTCAATTGCTCAAACGTTAGCCACTGTAATTGTCAGAAGGTTTGTTGAAGTCCTGATCATTATAAGTGCCATTGGCACTTTGTGAATCAATGGCCGACCTGCTATTGCAATATTTGATAGACCAAGTCACTCTGAGGGGCATACAGCAAAGGAATTACCAATGAAAGAGATGATCGTCGATAACCAAAAAGCTCTTGTAGCGTCGAATAAACAATATACGCCTGCTGTCGTCGCTTTTTTGTTTGGCGCCTTTCTAGTTGTCGGTGCCGGATTTGCGCACTCTGATACAATTCATAATGCTGCGCATGATACCCGCCATTCTTTTGCGTTTCCCTGTCACTAAGTTTCTAAGTTCAAAACGTGTATCGGCGTATTTTTGCAGCGGCAATCCTAGCGGGGTTCCTCAGTGGGATTATCATAAGCGTTATTCAAGAGTTTACGACGACCCCAATAATTCTTCATGCGGAACAGTTTGAGGCTAAAGCGGGGGATGTAAACAAGAAACAGAGTACTTACCGTAACAGCATGCTTATTTTAGCCCACGGCAAACATGGTGATTGGGCAAAAAATATTTCTACAATTTTAAGCCAGGGAAAACGGTGGGAACGTATATTTTTTACAACAATTACCAATATTATAATGGGTATAGGTTTTGGTTTTCTTCTGGTGGCCTGCTTCTCCATTTCGAAAGGTAAAATTAACGGCCGAACAGGTGTTATATGGGGTGTAGCAGGCTTTAGTGTTATATCGCTTGCGCCTTCCTTGGGTCTCCCTCCAGAACTTCCGGGTGCGCCCGCAGTGGAACTTGCTTCTCGCCAGGGGTGGTGGTTCTTTTGTGTGGCCGCCACTGCGACAGGGATCTCGCTGTTAGTCTTCCTAAAAGGGGTTGTTTGGGGAATTGCTGGACTTTCATTAATAGCGCTGCCCCAGATCGTTGGAGCACCAAAGCCTGAGATTTTTGGCGGAAATTTGCCTGCTGAGTTGGCCANCCATTTTGTTGCCGCGTCATTAGTGACGGCCGCTATTTTCTGGTCGGCACTTGGTTGGTTATCAGGAACGTTTTGGCAGATGTTCGAGAAAAAAGATCTTTAAAGCTAGATAGATACAGGATTAGGTGTCTAATCCAATTTATATTTCTTCTTCATGGCCTCAAAAAAACCTTCCTGTCTGAGCTCCGTCTGGATGGTTTGATCTATGTAATCATCAATATTTTTTCTCTTATTTCTCGCTTCGACGGTTGCGATGATATTTTTGCCGCCTTCAATTGTAGGTTCAGCATTTAGAGGTGTGTAGGTTTTGAAATTATTGTAAGTGATATCAAGGTTCTTAGCGTTAGTAATATTGAGGGCCTTGGCCATGATATCCTTAGCCCACTCGTGTTCCTTGACCGCTAGGTAATTGCCTTCAATGGTTGCATGCATAAAGCTTAGCACGGTATCACGATTTTCTTTCAGGTATGTTTTGTCTACGACAAGGCCACTGTAAAGCCAGGGCACTCGGTCTACGAGCAGATCGCATATAGGCTTTAACCCATCCGCTAAGGCAATGCTGCGAAGAGGCTCGCCCAGCATTGTGGCTCTCACGGTACCATTTTTTAGGTGTGAGAGGCGCTCTACACCAATCTCATGGAACTCGATGTCGTTCCGTGAAAGTCCAAGTTTTTCAAGCGCAATGACGGTGGATAATTCGCTTTCCGAACCGGTGCTGCTGATCCCAACTTTATTACCTTTGATTTCCTCTGCACCAATTATCCCGGGAGCGGCAAATAAGGTGCTACGAATAACATTACTAAGTGAGCCGATTGTAGTGACGTTGAAGCCGGCGGAATTTGCCCTAACTACAGAAGACATACCAATATGCATGAGCTGGATTTCACCCGAAGAGAGAGCGGGGCCGGTCTCGCTGCCCCCGACCATTTTGATTATCTCAAAATCAAGACCGTTTTGTTCATAAAGCCCTGCAGCTTCAGCCATCCAAATGGCAAAAAATGTATTTGCTGGTGAAGCTTCTCCAACCTTAAAAATCATCANTTNAACTTCCTTTTTCTAATTTTATAAACCTGTTAGAGCGCGAACACTTTGGGATAATTCACTTTCNGGCTCTAAAAACTCGTTGATAGTTGTGAANTGGTGTTTACTCTCCATTACCCAGCTTTTTACATCCATACCTTTTGCTCCCCAGACGTCAGCAAGTTCTGTGGTTTGACGAATAAATTCGGCACCTTCTATCCCGCCAGCGACTGCCAAAAGTGGGCCTGGGTGTTTTGGATCCATAAAGAGNGTGCTGAACTCGGCAGCTTCCTCTGGGGTGAATTGAAGNTCATCGTTCTGAAATGAAAGGCGGACTGGCTCAAGGTCGCTGACACCACTGATACTGCAACCCCCCTTGACCAAATCTTTAGGTAACCCTTCCCCGTAGTTAGACCAATCGGTCTGCATCATCATTGCCGTGATATGNCCGCCAGCNGAATGTCCGGAAATCGTAATGTTGTTCTTATCGCCGCCAAACGTCTCNGCNTTGCGCCAGACCCATTCCAAAGAGGCACNGCAACGATCAATTAATGTCCCCATGCGCACTGACGGTATAAGNGGATACTCCACGACTATTGTTGTAACACCGTAGGGAACAAANGGTTTGGCCACAAAACCAAAATCGTTCTTAGTATTCGATTTCCAGTATCCTCCATGGAAAAACACATGTATCGGCCTTGGTCCGTCACCTNCCGCGATATAAATATCTAAAAGGTCCGTATCGCCCTTGCCGAACCGGATGTCTAACTGACAGTCGAATTCAGCCTTNGCCTCATTGGACCCGNTAACCTGTGCGGCTTTACAGTCAGCTGTATCGGGGAATCGTCCGCGATTATTATATTCTAAATCGAGCGATTCCTGATCGTAATCTCGGTATATAGTGGTGCCCATGACCTTTCACCCTGGAATATTTCCTTGTTGGATGGAATATAGAAGGCGATAGAAAGATGGTCAAAGAACGAGTTCTGTTGACCATCTTGCGTAATGTGGGAAAATGCTACCAGTAAATATGGAGAGTAACCTAATGGCAGATGNAGAAAACCCGGGCAGGGGATATCATGACATTGGCGGCAAAGATTACGGTGTTGTCGAGACGGCTGTAACTGANATGAAGCCTTGGGAAAGGCAATCAACGGCAATCAGTAACGCTTTGGGAGCTGCTGGCCGCCATATATATGTCACCGATGAATCTAGGCGGGCGCGTGAGCAGATGGGTGAACCACTTTATAGTGATCTCGATTATTATGAGCGTTCAACGGAATCGATGAAAATGATTCTCGTCGAAAAAGGTCTATTCACGGACGATGAGCTTGAGAAAAGAATGGATGAGATAAAAAAAAGAATGGANGAGGCACGAGGATGAGTGATAATTTTGTGCCGGGGGATGCTGTCCAAGTCATCGCGACCCACCCNCCTGGTCATAGGCGCACCCCATACTATATTCGAGGAAAAATCGGCAAAATTGAAAGAGTTTGCGGTAATTTCCCTAATCCTGAGGAGCTTGCATACGGGTTTGATGGGCTACCTAAAAAAACCCTTTATAGGGTTCGNTTTAAACAAGCNCATGTTTGGGAAAGCTACACCGGNCCTGANTNCGATACTGTAGACGTTGATATTTATGAGCATTGGTTGCAGCCCGCGTAGGGCAGGAAAGCGAGAGANTTAAAATGGCGGAAGAACGCGAAACACACGATCACGATCANGANCATGACCTCACCTTTCAGCCGGATATTGAGGATNCAGAACCATCTCGTTACGAGCTGATGACTTATGCCATTCGTGAATTATTGATGGANAAAGGACATCTAACCCCTGAGGAGCTAAGAGCTGCCCAGGAGAAAGTTGANTCCCTTGAGAAATCGGATGGNGCCTCGGTAATTGCCAAAGCGTGGGTGGACTCAGATTTTAAAAAACGTTTATTGGAAGACGGAAACGCCGCATTGGCTGAAGTTGGTATAGATGCTGGGGCGGCTAAGATGACTGTGGTTGAGAATACCGAANATGTTCAAAACGTNGTCGTTTGCACCTTNTGTTCCTGTTATCCGCGTGCCGTGCTTGGTATGCCACCGGATTGGTATCGCAGCAAAAGTTACCGGTCCAGGGTCGTGATTGAGCCGCGAAAGGTTCTCTCCGAGTTCGGCACAAATATCCCTGATGATATGACCGTTCGTGTTCATGATAGCCTAGCCGATTTACGTTATTTAGTTATCCCAAGGCGGCCAGATGGCACAGAAGGTTGGAGTGAAGAACAANTGGCGGCAATCGTAACGCGGGATACTATGGTTGGTGTTGCCAATCCAAAGGCNTCTTAGATACCTGATGGTGCGCTAGGTACNAGTGGTTTATTCAGGGGGTAATGCCTATGGCTGACACNTTTGTCGGCAAAAAGATGACACGGCTGGAAGANGATATCCTTTTGGCAGGGGAAGCTACNTTTATCGATGATATTCAACTCGATGGAATGCTTCATCTAGCGGTCGTCAGAAGCCAAATGGCACACGCCCGAATTACGTCTATTGATATATCTGCGGCACTGAATGTTGCCGGAGTTGTTGCTGTATATACAATTANCGACTTACTGACAGTTCTATCCCAGGAGCGTGTACCAGAGAATTTTCCGAGTTCCGGAGCTAGGGTGGATGTTGGACCTTATATCCTGGCGAAAGAAGAAGTTTGTTATGTTGGTGAACCTATTGTCGCTGTCATCGCCGAGAATAGATATGTAGCTGAAGATGCGGCACTGCTNGTTGTTGTTGATTACGACCCCCTGGTGGTGCTTGCCGACCCTAGAGAGTCCGCAAAANCCGATGCNCCACCTGTTAATTTGCGGCAGAGAGAACCNGGTAATATCGTTCAGGACTTAAATTTCGGTCATGGTGATATCGATGAGGCTTTTTCAAATGCCGCGTATATTGTCAGTTCAGAACTTTATCAGCACCGTGGTGTAGCAAACTCGATGGAATGTCGCGGGAGCATTGCGCGTTTTGACCCTTTGCGTGAAACGTTTACTATGTGGAGCTCTTGTCAGGCACCACATTCTCATCGGAGTATTCTGGTCTATTTGCTAGGTCTCGATGAAGCACAAATACGGGTGATTGTTCCGAATATAGGCGGTGGGTTTGGCCCTAAGCTGTTGTTTTATCCAGAAGACGCAGTCATTAGCGCGGCCACAATGATACTAGGAAAGCCGATAAAATGGGTCGAAGACCGTCGGGAACATTTAATCACGACGACCCAGGAGAGAGATCAATTCTGGGATGTCGAAATGGCTTGCGACAATTCTGGAAAAATACTCGGTTTGCGAGGGCGGATGTACCACGATCAGGGTGCTTATACAGCCCGCGGGTTTAATATTCCCTTTAGTGCCGCTACAACAATCCTTGGTCCTTATGTCATTCCGAATTATGCACTTAACGTAATTGTTGCGCATACCAATAAAGTTCCGGCAACCTCGATGAGGGGGGCGGGGCACCCTCAGGGCTGTTTTACCATGGAGAGATTGATCGATAGAGCAGCGGATCGAGCCGGGATCGAGCGGACAGTCTTCCGAGAAAATAACTTGATACGTCATGAAGATATGCCCTATGCCCATCCGCTTAAAACTCAAGCGGGCCAACAAATCATCTATGACAGTGGAAATTATAAAAAATGTCAGCATGATTTGCTGAGAGCATTGGACTTTGCGGGTTTTTCTGAACGTCAAGCTAGTGCGAAAGCGGAAAACCGTTTTCTCGGTTTAGGAATAGCGAACTATGTTAAGCCAACGGGCCGTGGTCCCTTTGAAACCGGTATTGTCAGAATTGGCACCTCAGGGAAAATTTCTGTTTATACCGGCGGTATTGCGATGGGGCAGGGATTTCAAACAGCAATGTCTCAGATTGTGGCTGACCAACTCGGTGTTAGCCCCGAAGATGTAACGGTTGTACATGGAGACACACAGAATGTGACGCAGGGGTTCGGCGGTTTTGCTAGACGCCAGACGGTTTGTGCGGGGTCTTCCATTCATTTGGCGGCGGTTGCCGTCCGGAAAAAGGTAATGGCTATTGCGGCACACCTTCTTGAGGCTTCGGCAGAGGACCTGGAGTTGAAAGATGGCCAAGTCTTTATCTCCGGTGTACCTGATNTGGCGGTGGGTTTTCAGGANATCGCNGGAGCGGTTGCNGGTGTGCCNGGCTACGCGCTACCNGAGGGCATAACGCCCGGTTTGGAAGCTGAAGAAAGTTTNATGCCGGACAATGTCGCCTATGCAAANGGTGCACACGGTGCGGAGCTTGAAGTTGACATCGGCACAGGCCNTGTTCGGATTAATCGCTATGTGATNGTTCATGACAGTGGCACACTTATAAATCCTTTTATCGTTGATGGTCAGGTTCACGGNGGCGTCACGCTGGGTCTGGGGCATGCGCTATTTGAAAACATGATTTATGATGAACAAGCGATACCACAATCGACTAATTTAGGAGAATATNTAATTCCGACTGCGCCAGAAGTACCCAATTACGAAATCATTCATCAACAGTCAGCTACTGACCGGAACCCTATAGGTGTTAAGGGCGTTGGCGAGTGTGGGGTAATGACAGCAGCACCGGCGATTTTGTCAGCCATAGAGAGTGCTCTGCAGGATTTTGGCATAAAACTTGAGAAATATCCGGTGACACCATCGGATCTCATCTCGAAAATTCAGGAGGCGGGCTAACCGTATACCTGTGCGCAATGAGGAGTAGATAGTTATGCCACGTATCGCAGAAATTCCGCGGGATTCTATGAGTAATGCGCAGAGAACGGTTTTTGATGAAATCGCGGGGGGACCACGTGGTGGTGTCAGAGGGCCGTTTTTACCACTACTGAATAGCCCAATGCTGGCGGATAAGGTCCAGAAACTGGGTCAGTTTGTTAGATATGAATGTTCTATCCCATGGAAACTGAGAGAGTTGGCTATTTTAGTGACGGCCTTTCATTGGAAGGCGCAATATGAGTGGTTTGCCCATGAAAGCGAGGCAATAAAAGCAGGACTTGCTCAGAACATAATTGATGCAATTAAAGTTGGAATTCGCCCAGAATTTCGGGACTTAGCAGAAGAGGAAGTCTACGATTTCTGCTGTGAATTGTATTCTTCAAAGAGGGTTAGTGAACGCGTCTATCAAAACGTCGTCGATCGGCATGGTGTGGCAGGTGCAACGGACTTAGCAGGCCTTTTAGGACATTATAATTTGATAGCCATAACTCTAAATATTTTCGATGTTCAAGTACCAGATGGGAAGATACCACTAGCTGTGTAGTATTTATTGAATAGGTGAGAAACTTACTGGCCTGATTAGTTTGTCGGTTTGTTGTTTTAGGGCGCCTAGTTCACTGCTCCGACGCGCGAATTCTGCCCAGCCCGGGTCTGCTTCCATCTCTGCGCGCCTGCGTTCGCGGTCGCCAGCATCTTGAAAGCCCCACATGAAGGTCACCTGATTAATCGGACCGACCTCAGTAGTGAAAAAACCGATAAAATTTCCAAGATACTTTTTTTGTAATGGCAACGCATATTTTTCATATACGTCGATCCAAGCTTTCATTTTTCCTGGATGAAAGTCGTATGTACGGTGATCAATAATCATTATTTTTCCCGATAAAAAATTAAAAGGTGGCGTCAGATACCAGCCAAGCATCGACGATCTCTTCAGCTGTTGCGAACCAGACATCATCGTGTTCTCGAATGTAATCTAGAGCAGATTTTAATACCCCTATACGATGGGAGACGCCAATTACGAAAGGGTGAAGGCAGATTGCCATTACGCGCGCAGAATCTTCACCCTCTTCATAGAGGGTATCGAACTGACTACGGATCATTCGCTCAAATTCATCGTTTGAGCGACCAGCACGGAACTGAGGCAGATCATTGATTTCTGTCGAATAGGGCAAAGAAACGAGTTTATTATCACCAACAGTCATGAAGTAAGGCTGGTCATCATTTGTCCAATCACAAACATATTCGATACCTTCGTCCTTGAGGTAATCCAAAGTATTCCAGGTTTCTTGAAGCCCAGAACCAAGCCAGCCCCGGGGTCTTTTTCCTGTGGATTTCTCAATTCGGTTTAAAACATCTTTAATAAGTTGTCTGTCGCCGTCAGGTGGAGTTGAATGAAACGGTCGAGAGTTGCTCTGATTGTGACCCATAAAATTCCAGCCAAGCGCGACGCCGTCTTCAATCATTTCTGGGTAGGCATCACAAACTTCTGAATTTAGTGTACAGGTCGCGCGAATATTACGCTTTGATAGGACTTCCATGATACGAAAAACTCCGATGCGAGCACCGTAGTCGCGCTGGGACCAGGAAGACACCTCTGGGGTATAGCTGTAACGTGAGCCAGGAATGGGTTCATCAAGTGGAAAAAATTCCAAATTTGGCGCAATCCATACGGCTACACGTGCGCCGTTAGGCCATTTAAGTTTTGGACGTCGATTTATCGGCTTGTAAGGAAAAGGTCCATAGCGGCTGGGTTCCATTACGAAGCTTCCCTCAATCCGGCTTCGGAGTAGAGATGTTCTACAATTTCATTAACATGCATGACATCTGCATATTTATGATGCAGGTCGAATAGGTTTACTTTGTGAGACAGCATGTGACGGTCGAAACAGCATTCTTCGGCGATTGTAACGTGAATGCCACTCGAGTAGCCGTCGACAACGCTTGCACGGACACAGCCGCTGGTGCTTTCACCACAAACAATCAAACTATCGACACCCATCTGGTTAAGTTGCGGAATTAACGGGGTCCCAGAAAAAGCACTCGCTCGTTGCTTGTATACCATGAGATCGCCTTCCTGGGGGGCAAACTCTTCTTTGATTTCCCAAACATCGGGGGCAACCTGAACCTTTTGTCGGTTGGTTGCATAGGCGTGCGCAACATTTGATTCAGCTCGTGTCTCTGTGGTTGAGTATATGATTGGGATACCAACAGCTCGCGCGGCTTTAAATAACCTCTCCGTAGGAGGAATCGCATTCCAAGCGTTTTCGCCGCAGGAGCTTGGATAAGAGTCAATGAGCTCCTCAACTGGCTTAGACCCGCCTTGATAGGCTAGTTTGTAAAGATCAATAGCGAGAAGTGCGGGTTTTGCACCTACATAGGTTTTGCGCTCGTAATGACTGTAAATTTTTAATGCGCCCTCTGAGACGACATCTTTCCAACAATGATCCTCAAAATCTGATGTCACAATTTCCTCCATTATTCCACGAGTCAATTCTATTACAGGCTAGCTAAACCGACAATGCTGCCAAAATTTTCGCGCCTAAAAAACATTGTTTCTCAGTTTTAAGATGAAGCCGATTTCTAAGGTTTTTGTATTTGTCTTGTAAGCCGACGCGTTATGTCTGCCTGGCACCCTCAAAAGTAGCTATTGGGGTTTACTCGGTTGTTATTGAATATCAACGCGTTCAGGGCTTAACAGAAATGTTTTCATTACATGCCAGAAACGGGCTCGATTTAGACCGAGAAAGGTTACATGTGCTAGCCCTGGTATAATTACGAATTGTTTATCGCGTGTTGGCAAAAGCTTAAAATAATTTAATAGGTCTTCTTCAGTTGCAATTCCGTCATGTTCGCCGCGAATGATTAAGACAGGGCATGTTGTTTTAGCGGGATTACATACCGGTAAAATCGAGCACATATCCACATAGGTACCAGTCGGAACGGCATCGCATAATTTAAGCTCTGTATCCGCAAGGGCACCGGCTACGCTATCTTCCGAAGTGCCAGGCTTGTCACGAGTAAAAATAGAGAGAAAAAAGTCCCGGTCTACTGGCCGAAAGTTGCTACTAGTCCATTGGTCCATCTTTTTTGCCCTTTCGACTAGCGTCGGAGCACCCTCACCAGTCCAAACAAAGGCGTCAAGTATTAGCTTTTTAGCATGGTTAGGGTATGCCTCGGCAAAGGCGGCAGCCCTTAGCGCTCCCGAAGAGGAACCATAAAAGGCTACCTCTGTTTGTCTAGTTTCCTCAATGACAACTTCCATTCCGGCTTTTAGGTCATGGACTCCCTCCAAAATAGGACTATTACCCTCGGTACTGTCTGAACGCCCATAACCTTCGTGGTCCAAAGTCCAGACATCGAACCCGTATGAGGCAAACTTGTCCATTAGTGAATAATCAGGGTGACCAGGCACTTGAAGGTCAAAACCCGTCGGCCCAGAAAAAGAAGAACCGTGGACTAGAAACAATATGGGCTTGGGCGTTTTGTCTCGGGTTGGATCTCCCAGTCGTTTGCGCCACATATAGAGTTTTACGTCACCCTTTAAGGCCCAATATTCTTGGCTCCAAATTTCGCTAGTCATTTCTATTAGTCGACCCGTCCCGGCATACACAAAAAGCCATCTAAAGAATGCCAAAAACGAGCCCGGTTAATTCCAATCGTAGTGTTGTGTGCTTGACCAGAAACCATTACTAGCTGTTTGTCTTTATTAGGCAGAGCGTTGAAGAAACCAAGGACATCCTCGTCCGTTGCAATGCCATCATGATCACCTCGAAAAATCATTACGGGGCAATTAACTTTGGTTGGGTCGACCACCGGTAAATTAACGCACATATCGATATATGTGCCATTGGGGACACTACCCCCTCCATTTGCCATTTCTGCCGCTGCAGCGGCAGCCGGTAGCTCTGGAATAGTTAAGCCCTGAATATCTCGATTAAAAATATTGAGATAGGCCGCTTCATCTACAGTACGTCGGTTTGACCCCCTCCATTCATCAATCCTCTCAGCACGTTTTGCGAGCGTTGGGGATCCTTTGCCGGTCCACACTAATGCTGCTAATACCAGCTTATTGACCCGTTCCGGACAAGCATTTGCAAATCCACCCGCTCGCAAAGCGCCAGAAGAGGAGCCGAAAAAGGAAAAATCTTGTTTGCCAGTTACTCCTTCAACTATTGGGGCCGCCGCTTTTATATCTTCGACACCATCAGCTATATACGAGAATCCCTCGGTGTGTGTTGATCTGCCGTAACCTTCGTGGTCCATGGTCCAGACATCGTAGCCAAGACCAGCGAAAGTTCGCATCAAAGAGTAATCGCCTTGGTCAGGTATTTCGAGGTCATATGCCGTTCGCGCCGAGAAAGATGATCCGTGGACGAGGAAAAGAACGGGTTTTTCTGGGTTTTTAGCTCGTGCAATTGGGGAATATCGTCTAAATAAAAAAAGATCGATGTCTCCCCGCTTGGCCCAGTGTTCTTCTCCAATAATATCGCCGGGGTCGTTTGGCATGTATGTCTTTTGGTCCTTCATAAAACTAATCTCCAATGTATAGTTAACGCTAGAATAAGCCTGTGTTGGAGCGCCAGCAACTGAAGGAGAAGTAATAATGAAGGGTGTGATTTCCCTCATCAGTGCGGGTGCACCCCAATCCGGTGTAATGGAGTGCATTGATGTCTATAAAGGTATAACCGGCATAAGTTTTAATGATTCTTACATGACATCTACAGAAATCAAAGATGTCATGCGAGGTGAGGGGATGATCCCGGACATCCTGATTGCGCCGGCCATGGATATGGAAAAATTTGGCTCGGTTGGTCTACTGGATGTTACCTCTTTTGCGAGGGTAGGTAATGTTGATGTCGGGGTAGTGGTTAGAGGTGATGCAGAGTTACCGAAACTCGGTTCTGAAGATGCATTACGTGAAGCTATCCTAGGTGCTGACCGAGTTCTTTATAATGCTGCTACGTCGGGAAAATATATTGCGAAGATGATCAAAAGACTCGGTATTGCTGAAGATGTATCCGACAAGACGGAGCTTTTTCCAAGTGCTTTGCAACTGATGAAACGAATAGGTCGAGGGAACGGAAGAGAAATTGGTTTCGGACAAATTCCAGCTATAAGGAGGCTCTCTAGTCACGGTGTTGTCTTAGCTGGCCCATTGCCTGGAGGATTAAAAAATACGACAACTTACATTGCTGGGTCTACGGGAGCGGAAGCGAAACAAAATGTAACAAATTTTCTCAGTTTTGTTGCATCCCCGCGCAGCCGTCTAATCTTCAAGAGAGCTGGAATCGTTTAAAGGTTTTATTGGTTAAAATTTTTTCTTGGTTTGTAATTTTCGTCGCCAATCTAGAAACATAGGTACGAATAAAGAGATAATAAGCATTATCCACATTACGTTGCCGAGTGTGGAAGAAAAAATAACCATTACGTCGCCCTGCGAAATACGAAGAGCGCGCAGAAAATAATTTTCCAGTAGTGGCCCTAAAATTACTCCGATTAAAATCGCGGCAACATGGTATCCTGTTTTTCGCGCGACATAGCCAATAATTCCGAACACCAAAGCCAAATATATGTCAAAAACATAGGCTCTCGGTACAAAGGCGCCAACCAAAGTGAATGAGATGATGATTGGCGCCATGTATGTAGTAGAGACCACCGTAATTCGCGACATATAGCGTGCAAGTGGCAAAACGGTTAAAATCATGATGGCGTAGGTAGCTGCCATTGCGGTAAATGCGCCATAGGCTAACTCTGGCTGGCTGTCGAATAGGTCCGGACCAACCGTGACGCCGTGGTATTGGAGGACAACCGCCATTATTGCTGCCGTTGCACCTCCTGGGACACCGATCACAAGCAACGGTATTAGCGTGCCAGATGTTACGCCATTATTTGCAGATTCTGGTGCGACTAGGCCATCAAGGTGGCCGGTACCATAGAGTTCAGGCGTCTTAGAAAATGTCTTAGATTGTTGATATGCGACAAAGGAAGCAATCGCAGCGCCGGCACCAGGTACTACACCAATAATGAGGCCAATGATACTAGTCCAAATGATATGCCACCATCGGCTTACGGCTAATCTTACTCCCTCCCAGGTTTCTGCCCAACCAGCTTTCTGCATGGCGTCCATGCCACGTTTGCTGAGAATGGATTCGCCTTCTATTACGGCAAAGGCCTCTGATACAGCAAACAAACCGACGAGCGCTGGGATTAAGGGAACCTTGTCGTAGAGTTCGAGAAACCCGAATGTCCCACGAGGGGTCTCATAGACAACATCGGCGCCAATATAACCAATCATTAGGCCGAAAAAGCCAGCAATTAGGCCTTTCAAGGTATCTTTAGCTGCTATTGTCGCGATTAAAGAGATACCGAAAAGCATGATTACAATCATTTCCACGCTATGAAGATGGTAAGCGACCTGAGATAGCCACGGCATAGCAACCAGGGCCATTATTGTCGTCAAAAGTCCTCCAAAAACAGATGCTACAAACGAAATTGCCAGNGCNTGTTGTGCGCGNCCTTNTTTGGTCATCGGGTATCCGTCAAGNGGNGTNGCTGCNGCACCGGCGGTTCCAGGTATNTTNACTANGATGGCNGGAATACCTGCCCCCATGCGCGATGAAGCATAAAGCGCNACCATNAAGATTANGCCAATTTCAGGCTCCATTGCNAGGGTCATCGGCAANAGAATGATTATTGTATTAGCAGCNCTAAAACCAGGGATGGCGCCTACAATCAAACCCANCAGGATTGCTGGCAAAATAANCCACCAGAATGTAAAGGTGCGGCTAAATAGATCCGCNAAGAGGCTCCAATCTATTTCCATATCAAAAGACGCCGTTTAGCAGTAATTCAACGGGGCCTCGAGGAAATCGGGTATTGAAGGCAACAATGAATAAGAAGTAGCCACCTATTGATAAGCTAAGGGAAAGGGCAAGAATAAGCCTCTTATGTTTTCCGTTGCTCAGTAATAACATCGCAAGGAATAGAAAGAAGAAAGTGGTAATTGTAAAACCACCCCACTCAATAAAAAATATGTAAGAAAGTGTTAGGCCGAGGAGTGCCGCGCGTTTGGGGACATAGTCTCTTGGTGCAATTAGAGGACCGAAACTTAAGGTGGCCTCCCCGCGACGCACATTAATGGCTGTACGGATAAAGAGGGCGATGACCAGTCCAATTAGAATTACACCGACAAAAAATGCGCTTACTTGTGCCGTCCAAGGGACATCAATAATCGTCGTAAAATAATAAATTGTGAAAACTAAACCTACGAAGGGCAAAACTAATTCCGCCCCGGCGGCTCTTTTCTTTGGCTTCCCGGGATTTGGCTCGTCTTCTGCGCTCATCGGTGGTCTTTCGAACTATTTATTATTCGTTTTTAAAAGGGAGGGGCGGCAAGCGATATCTCGCAAGCCGCCCCCCCCCTAGGTTTAAGTTTTACGATTTTCCAGTTAAGAGCGATCTATATTCCGCGCCAATTTCAGTAATATATTTTACATATTTTTCACAATCTGCGGGTGAACCGTAACGAATATATTTCCACGGCGCCTTGGTCTTCTTCACCGCTTTCTTGTAGGCCGGATCTGTATATACTTTCTGCAGTGTTTCAGTGAGGACCTTGTAACGATCTGGATGTTTTTCAATCGCTTCTCGTTTGATGCCGAAAGCCCTTGCACCAGCATATAGCGGAGGCAGTTTCATGCCGAAATGATCGTTGACTACCACAGCCTTTTTCATTCGTTTAGGGAGAGGATTTTCTTTGTCGAAGACAGCCACAATATCAAATTGTTTCTGTTTCCGTACAACACTGCCGGAGGGCAGGGCGCCAAAATCCATCTCGCCTGTTGCTACGCCGGCACGCGTATTACGCCCTCCAGAGAGGGGAACCAAATTGAATTTGGCACCCGTGTGGCGGCCAAGCGCGACAGCCCCAAGTGAGGCGGGGTGTGCCAAACGACTGACGCCTACATTTAATGTCCTCTTTTTCCCTTCTTTGACGATATCGTCGATGGTCTTAAGCTTTTTGTTTTTCTTGCTGACAAAGATAATTCCTGGATCTTGATCCACCTGCGCAATGTAAAGGAAGCTGTTAAGATCAAAGGTAGGTTTTTTTACAACCCAGTTAAGAACTTCTGGGCCCATGTTGCCAAAAATGAGATTATAACAATCAGCTTTGGCTTTACCCATATATGTCTCATAGCCTACGCGGCCGGCTGCGCCAGGATAGAAGCCAGCCTCAAAATTTGTTTTGAGATAGTTTTTCCAGACACTAGTGAAAGCCCGCATATTCCGGTCAGCACCACCTCCGGCACGCGTGGGAACAAATATTTGAATATTACGCTCAGGGAAAGCTGCAGCAAATGCCATTTGAATGGGCGTCATACTGAGGGCGCCTGCCCCGGCAGCTGCACCGGCCCCCTTCAAAAATAGGCGACGGTTAAAGTTATTTTTGAATTCCTGCATCTTTTGTTCTCCCTAATGTGTTATCATTTTTAAAATAACGTGAACTCAGAGGTTATCCTGGGAAATTAGTGGCTTTCGGTCAAGGACTGTTCAGCTTTTTATCTTGAAAAATTCATACGCATAAGGGTTATAACAGTGGAGGCGGCGATACATTTTGAGTTCAGCTGCTAGGTATCTCCGGCCTCGCGAGCGGCATACATTTATTCCTTTAATTTTTTTTAAGCA
>PBOV01000021.1 GCA_002724505.1 Rhodospirillaceae bacterium | reverse complement strand
AAAAGCTTATTTCATCTTAAGGGAGGCTACTCGAAGCTCACGAGCCCGCATCAAAATTTGGTTTTCCAATTTTACTGATGTATCCTTCGCCACAGCGCTTGTGCGCCATACACTCCCGACTAACTTTTGACGGTGGACGGCGACACGAATCCCATTGGCACGTAGCTGGCGGCTTAGAATAAATACGCTCAACTTATACCGCTCCTTTGGCGCTTTTGGTGGAGCATACCAATCGGTTAAAACGACGCCCCCAAAGGGATCTGCGGACGAGAGCGGCAAAAAGGAGATCGTGTCGAGGGTGGCCCGCCACAAGAAACTGTTGACGCTGATGCCCGATCGCACGGTAGATTTTTTCTTGCTACCGCCAAGATTAAAAAAATCAAGCGCATCCCCGCCGAAGAGCCTTCCCTGTTCTTTTTTGAGGCGCTCTTGCTCGACATCCGTCGAAACATCACCATGTTTGTCGATTGTAGGGAATTCTTGTTTAATCTCCGTCCCGCAACCAAATAGCAACGCACCAAACAAAAATGTCGAAACGACGCGTCCTAATTTAGACCAACCCATCGTGCCCTTTCTATGAATAAACTTTTATATAAGTCAGTTGTTATACCAAAATGGCTGGGGCCCATAATAAAAACTCTTCTATTGCAGAAAAGCCCTATTGATTAAATATATGGAAAGCAAGCTGTTTTAACAAGGAAGGCGCGGGTTCTCGGACCATGGGCATCAAGTGTGTGGCAAAAATACCACAGCCCCGAATATTTTCCCAAAAACCAATTAAAACTATTGCTTAAACTGGCATGTATTTTAAAACACTAGTGTGATAATTAAGTCACTTTTGTATTTAACTCTCAAAAATTAATGAGGTGTAAAATGGTTAAGTCTAAACTTCTCGCGAGCACAATTATTGTGGCAGCCGCAGCGGCTGTTACTGCTGCTCCCGTAAGTGCCGCTAAACTTAAGCTCGGTGGTTACTACGAACAGTGGGTTGGTGTCGGTGCCAAGGGCAGCGGATCAGCATTGAATACTTTTGACGTTAAAAACGATTCAGAAATCAACTTCGATTTCAAACAAAAGCTCAAAAACGGCATGACCGTTGGTGGTCGCATGGAATTAGAAGGTAATAACCAAACTTCGACAGGTTATGATGAATCTTCAATGTATGTCAGTGGTTCCTTCGGTAAGATCCAACTTGGTAATAATGACCCTGCCGCTTCTTATGTTGGCAGCGTTAAGGGTGTTGGACCGGTTGGCATCGTCAAATCAGATGCTAGACGTTGGGTCGGCGGTACCTATCAGGTCATCGACAACGATAACGACCTAGGAATGGGCGACGCACAGAAAATTACCTATTTCACACCTAAAATGGGTAGCTTCTCCGGCGCTATTTCCTACATGCCTGATAACTCTGATGGTGCTAGTGGTGATTCTTACACCAGTGAGACCAGCGGAAACTCTGATGGCGTATCTGCCATGGGTAAAATTTCCGGCAAGATGGGCGGATCCAAGTACAGCCTGGCTGTTGGTTACTCAACAGTTGACGCGTCTGGTACAGACAATAGTGGCTGGAACGTCGGCGTCAATGTTTCTGCAGGTAAAAACACGTTCACCGTGTTCTCAAACAATGAAGAGTCTGGCACAACAGATAACACCGACTTGGGTGCGGCTATTAAGCATAAGCTCAGCAAGACTGACACCGTCAGCCTTCAGCTGGGTGTTGCAGAAAAAGACGCAGCAGGAACCGGAAGTGATCAAGAGACTACGGTCATCACAGCAGGCTACTCAAAGAACCTGGGTGGCGGCGTATCGTTTCAGGGCTCAATCTTTAACATTGAGACGGACAACGACAGCGGCACCAACGTTGGTGATATGGGCGTTGTAGGTGGCTTCAAGGTTAAATTCTAAGTTTCATAAAGAAATTAGAGTTGGTTTGGGGGGCCTTCGGGCCCCCCAAATTTTTTATTTTTCTTTTCCAGGCCCCAAATCCAACGGGTCTGATTGATTTCCGAAATTATCTAGATTGTTTTCAATTCTTTTTTTAAATTCGGGGTCTGTTGATAAATTTTTGACCTGTTTGGCCCACTTTTGAAGATAAAATTCGATAGGGTCTTTCTCCCTCATGACTGTTTTAAGGGGAGTTCGGAAAAACGGCTCTTCAATAGCCTGTTCAAATGCCATCGACATTACATCAAGCCCTATCATCTCGACCAAGCCAAAGGAGAGATGCAGCGATCGACCCTCTCGGCATGTCGCGTGATGGAGATAACCGGAGGGGATATAAACGATATCGCCTGGCTCAAAATTAAAGTCTAGGATTGGTGAATTTTGCAAGTCCGTTGGATTTCTATGTCTAGCAGACGTGAATTGAGGGTGGTTTATCGGATACTCAACGCCCTTGTCAAAGACTTGCCAGTGTTTGGTGCCCTCTACTTGGATTGCGAATACGTCGTGGACGTCGTAGTGAACCGGGAAGGCTTGGTGGTCTTTTTGGGAATAGTACAAATTGCAATCGACATTTCCGCCGGTCCAATTTGATAAAAAATTACGTATTTTCTTAATCCCGGCAGATAGATCAGCGACGTCATTAAGAATTGCTGAACTGCCGCGACCAAGGGCCTCCAACAAGACCCGGGTATTTAACGTGGGCTTTGTGCCGGCCGCATTGTTTTGGGAAATAAATAATTCGTTTTGTGATAAGGGCTTGTTATCTAACAAAACCTGTAAGCGGTCTGGTGTCCATATACCGGTCTGGTTTATGAGCGTTTCAAATTCTTCAAAAGAATAAAACTCGGAAATATCTTTTATGGCGCCCTTTCCCAGCCAGGGACGGCGTTCGCGCTTAGCTGCTTGGGCTTTGTCAAAAAAGTCATTTGAAATAAAAAATTTTTCCATGAATTTCTCGCGTCCTAGTTAGAATTTCCTATAAATTGGGGTATAATCAAAACGCTACTCAATAAATTATTATATCTTATTAAATAAATCTTCGCATGGTCGAAAACAATCAAAACACGCTCGACCCAAATATTGTGAGCAAAATTTTGGGGTTGTCTGAAGAGATTTCAGCGGCAGCCGAGGCTGCTGGCCGTGATCCTGAAGATGTAAGGTTAATGGCGGTATCCAAATTTCACCCGGCAGTAAAGATACGCAGCGCGCTTGAGTTTGGGCATCGACTTTTCGGCGAAAACCGTGTGCAAGAAGCGGCTTCGAAATATTCAAGCCTAAAATTGGAGTATCCGGACCTCCGGCTCCATTTAATAGGACCACTACAAACAAATAAGGTCAGAGAGGCGGTCAAATTGTTTGATGTAATTGAAACCCTTGATCGGCCGCGTCTCGCTGAGGCGCTTTCTAAAGAAAAAAAAAGGAAAGGGGCGTGTCCCAATCTGTTTATTCAAGTCAATACTGGTGAGGAGGAAAAAAAATCCGGTGTGATGCCCGGGAATGCAGACAGCTTTATAAGTCAATGCCTTGAGGAATTTAAATTGCCTGTGATTGGTTTGATGTGTATTCCCCCAGTCAACGATGAGCCGGCACTGCACTTTGCCTTGTTAGCGGAAACGGCGCGGCGCCATGGTTTGAAATACCTCAGCATGGGGATGAGTTCGGACTTCAAGTCCGCCATTATGTTAGGAGCAACCCATGTCCGCATCGGCACTTCAATTTTTGGCAGTCGGGTGGCCATAGGGGGCAGTTAGGGGAGCGCCGAGACCAGAAGTCCGGATTTCAAGAGCACTTTCCGGCTGCCAATTTTCTAAAATTTTTAATAGATCTGGCAGGGGAAAGGCGACACAGCCCTTCGTCGCCTCAAACCCTGGTGTCGCCACATGAATAAAAATAGCGCTCCCTGCATTGGGAATAACAGGCCGATCGTTATATCCAACAACGGCGAAAAGGTCATAAATTGCGTCGTTACGCCAGAGTTTTTCATGATGTCCTCTAAATGGTAAAGAAACAAATTTATTGTAGCTAGTGTCAAAGGGGCTATCGCACCAGCCAGCCTTTTTGCTAAGGGTTGAAAGGGGAAGAGTGGTGCGTGGTCTTTCTATTCGATCGGCTCGATAAAAAACGTGACGCAATAAAAAACGCCCAGCTGGTGTAACGCCGTCTCCCTCACGTTTTTTGTGGGAGATGCCGCCAAGCCCCAACGCGCAGCGGACACGGCCGTTGTCCCACTCAGCTTCGCCGGAAGAATAAACTATTAAATTCACGAGGCTGTTATAGCGCGCCGCGCAGAGAGATCCAACCAACCTGTTAATGGGGGGTTGTGCCCAGTAAGATTTCTCACATCTAATAGAGCCAACAGCGATTTGGTGCTAACTTAGGTCTATTTACCAATTTTGCGGTGCGACTATTGACGTAAGGTGAGGAGAGAAATTGATGGTAGCAAAAAATATTCTCCTCGTGGAAGACGATGGATTGCTGCGAGACACTCTTATTGACCTTCTCGGCCTTCAAAAAGACTGGGTCCTTACGGCATCTGAAACCGGTGAAATAGCTCTGACTAAACTCAAAGAGGGACAAATTGACCTTTTAATAATTGAGGAGTTCCTCCCTGATATCGATGGCCGTGAACTATGTTATCGCCTGCGTCGCGAAAAGATAGAGGCGCCTATTTTAATGCTGTTGAGTGCAGAAACTAAACCCCATGTGCCTTCAAATACGGAAGCCGAACCAAACGAGTACATTGCCAAACCCTTTCGACTAGGGCTCCTGATTGAGCGAATTCAATTCCATCTTAGAAAGCGGGAAAGGGATGAAGACGCAATATATAGTTTGGGCCGGTACAAATTCTATCCCGGCACCAAAAGTTTACTTGAGCCCATAGAAAACAAAACTATTAGGCTAACGGAGAAAGAGGCTTCAATTCTAAAATATTTATCTCAGGCGCCTAATACTCTTGTTGAGAGAGCAAAATTACTCAACGAAGTCTGGGGATACAATTCGGGAGTAACGACTCATACATTAGAAACGCACGTTTATCGCCTGCGTCAAAAAATAGAACTAGACCCATCGGATGCTAAAATTCTGGTGACCGAATCCGGTGGCTATCGCTTAATTCCCTAGCTCATGGCCTTATAACGCTCTCATTGTATTTCGGATGTTTCCGAGCCCATCTATTTCTGCTTCACAAACATCCCCTTCCTTGAGCCAGATTGGGTCTTTCATACCCATAGCGACGCCAAAAGGGGTGCCAGTAGCAATCAAGTCGCCGGGCAAAAGCGTTATACCTTTGCTTAAATAGGCGATGAGCTCCGGAATTTTGAAAATCAAATTTGACGTGTTTGATTTTTGCCGAATTTCGCCGTTAACCGTGAGACGGAGATCTAGATTGTGAGGGTTCTCAACTTCGCTTGCAGTGATAATTGCGGGACCATATGGGCAAAAGGTATCTAAAGACTTTCCTATATCCCATTGACCGGCTCCTCCCAACTGCAAGTCCCGCGCTGAGATATCGTTAACTACAGTATATCCGAGCACATAATCTAGAGCTTCTTCTTCAGAAACTCGCGATGCTGGCTTTCCGATTACTACACCTAGCTCAACCTCATAATCAACATTCTGGCATACATCTTTATACCAATGGACGTCATCATAGGGTCCCGTGACGGAGGTAGAGTATTTGGTAAAGATTACGGGCTCGTCTGGTACAGCCATATTGGCTTCGCGGCAGTGGTCAATATAGTTAAGACCTATTCCGATCACTTTTGGTGGATGCAGTATCGGTGCCTCCAGTTTAACCGCATCAAGCGGAAAATCTTGCGCTGTCCAATCTGCTACTGCTGATCTGGCTCTCGCAAGCATGGGGGCCCCGCCGCGGACGATGGCCAGCAGGTCACCCATTTCTCCAGCGGGTAGTCCGGCGTCCCTTAAGTCTAGAACCTGATTGCCCTNGATTGCNCCAGGTCTNTTTTCTCCATCAACAGAAAAAGTGATAAGTTGTACCATTTTCATTACCAATTATATGTTTTGTTTNTACAGTAGCGCCTGTCTGCGNGAGAAATACACCTAGGAGACNGACGCGTCTACCGGCCAATCAATTAAAGATCCAAATGTTTTCAGAACGTTTAGGGNAAAATCCCGACTGAACTGGGTCTTATAATTTCAAGAATGCCCTGTTTAATTTAAAATTAAACTTCGAATGATCATCAAAGGCCATCCGAAATAAGGCTAATATTTAGTTGATCTATTTGGACCCCTCCGTCCGGGGCTATTTTGAAAAGCTGGATCGCATCCCAGTCTATTTTTTCTGGTGCTGGGTTGATCATGTTCCACCCGGTGGCTAATGAAACCATGGCTCGAATAATGCCTTGATGCGCTACTGCACCCGTTGGGACATCGTTTTTTGCTACTGACACAACCCATTCTGCTACTCGCGCGCGTACGTCCCGCGGGCTCTCTCCGTCATCTGGGCGAAGATCTATTCCTTTTTTTTGCCGACGAATAAATTCTTCGCCGTATTCCTCACGAAGCTCAGAGCCCGTCTTCCCTTCCCATTTTCCCCAATCCATTTCTATGATTGCAGGTTCAGTTTCTACGCTTAGTCCTAAAATTGACGCGGTTTTTTGTGCTCTAGATAGCGGGCTTGCGAACCATTTAAAGTCTATAAAATCGTTTGGTACCTTCCATTTTGCAACCCTCTTTATCCCATTTGAGCTTAAGGGAATATCGGCTTGTCCCTGCAACCTTTTCTGTTCATTCCAAGTTGTTGGGCCGTGTCGTATTAGAGCTATGTGAGTCATCCCGACTTAACTTTGTATTTTATCTTGCCGTTAGTGGCGCCTGGATGCACAGGCGCCACCATGGGTTGAGAACTTATATTACGCTGCGGTACCAAATAATCGTTTTCCATCGCCGGTCTGGATTTCAATGGTTCTGGGTTTCAATTCTTCTGGTACTTGGCGCTCCAAATTAATATGAAGTAAACCATTTGTAAGCTCTGCGCCGGTTACGCGGATGTGTTCAGCCAGTTGAAATTTCCGCTCGAAAGCACGTCCGGCTATTCCACGATGCAGATATTTTGCGGTGTCTTCGGTTTTCTGCGCTTTGCTGCTTACAACCAACAGATTTTCTTTAGCCGTGACGTCCAGCTCTGTTTCGCTGAAGCCTGCGACAGCGATAGAAATTCGATAATTATTTTCATCGGTTTTTTCAATATTATATGGCGGGTAGCTATCTGCATGCCCTGAGGCCCTCGTCGCGGAATCCAGAAGCAAAGGGATACTGTCGTATCCAATTGAGGAACGGAAGAGTGGAGTAAAATCAAATGTTGTCATTAGGATATCCTTTTTAAGCAATATCAGTAGTGGGTGGGCCGTTGGGCTCGCCCGATTTTAGTAAAGGAAGGCCCAAAATTGGCGCCCTCACGACCAATGTGGGGTGGAATTTTGAATATTCAAGTGACGGATTTAGATAGAGCTTGTAGAAAAATCCCAATTAGGAGATATCTAGATCGACCATTACAGGTGCATGGTCTGATGGTCTTTTCCAGCCACGGGCCTCTCGGAATATTTTTGCATCTTTAATTTTCTCAACTAAGGCTGGCGTAACCCATATATGGTCTAGCCGTCTACCGCGGTCGCTGCCGGGCCAGGTCCGGTTACGATAGCTCCACCAGCTGTACAAGTTTTCTTCCGGCGGGAAAATTTCTCTCACTGCGTCAACCCAATTTTTGGAGGCCATTACTTTACTTAGGGCGTTAATTTCCACGGCGGTATGACTGACAATTTTAAGCAATTGTTTGTGTGACCAAACATCTGTTTCCAGCGGCGCAATATTAAGATCGCCTAAAAGAATTCGGTTTGCCGGCTCCTTTTCCCTAAACCATTCTGCCATTTCTTCGACAAAAGCGAGCTTATGCGCAAACTTGTCATTTTGTTCGGGGTCTGGAATATCTCCACCAGCCGGCACGTAGAAATTATGTATTTCTGTTCCATCAGGAAGCTCTGCGCCTAAATGCCTGCAATCATCTTTGCCGCACCACAAATGTTTTCTCATTTCGATTAGGGGAACACGGGAAAGAATAGCGACGCCATTATAGCTCTTCATTCCTCGGAACAAAACGTGTTCAAAACCTAGCCCTTGAATATCGTGGAGAGGAAAGAGATCATCTTCAACTTTGATTTCTTGCAAACACATTATGTCAGGGCTTAATGCTTTAACGACCTTACTCAACATAGGCATCCGCAGCCGCAGGGAGTTAATATTCCAGGTTGCTATCCTCATTACCTATCCCTTACCTACAGTTTATTTTGTTCTTAGATATTCGTGTGCGGATTCTCCAAAGGCTCTAAATAATTTTCTCGCTAGCTCATGTTCTTGGGCCTTCCATTCGGCGTGCCATTGAACGCCAACAGTAAATCTTTCGGCTTTCGGCATATGGATCGCCTCTATAATACCGTCTGGTGAGAGTGCTTCGACCACAAATCCTTCCGCAACTCTGTCTATACTCTGGGCGTGCAGTGAATTGACCTTTGTCTCCGTCTTACCTAAAAGCCGACAAAGATATCCGTCTGGTGTCAGTGATATTTGGTGTCGGAGCGCAAATCTTTCCGACTGAATTTCGGTGTCTCGGCGCATTCGGTGGTCTTCTTTCCCAGGTAAAACATGAACACGGTAGTGCAAGGTTCCTCCCATTGCTACATTGATTTCCTGGATGCCCCGACAAATTCCAAATACCGGGATACCTCGTTCTATGCAGCCCCGAATGAGCAGCAGCACCGTTTCGTCGCGCTGAGGGTCAATAATTTCGTCGTCGGGAAATGGGGCTCCCCCATAGTTATGTGGTTCTATGTTGGCTCGTCCGCCTGTTAGCAATAGGCCGTCAATTATATTGAGAACAGTTTCGAAATTTGTTGCGCCACCAAAGGCCGGAATGAGGATTGGTACCACATCCGAAATCTCCATGGCGATCCTGGCATACTTCTCTGACGTTACAAACAGGCCTGACATGTTTTCAGTTGGAGGCGTGTAGTTAACCGGGACACCAATGATCGGTTTTTTTAATTTAGTGAACATTAACCCTTGGCTATCACGACAACGAAGGACCTGCAACTGATAGCCTGCTATTATTCGTCCTTGGGAAACGCCCAGTCAGGCACTCTAAAGTCAAAAACCTTCTTTGCAATCGGCTTGTTTATAACAGGTGATATCAGCTTGATTGATGTCCTTATCCCTTGAGCGTCGGTTACCGCCCAGCCCTGAAAAGCATCTACTTTATTGGAAAAAATAAGGGTAAATGATCCGGCTTCTTCCTCTCCCCGCCGGGCCACCGAAATTTCCAGCGTAAAAACGTTTCTGGAAACTTTTAATACGGTCAAATCTTCAGAAAATTTAAATTTATCACGAATTAGAAAAGAGGCGGGCGTTGCTGTAAGTGGTAGCTGGCTTATTTCCTTTAGTTCGGAATCGATATAAAATACCCATGTGCCGTCAGCATAAATTTGCAGCGTCTCTGGCTTTTTATAATCGATCCGCAACTTCCCGGGCCGTGTAATATACAGAGTGCCAGAAGCTAAAGCGCCGGTAGTAGAAGATTGAACGAAAGCCGATTTCAACGAACGAATGGAGCTGAGCAATTCCTCAGCCTCCAATAGTAAGCCTTCAGATTTAATGATATTTGATTTAATTTGTTGTGCAGCTAAATCTGTA
>PBOV01000020.1 GCA_002724505.1 Rhodospirillaceae bacterium | reverse complement strand
TATGTTGGTTACAAACCAACGCGACGAGCAAGGTAATTATATAGGATCATTACAAGACGGTGAGATGTGGTTTCACCACGACATGAGTTACCGGCCCGAACCGCACAAAGCTACTTTACTTTACGCAATAGAACTGCCATCAACCGGCGGAAATACGAAGTTCGCCAATCAATATTTAGCATATGAAAACACACCACAAGAAATTAAGGAATTGCTTTGGGGACGCAAAGTTCTTCAAGCCTACAAATTTACGATGCTAGAGAAAGTCGACCTCAATGAGAATCTTGATGGCATCCAGCACCAATGGCAACCGATCTTTGTTCGGCACCCCGAAACAGGAAAAACAGCTCTTTACGTGAGTCGCCTTATTTCAGCGGCAATTGAAGGATTGGAGCGCAGAGAAAGCGACAAAATCCTGGATCAACTTATCAATATAGCGGAAGACCCAAACGTAGTTTACGAGCACGTTTGGGAGCCAGGGGATTTGGCGATGTGGGATAATCGGTGTTCAACCCACGCGAGAACCGACTTTCCGGCAACAGAGACTCGTCTTTTGCGTCGCTGCACCCTTGAAGGTGCACCAATGATTAGCAGCACCTGATTTGCCTTGTAGGGTTTCGCAAAATTGGCCTGAGTGATATTTTCGGTTAAATGCCAACCTGCTAACACGCCATGGAATGAGGGACCAATGCCAACACTTAAAGCCAATGGAGAACAAATTTTTTATGTCGATGAAGGCAACGGTCCAGCGATTTTATTTATCCACTCGCTCGGGACCAATAATTATCTTTATCGTGACCAGATTGCCGTCCTGAAAGCAAACTATCGCTGTATTGCACCAGATTGCCGAGGACATGGCGCCTCTTCCTATAATAATGCGTTTTCACTAGACGACATTGTAGACGATCACAAAGCTCTGCTAAATCATTTAAATATCGATAAATGTCATATCGTGGGCTNATCAATGGGGGGAGNTATTGCCCTTTACTTAAATCGAACCTGCCCCGAACTCGCTGTTTCGATTACCATCGCTGANAGTTTCGCACGTCTNCNGGNAGGGTCAGAAGATCGCATTTATGCCACTCAAGAAGCGGTGGCCTATCTTTCGATGCAAGAATTTGGCAGCCAATATGCTGGGGATCAACTNATGCCTACTACGCCGATGGAAAAGCTAGATGAACTTTCTNAAGAAATCTCTAAGTGTCCACCAAAGGCCTATGTCGATGCAATTCGTGGANTTCTAACCTACGATGCTAGTGGGGACCTTGCCTTAGTAAAAGTGCCCACGATGATCCTCATCGGAGATTCCGACGATACAACACCGATGGCTGAATCTGAATTCATCCGCGATGGAATTGCCGGCGCTGAAATCAAAGTCATCCCAGATGCGGGGCACCTATCAACAATTGATAGCCCAGAGGAATTTTCGTCTGAACTAAGCGCTTTTTTAGCCGCCCAAAGCTAAAACAATCNCTTTACCGGAGGGTCGCNTGCCCAAAACCCTTACNNCAGAACAGATAGCAGAATATAAAAAAAACGGGTTCGTATCCCCGGTATCTGTGTTCAACCCCGTTGAGGTCTCTGAATGCCGNGAAGAAGTAGAGAAAACTGAAGCCACTATGGGTGATTTTTTTCGAGGTATCGGTCAGACGAAATTTTACCTACGTTTTCCCTGGGCTTTCAAAATGGCGACACACCCCAAACTTTTGGATGCGGTNGAAGATCTCATCGGCCCAGATATAATGATTTACCATAATACGGCTTGGATTAAGGAACCTAACGATGATGCCTATGTCAGCTGGCATCAGGACAACACATATTTTGGGCATCAACCCTGCGATGTATTGACAGCCTGGATAGCGCTGTCGCCTGCCACCGAACGAAGTGGGTGTATGCAATTTTTGCCTGGGTCCCACAAAACTGGCCTTCGCAACTTAAATACCCCCGACGTTGGAAGAGGTAATATGTTGTCGAGCGGTCAAAACGTCGATATCAGCAAAGATACAGTCGACCCTGTCTCTATCGTTCTCCAACCAGGTCAAGCTTCGATCCATCATGCATTCCTTGTTCATGGATCCCTGCCAAATATGGCCAATGATCGAAGGATGGGCATCACATTTATTTATCACCCGCCCCATCTCGGTCAGATCGGTGAGGTCAGGACAAGTGCGTTACTTGTTCGCGGCAAAGACCACTTTGGAAATTTCGATCACGAAAAAGCCCCTCGTCAGGGTGACGATGCGGGTAACGCTTTACGGCATGAGCAAGCTGTCTCCGCGTATCGCCGCAAAGTCCGCGAACTTGGNAACGTGACAGTAGACAGATTTGACTAGATCTAATCAGGCTCTGAGACTGTATATCGCCGTAACAACCGACGTTGCCCCCCAGGAAAATCATTCCGCGCGTGATTAACNCTACGATTNTCCCAAATAACTAAATCACCGGGTGTCCAGCGATGNGTGTAGACAAAGTCCGGCTTTTCACAATGATCAAAAAGGGACAGTAAGATATCTTCACTCTCTTCTGCATCCATGCCAACGATATCGCAGGTCATCAATCGGCTGACATATAAAGATTTGCGCCCAGACACGGGATGCACCCTCACAAGGGGGTGAATAGCATTAGAAACATTTTCATCCCGGCGCATTTCTTCGCGCGTAGTTTTATTGTAATTNAACACATGNCGAGCCTTGAGGGTATCAAGAAGTTTNCGTTGCTCAGCCGGAAGGGTTTCATANGCAGCNGCCATCCCNGCAAACTTTGTTTCGCCGCCAACCGATGGCACCTCAATCGCGAATAAGGTAGTAGCACGATACGGNCTGTTGCGATGCGCCCCGTCAGAGTGAAAATGCATTTCGCCGTCTGGAAGGACCCCAATGGGCTTGCCATCCTTTCGGATATTACTGACATACATTACCCCACGTTTGGATTGCTTGTTATCGGGGTCCTCTTTTGCCCGATCAGCCGTGTCTACCTTCCCAAATAAAGCCGCAAAATTCGCTTGATTNTCATTCGTNATCTTTTGATTTGGAAAACANAGTACNGANTGTNNNGTGAAGGCATTCTTAATTATTTCACCGATATCTTGAGTGATTGAATTACTCAAATCTATGCCCGTTACGCGTGCACCTACAGCCTGATGCAGCGGTTCTACCTTCAATTTTGGGTTTCTTATTNCCATATCGTTCCCACNTCTTTTGTCTAACGCTGGTTTAGATTTAAACATGGAAATTCTGCAATGTTATTTATGNTANACGACAGGATTATGGNTTGNTCTTGTCTAAATTTTTTCTCAAANTNNGGNTAACAGCATTGATTTGATAGTCTANGATCTTTTATGTCAAAAACATAACAACTCCAAATTGTATCAAATGGAGTGAATTTAACAAAAGGGAGATATTTTATGATTANTAAATTCACAACAGGNGCTCTTGCGTTGAGCGCAGTCGCCGCGTTGGCGGTGGCACCGGCACAGGCTATAGATTTTCCAAAGAAAAACATTACCTTCCTAATTGCCTACGGGCCCGGTGGCGGTTTTGATACGATTACCCGTAAACTAGCACCCTATTTAAAAAAATATCTTGGTGGTAAAGTTAACATTGTTGCCAAAAACTTACCCGGCGGACGCGGCAAAAAGGCGGCATCTTTTCTCGCNAAACGCAAACCTGACGGTTCCCATATTTTAATGTTCAATATGCCTGGCCATGCTATGCCAAATATCATTGGTGAAAAGGCAGGATACGATGTCCGCAAGATTGACTGGTTAGGCCGAGTAGCTCAATTCCGCTACATCATTGTAACCAGTGTAAAGAAGGGAAAATACAAAACAATTCAAGAAGTTCTTAAAACAAAAAACCAAATTAAGATACCTATCACGGGTCCCGGCACAACGGGCTATCTCGCGAGCGCCATCCTTTGGAATGCATTAGGGGTCCAACCGAAATACATTACTGGATATAAATCGAGTTCCAAGTACGCGCTTGGTGTAATCCGAGGTGACGGCGATCTGACTATCCTCGCCAAGGGTAGCTTTAAAAANTACGTCAGCAGCAAAAAGAAAAAACGNGCNGCATTTAAAGATCTCAAACCAATTCTTGAAATCACTAACGGCAAATCTGAATTTGGCGTCACGACAACTGGNGAACTCGGAAAGAAAGATCTAGCNATCCTCGGTGGNGATCGGATCGTTGGTACAACACCGGGAACACCAAAGGCTATTAAGACCAAGTTNGCNAATGCCTTATACAAAGCGGTCACNGACCCGGANTTTGTNGCCTGGGGTAACAAGGTAGGTCGTCCCGTTGCCCCACTCAACTCANCCGATGCAACTAAATTGGTTGGCAAATTGTTCTCGTACTATGTTGGATATAAAGACATTCTTGCAGCGAGTAATAAGAAGACCCGTTAGTATGAAATTAAGCAGCCGGGACTAAAATTCCGGCTGCTTATTCTTTATCCAAATCATGCGAAAAAATAAGNTCACAGGGTCTTAAAGCCGTCTTTGAGCTATTTCGTGGGAAATATACGTCAAACATAATATTTAGGAGCATGGAATTCTGTGTTTGAAGCATTAATTGAAGGCGTCGTTAATCTCAGTTCACCACACTCTTTAATGCTGCTAGCGGCTGGATCNGCGGTCGGGTTGTTATTTGGAGCAATNCCGGGTTTAGGNGGCACAACAGCGGTAGCTCTCCTCATTCCTCTAACGTTCGGGATGGAGCCATGGCAGGCAATCATCNTAATGGGGGGCGTCATGGCCGCAACTTCAACAGGTGGATCGGTCAGTGCTATCCTTTTAAACACACCAGGTATCGCCCCAAATGCGGCCACAACCTTTGATGGATANCCATTNGCGCAACAAGGCAAGGCAGGGATGGCGATTGGGGCCGGGGCAACGGCATCCGCAATCGGGGGNGTCATCGGAATAATTTCNTTAGTNGCCGTAATTCCAATTATGAAGGCTATTGTACTTTTATTCACACCCCCTGAGTTTTTTATGCTGGCAATTTTCGGTCTCTGCGCGATTGCCGTCTCTTCTGGAGATCGGCTTCTGCAGGGTCTGATAACCGCAATTATTGGATTGATGGTCGGTTTTGTTGGTTATTATGACGTCACAAGCACAGTACGTTACGATTTCGGCATTCCGCTTTTAGAAGATGGCATAAAGCTAGTACCGGCACTAATTGGGCTGTTCGCAATCTCCGAGATGATAAATTTNGCAGTCAAGGGNGGNTCNATTTCGCAAGATACATCCGACGTTGAGATAAGCCGCATCTCTGACGGGGTAAAATCGGTTTTTAAGAATTGGTCGACAATGTTAGTTGGCTCCGGGTATGGCACTTTTATAGGTGCTGTCCCGGGTGTTGGCGGAACAGTCGCCGCGTTTTTAAGCTATTCAACCCAAGCACAGCGTGACCCGACACCAGAAATCGAATACGGAACTGGAAATATCAAAGGCGTCATCGCTCCGGAGTCCGCAAACAATGCCAAAGATGGCGGCTCCCTTATACCAACCCTCGCTTTTGGGATCCCCGGCA
>PBOV01000019.1 GCA_002724505.1 Rhodospirillaceae bacterium | reverse complement strand
TATGTGACAGAGGTTGAGAAATATCCGGGCTTGCTGGTACATGGCCCACTGACCTTCACTCTTTTGCTTGACTTATTTCGCCGAGAAAATACAGAAAAAACGCTAAAGTCATTTTCTGTGCGTGCCGTTTCGCCAATTTACGATACACACGATTTTGTGGTTGAAGGGTTTCCCGACGGAGAAAACGGTGCGACTCTCTGGGCACTCAACCATGAGGGTCGGCTCGCGATGTCAGCTGAAGCAAAATTTTAAACTAGGAAATTTTGTCCGGTCATTATGATCTTTAATCAGGGACGCTGATTGAAGCAGAAAATGATAAGTTTCGCCCTTAAGAGGTGTGCGCCTGCGGGTAACTTAAATCCATTAGTGAGGCAACATGTCGGCATGCTCAATCTCAGCCAACGCTTCAATTATACTCGTTATATCTTTAGTCATTTTTTCCATACCATTATTTTTCTTGATGGCTATTTCGTCCATATAAAGGGCCCGATTTATCTCAATCTGCAATGCGTGTAGACCCTGCTTTGGATTGCCGTAATGTCTTGTCGAAAATCCCCCGGCGAAGGGTCTGTTGCGCGTTACCTGATACCCATGTTCTTCAAAAACACCCTCAACGATGCTGATGATTTTATCGTCACAGGTGATAGAAAAACAATCACCGAGGACGATATCAGCCCGCCTTCGGCCGGCATCAGGGTCAAAAGGTCCGCCGACTGAGGGCATTGAATGGCAGTCAACCAGAAGATAGCAGCCAAAGGTTTGCCTGGTTTGGTTGAGTAGTTCGCGGAGTTGTCGATGATAGGGCCGGTAATTAGCGTTAATGCGCGCGGCGGCCTCTTTGAACCATAATTTTCCGCTATAGATTTCATGTCCGGAACTTACCAACCGTGCAATAGTACCAAGACCTGCTTTGACACGGCTCGATTGGGTTTTGGCGTAATCGGGTAGTGTGTCTTCAAACATCATGGGGTCAAGCTCGAATGGCTCGCGGTTTGGGTCAATATAGGCACGAGGAAAAAGTGCTCGCAGTAAGGGCATGCCTAAGTCTGGCGCAGCGGAGAAGAGAACATCGACAAAAGAGTCTTCAGATTTTCTTAGGGAGAGGATATCAAGCGGCGACGCCTTAACAAAATCGGGCGGGTAGTTGGTGCCACTATGCGGTGAGGCAAAGACAATAGGCGCTATTTGCTGTTTCGGTGCCAATACTTCCACGGGTGGGTTCTTTTTTTCTTCAGGTTTTATTTGTTTCTTCATTCCAATGGTTTAACGGTTTGCTGTGACGCTGTCATCAATTTGAATCCTAAAAGCAGCTTAGAGGCATCGTCTGCCTGAGGAATTCCAGGAGGTTTTCCAGTTATCTTGCAAAGCGCAGCGCTTTCAGTATAAATGACGCACTCACTTTAAGAGTACGTTTTATCTCTGTGGGGACAATGAAAATGGTGAAGGGCGCGTAGCTCAGCGGGAGAGCACTACGTTGACATCGTAGGGGTCACTGGTTCAATCCCAGTCGTGCCCACCATTTTTTAATAGATATATCAACAGTTTGGTATATGTCAGCATAAGCAAACTCTCTCTTTCCTTATTGATTACTCCACTATAGCTCCAATTGGAGTACAAAAATGTCTTCAATAATGAAGATTAAAAGTGGCTATCAGGCACGAGTAAGACGCAAGAATTATCCAACACAGGTTAAAAACTTTCAATACAGGTCTGATATTCGATGCACTTAATAGGGTCACTAAAGAGTGGAATATTAGGCTAATTGAAAACCCCGTTAAGCTAGGAGCCAAACCGCCATCTAACAAGCCTAGGGGAAGACGATTAGAATTAGGCGAAGAGGAGTTTCTCTTGTCTAGTCTCTGACAAAGCACCTCACTTGTGTGTTTGTAATTACTTAGCCTGCGGTCAGTTGCAATCTTTAGTCATTATTTGCTTTGAGGCTTTTGGCTATCCAACGATAAACCGCCAAAAAAGCTAGAAATAATATTATGCATCCCACATTAGTTAAAATGATATAGACCAATATTTCTGCGGGTACGACTAACTGGCGCCGATCAAAAATTAGGACACTGAAAGCTTTATATATAAGATATAGAACTGCTGAAGATCCCAGAGAGGCTATGATCAGTCTCTTTATAAATTCCCGGTATTGATAAAAAATTTTTCTTATTTTTCCATCCTGCGCTTGTTCGCTATCTCTGTTTCTGCTGTCTTACGGCTAGGCCACTACACGCCGTCTTTCAAAACCTAATTTTGTAAAAAGCTATGTTACTCTATTAACTCAGTTAGGCTCAAATAAATATTTATTATTCAGAATTTTCAATAATTGACGAAATATGAGACCGTATTAGGTCGATGTGTATCTGGTACCTATAGCCGATTTGGTTATATATTGTTGTGGACAGCTATAAAATGAATCACGGATAGTGATTATCGTACTGCTCAGGAGTAATAGAGGCTATGTTTATGTCAGTTGCTCTCCAAACCCGCGGCCGTCCTGAAAAACTCGCGTCAATGATCCGGAGCTTGATTAGAGCAGCCAAAGATCCGTCAAGATTTGAGATTCTCCTCGGAGTTGATAGCGATGACAGCACGATGGCGGGCTTTAGTCTGCCGGGGGTGCAGTACCGTTTTGTGACTTTAGAGCCCGGGCTCGGGGCTGCGAGGCGTATGAGCCGACTTGCGGGTGAGTCACGAGGTCGTTACATATTTTTCCTTAACGATGATGTTGAAAGCCAAACTTTTGGTTGGGACACAATTATGGAAGAGGCGACTAAGGGTGTTTCCGATGGGATCCAACTAATTCATGTCAACGATGGTGTGCTCGGAGAACAAATATGCATTTATCCATGTATCTCTAAAGAGTTTTTGGAAGTAATCGGTGACCCGTTGTCGACTCCTTACCGGCGTTGGTGGGCAGATGACCATATTCACAATATCTTTTACCTTCTTGGACAACTCGGTTTCCCTCGGATCCGATACCTGCCTGAAGTGCTTTTTGAAAATGAGGTTGGGCGTGCGCGTCGCGGTGAGGCGGTAAAACTGCCCCAATACAGCGAAGCCTTCATTGCTGATACTCAGGTTGATAAACGTCTATTTATTGAGTCTTTTGATCTTCGCTGTCGTGATGCCCTTGCGTTGGCTTGCCATCTGTCTAGTAACCCCTCATCTGCGACTATTGAAAATTGGGAGCATACACTTTCTCGGTTGCCCTGCTTTCCAAGACAAACCCACTACTCCAAGTGGACTCAGAAGTGGCATCGTCGACTATTTTGGCCCATTTTTCGAGGGATGGCGTCATCAATTTTTAAATGGCAGGCAAAACCTTAATCTTTCCGGTAGACTCGTTAGATAACTTATTCGGGTCGAGATATCAGGCACCTTCCTTAAAAATTCTATCTTTAAGTTTATGGGTGTTTTTCCAACTCTTAGAAACTTACTTATTGGAATATCGGGTAAAACGGATATTCCGTGCAGGAAAGGACTGACAAGTCGCTAAGATTCTCTCTGAGGTGTCGCCAGATCCAGGCGACAACATTGACCAGAAATATCTGTAATAATGTTTTGACAATAGGGTCTCACCTTCTCGGCGCCTTGCCCACTTCCAAGCCCGTCCCGCTGCTCTTTGTAGCATTAAAGCTTTTATGCTTGGGTCCAGTCCTGGGTTCTCTGCCACAAAATAACCCATAGCCAAATTTGAATCATGCAGAACTTGTGCTCCTCCCCCCATATCAGAAGCCCTATCGGTGACCTCTAATGGTGCCCAGTAGAGAGTGCTTGGGACAAAAGCAAATTTTGTATTATTAGCTAAACGGAGAGCGAAGGAATAATCTTGGATAAAAACTTTGGTGTCGCATCCGCCCATGTCGTGAATAACCTTTGCAGAAGCTAACAAACATGTGAGGTTAAATATCGCAGTTTTTGCAACAACCTCTAGAGGTTTGTCTATAATTGTTGGCGCCCGTTTGGAGAGAGGAAGGTTAGGGGCCCGCATTTTTTCAGATGTGAAAGGGATTTCCTCGCCATGGCTGAAAGCCATTTCGACATTGAGCATTGACATTGCTTTAAATAACTCAGACGTCCCCAGTGGATGAAGGATCTCATCCCCGTCGACAAATTTGATAAAAGGTCTTGTCGCCTCCGAAATACCTCGATTTGTGGCGAGAGAGGGACCAGCATTTTGCTGTGAAATAATTTTTATGTTGGTATGAGAGGAAGTGCACTGTTCAAGAATAGAGAGTGTATCATCAGTAGATCCGTCATCTACAAAGATATATTCACAATCACCAAGGTTTTTTTGGAGAAAAATAGAGTTGGTAAGAGCCGGAATATATTTTGCTTTATTATACAGGGTGACAACGAAACTAACGTCTGACATTAAGCTCTCTCAATACCCAATTTTGGTCTTAAACTCGTCGAGCTTCTTTGTTTTGTCATTATACAAAAAGCGTCTTGGTACATGGCAACTTCGGCGCTGTCGCAAAGAACTGACTTAAGTTATGCTAAACTCTATTCTTTATTCCTATGCTTAAGCCTGACCGGCAGGACGTGACGTTTTACACGATGTCCTGATCTTCTATAAATACTACACATTGTCGAATTGGACTAGCCAAAGAAATTAAGTTTTAGTTTTCTCCCTTAATAACTGATCCGACTATAAATTTGAGTCGTATACCAACTGTAAAAAAGGAGATTAAAATGCAGTTGAGTAAACACCCTACAGAAATAGCCGCTTTGCTCCAGGTATACGTCGCCGAGCATGATGATAATAGTCCTGCTGCTAACGACATTCTGGGAATTGCCGCGGAACTGCTCGTTTATGATGATGCCCGCACCTCTAAACTGGTGGCAAACATAACGCCGTGATCTTTTAGCTTTGATTTTTTTCAGCATCACATAGAGCGTTTTAACCACGTCAAACATTCTTAAAAACTCATTACTTGGAACCTCTGCTTAATTTCGTACTTCTCCAATTTCTATCAACGCTGAAACAGCTTATGATATTGCATTTCAGAAAGCAGAGATGCCTCAAACTTAATGGGGGATTCTTTATTACGGGACTGGTGAGATAATGTAAAAGACAGAATTCTGGGTGTATTTGTTCTTTTACTGTTATTTATTTTCGCGTGAGCGTGCGCCTCGGAAATTGAGGGCATTTTTTTAGCAAAGCTAACAAAACCCCTTTGGGAAATGGGGAGAAAGAAAAAAATTTTAAATTAGGAACATTTTAATCTTTTTCTCCTTGGCCTTTAACCTCTTTAAAACGTGAAAAACTAACNGGNCAGTTTTTAAGTNCTGCCGATACAAGNGCAAGTGCTCAGAGTAANAAACGCCAGGGTCGTTAGTGTAANTTTCACTNANTNAATCGTTTCATGAGNGTNGTTATTTTAGTCGTTATTTTATTGANCCACCCCGCCCCATATTTCGTTAGCAACATCGACNATCATTTCTAGTTTTCTGAACTGTTCTTGTTCGGAAATTTTATTACCAATCGCATTTGATGAGAACCCACATTGTGGCGAGAGGCAGAGTTGATCGAGGCTAACAAATTTGGATGCTTCTTCGATACGCCGTTTAATCTCATCGCGCTCTTCCAATACCCCGCTTTTAGTCGTTAGAAGGCCAAGTACGATTTTCTTATTCCCTTTTGGCACATAGCGCAGAGGCTCAAACCCGCCGGAGCGCTCATCGTCATATTCCAAAAAGAATCCGTCGACGTTGGTAAGGTTGAAGAGGTGATCGGCAACTGGTTCGTAATCTCCTTCTGCAAACCACAAACTTCGCGCGTTACCACGGCAGAGATGAATACAAGCAGCCATGTCGTCGGGTCTTTGGCCGATACACTCATTGATCAGATTAGCATATGTACGAGGTAGTTCGTCTGGGTCCTCCCCACGATCCCGTGCGTCTTGACGCATTTTCGTATCGCAGAGATAGGCAAGATTTGTATCATCAAACTGTATATATTTGCACCCCGCCGAAGCCAGCAAGTTGATTTCCTGCCTGTAAAGTGCGGATAAATCGGCGAAAAATAGGCCCATTTCAGGGTATGCATCCCTGCTAATCGCTTCGCGCCCACCACGAAAATGGGTCATAGTAGGAGATGGCATTGTCACTTTAGGGGTGGCGCTTTCTTCCGCGACACTAGCAAGATATTTAAAATTTTCGACGCCTATTCCCTCTGAAGGGAGCGACATCCGGTCTTTAATCTTAACCGTTAAGGGCACCATTTTTTCGCCGCCGGCCTTAGTTTTTTCACCCTGTTCAAACGCCCCTTTAAGAGTGAAATTAGTCTCAATCCCACGGATCTTATTAATAAAATCAAAATGAAAGCTTTCGCGCCGGAACTCGCCATCGGTAATCGCTACTATACCAACCTCTTGTTCGCGCTTTACAATGTCGGCAATACATTCATTTTCGTAATCCCTTAGAATGGCCTCAGACACTTTTCCTGCTTTCCATTCTTCCCTTTTTTCTAGGAGCGATGTGGGTCGTAACAAACTACCAACATGATCGGCACGAAATGGTCCTTTCATTGAGAGGGATTCCTTTAAATTTCAATTATGAAAAAAGATTAGCACGGCAGTGAAAAAAAACAATATGTGGACGGTGTCGATATAACAGCTCCATCTTTTCAAATGTGTTTAACATCAATATGTTGGCCTCAATTTGGAGTAAGGGTTCGGCAGTTATGACAGTCTTGGATGGGTTTGATTACATTATCGTAGGCGCTGGTTCGGCGGGTTGTACGCTGGCTGGCCGATTGAGCGAGGATCCAAGCACAAAAATACTGTTACTTGAGGCTGGTGGCTGGGATCGGGACCCTTGGATCCATATCCCTCTCGGGTGGGGCCGTATTTTGCAAAAACGCCAGCATGACTGGATGTATTTTGCGGAACCCTGTGAGAATATGAATGGCCGTTCAATTGAATGCGCCCGCGGCAAAGTTATAGGGGGCTCAAGTGCGATCAATGCGATGGCCTATTACCACGGGCATCCGAGTGACTATGACCGCTGGAAATCCAACGGATTACCAGGATGGTCTTACGCTGAAGTTTTGCCCTATTTTCGTCGCTCGGAAGATTGGGAGGGCGGCGCCAACCCCTATCGTGGCGAGGGGGGGCCGCTGACATCCCGTTACACGACATTTGAGGACCCAATCTGCGAGGCGTTTCTTGAAGCAGGCAAACAGATGGGTTTTTCCTATACCGAAGATTATAATGGAGCTGACCCCGATGGGTTTGCTCGCATCCAGACGACCCTTCGCAAGGGAAGGCGTTGGAGCGCCGCTGATGCCTATCTACACCCTGCCAAGAACCGCCATAATCTGCGAATTGAAACGGGCGCCCTTGTCGAGAAAGTCAATTTCGATGGTAAGCGCTCGACTGGAGTCACCTATAAAAAAGGCACAAAGACGGTCACGGTAAACGCAAATAAAGAGGTGCTATTGTCGGGGGGCTCGATAAATTCACCCCAACTCTTAATGCTGTCTGGTATCGGAAACCCCGCTGATTTGAAGGAAAAAGGTATTAATGTAACCGTTGCACTGGAGGGCGTCGGCCAGAATTTATGTGATCACACGTCATCGGCTTTTGTTTTCCGCCGGCAGAATGGGGGGGCTTTTCAACGCAATATGCGCCTGGATCGGATAGGGGTTTCTCTGGTCCGCGCATATATGGGGTTGGGAGGCTTTGCTGCTGATCTGCCGTTTGGAATTACAGCATTCGTAAAGTCTCGTGAGGCGGAGACTATTCCAGATTTACAACTTTTATTTTGGATGGGGGCAACAACTACGGCCGCTCCCTGGTTGCCACCCTTTAAAAAGGCATTTGCCGACTCTTTCTCAGTNCGTGTCATGCCAATGCGGCCGGAAAGCCGCGGATATATATCGTTATCCTCTTCCAATCCAAATGTGGCTCCGGAAATCCANCAACGTTTTTTGGAAACNGAGGAGGAATGGAGNGTGATGCGAGATGGTCTCAGGATGGTGCGCGACCTGGTTAGTCAGGAGNCGTTATCCNCCTTTGCAGGTGACGAATTGGTTCCNGGCTCTGATCATCAGTCTGATGAAGCGATTGATGAACATGTTCGTAAGACAATGATCACAGTTCATCATCCGGTTGGTACCTGCAAGATGGGTGGAGATAACGATCAAAAAGCGGTTGTCGATCACGANATGCGGGTGCGAGGCNTCGAAAATCTAAGGGTTATNGACACCTCAGTCATGCCGGATTTAATAGGCGGCGCAACCAATGCCCCTATTATCATGATGGCGGAGAAGGCATCGGATATGATNCGAGGGAAGGCGCCTTTGCCGCCAGCNCNACTGCCCTAGATTTCCANAAATAAGATAATTTTTCCTGGATATTAAAATTNCGCGGGGGCTAATNGNTCTCAAATACGAGGTCTTTNACNACTGTCCGATTAGGGGGTGGTTCCACCGTCATACCNTCAGTAGCAAGGCACATGCAGGTAAGTTGGCGTCGACCATTGATCATCATAGANCAAATTCCGCAGACGCCGCGTCGGCAATCTGAATTGCGAAAAGATAGCGACCCATCGACTTGGTGATAGACATGACGTATTGCCTGTAGCACGGACAATGGACCATCCGGTTTGATGTCGTAACTCTGCAGCCGCGGTTCGCTGTCGCAGCTTGGATCAAAACGGTAAAGCGTAATGTTGAGTTTTTCCATTCACTTGGCCTTTACAAGGGCAATTGTGTATTCGGGCCCTGGTTTGCATTCTTTAGTCTCAAAATCCAACGCCCCGCTGTTCCCGGTGCGGCGAATTAGAATATTCTGTAACCAGTTTTTATCATCAAGATCAGGATAATCTTCGCGGTAATGCGCGCCGCGGCTTTCTNTCCGTAAAAGAGCAGCTCCCGCCATAGCGCGTGCGAACCCGGTCATCGCAGTGACTTCTAGTGCCTCAATCCAATCATAGTTTCCTATTCGGTTATCTTCCGCAATTGACATTGCGGGTAAATCTTCTCGCTCCATTCGNTCGAATTCAGCGATAGTATTAAGCAGCCCTTCTTCATTGCGGACGACGCCAACATAATCGTTCATTAGCTTTTGTAGGTGCGCCTTGATTACGTTTGGGCGCNNTCCGGTGCGCCCNCGGCTGAGATAGGAGATCNCCCTATTNGCCTCTGANAAAACTTCATCACTGTCGGGTATGCCAGGATTTTTAACATTGGCAAATGCTGCAGCCTCCGACCCAGCGCGTTTTCCAAAAACTAATATTTCGGTTAGAGAATTGCCGCCGATGCGCCCAGCGCCGTGGGGTCCCCCGGAGCACTCCCCGACNGCAAATAGGCCGGGCACAGTTGATTGTGATTGAGTGTTAATTTTTATGCCACCACAGACATAGTGCGCCGCCGCACCCACCTCTATGGGTTTTGTGATATCAACGCCAAACGATTCCAGATATTTGGTTTGCGATGGAAGAGAGGCCATCAGTGTTTCTCTTGATACCGAACCGGGGTCAAAGAAAGCTCCACCATGCGGGCTCCCGCGTCCCGCCCGNACCTCGCCATAGATAGCCCGGGCATAGATATGCCTGGCTGGGTTATCGCTACCTTCNGGGTCGTAGTTGGAGAGGAATGANTCTCCCTCTGAATTAAATAGTGGNTTGGCNCCCTTAGTNAGTAGNTATTGNAAAGTAAACAAAACGCCACGCACTGTAGCCGGGTGNAGAACCGCGTGGCCGAGCATTAGCAAAAATTCGATATCNACCANGTCAGCGCCNGCATNNAGGGCNAGGGCATAGCCATCACCGGTTGAATCTGGNGTATTNCTGTGAACGGGNAATAACTCCCCNGCCCCCCCNGTNGCCATGACGATTGNNCCNGCGCGAAATTCAATGATTTCNCCCTTTTGGAAATCAAGCGCGACCGCACCNCAGACCTTATCCCCGTCCTTGAGNAGCTTNGTCACCAGTATTTCGTGCATGCGTGGGATCTCGCGTTTATTCATTTCNCGGCGAAGNGCCTGCATAATGGGGGTNCCNANAGANTCTCCTTTTTTGATTGANCGNGGATAGGTTTGCGATGANTCNAGCTTNCGNTGGATCAAATTACCATTTTCNTCGCGNTCAAAACGAGCTCCAAAAGCTTCAATATCCTCTACNGCGGCGATTGCTTCATCACANAAAATACGGGCAAGATCAGGATCGGCGAGACCGTAACCACCCCGAATACTATCACCATAATGGACTTCTGGATTATCGCGGGGGTCGGCATAGCCAAAGGCGACTTGGAANCCGGTCACTGCTGTTTGGGTTAGACCACTTTTGCCNACAATACCTTTTGATANNACTAAAACCCGAGCACCGGCGGTATGTGCTGCAACAGCCGCCCTCAACCCGCCTCCACCCCCACCGATTACAAGGACGTCAGTTTCGACAATTTTGCTAACTTTTTCACCATTCATGCGGTACGACCTAGAAATTTACTAACTATTTCCAACAGACTCCACGAAAAGATCTTCGACACTGAGCGGGCGATCCATAAGCCCCTGATCGTCGCAATAATTCAAGAACGTTTGCAGATTTGCGCGGTTTGCCGCTATGCCTGAGGGCCACAAATCGGGTGCCATGCGCTCACGTTGTGCCTTGTAAATATTGGATGTCCAAGCGAGAAGTGCATAGGCTGGGTCTTCATAATATTGATAGGCAATATCCTTCGACCGGTTCCACATCTCAATAATGGCGGTCGGTAGCTCCGGTGCTTTTTCGAACGTATCGCGCCGCATTGCAAGCAGGTGCATCACAGGGAAATAACCATATTTTTTAAAATAGCGCTCATCTTCGGCTTCAGGATCCTTGAAAAGGCGTCTTACCTTATCTCCAGCTGCCGCCAATGACCTTAGCGACTTCGCTGGTGGCTGCGGACAAATCAGCGCTTCAATCTGGCCATTAGCAAGCATCTCGCCAATATCGGCGCCTTCTGGTATACGCTTCACGGATACGCCGTCCGGAAACTCGACGGGCAATTGCTCGGGACGCATACAGTGCCAATTAATATCTCGCCAATCCACACCGTGATCTCGTTTGAGATCGCCTTTCGCCAGAACTGATAGCGTTACCTGAAAGGCAGTGATGCCGACGTTACGGCCAATCAGATCTTTCGGAGCTTTGATACCAGAATTCGCGTTAATGTAAATTTGGCTTGCTGAGAAATAGCGACGTGGAAATACCGGTATGCCAACTATTGGAAAGTCTGGATCGCGCGAAAGCCCCAAGATGTATGAGCCTAGAGACATTTCACAAATGTCGAATTCTAAGTCACGTAACATTCTATGATGCCGATCTAACCCTTGCCGCCTTTCCAGGGTTTCCCCAATCTCCAGAACATTCAAGGTTATACCGTCGGGTGCCTTTATTTGGCCGGTAAAAAAAGGCATGTGTCTTTCATATAGTTCTAATGCGATCGATAGTTCCAACATGCTCTCCCTAATTTTGCATGCATAGGATGCGGCTATGTCTTCGGTATGTAAAGGTGTGGACTAGCATCGGATCCAACTCTTCTATAAAGGAGGGGAGTCAGACTAAACTTCCGGTAATGGCTAGGGGGTAATTAGAAATGAAAAATACGGGGATAACCGTGTGCCCTCTGTCAGCCTATACAGGGGCAGAAATTTCAGGCATTGACCTGAGGGAGCCACTTGAAGAAGAGGCCTATCTCGAAATTCGACAAGCAATAAATGACTGGGGCGCAGTCTTCTTCCGGGATCAAGTTTTGACGCCAGCGCAACAATTAGCTTTTGCACGCAAGTTTGGTAAGTCTGAAGAGGATACTCATGTTTCCAATATGACCGGTGTTGACGGTCTGCCTGAAGTCAAAGAAGTTCTTAGAGAGGCAGGGGACGCCCGCAATATTGGCGGGTTCTGGCATATGGATCAGTCATTCTATGATTTGCCTAGCTGTTTCTCGGTACTTTATGGCCGCGAGTTACCTCCCATTGGCGGGGATACGATGTTCTCACATCTAAGCGCAGCGCACGATTCCCTGTCGCCGGGCCTACAGCGAACACTTGAAAGGCTCTCAGGCGTGCACGTCCGAGCCCACGCCGATAGCAGTGAAATAAACTCAGCGGCCTCCGGCTTGAGTTTTGATTATTATGTCGAAAGCTGCAAAAGGTTTGCCGGCATTGAGGCCACTCACCCAATTATTGCTCGCCATCCGGAAACTGGCCGCAAGGTCCTATATTTTAGCCCTGTCTATACTGACCGCTTTGAGGGCTGGACCCGAGATGAGAGCTTGCCATTGATGAAGTATCTGACGGGTGTTCTGGGTAAGCCAGAACATACCTGCCGGTTTCGCTGGGAGCAGGGCTCAATGGCGATGTGGGATAACCGCGCGGTGGTGCATTACGCACTCGATGACTACGGAGGCCACCGCCGGCTAATGCATCGGGTGACCGTTGACGGACCCTGGTTAGAGCAATCTGAAAAGGAAAGTTAGTCACTGCAAAATCTTTTAAAGCTTTTTTACTTCAGACTTTTTCTGTTTTGAAACCATAAAACGTTATTTATAAAAACAGGAAAATTAAAAATGAATTTTTTCAATATTTTTCCGTAGTAATTAAATTTGCTTTATGTTGTCTTAAATAAATTACCATTATTGTAATGGTCTCAATTTGTTGCTCGGTGTTTTTGGTTTCTAGCTGATGGCTTTGCGGTGTCCTGATGGAGAAAATAATGTCGATGACTATATCCCCCTATCCAAATGCCCTTGGGGCGGAGATAACTGGCGTCAGGCTCTCCTCATCCTGTGATGAGGACATTATCGCCGCGATTAAGTCGGCCCTGCATGAACATTTAGTACTNGTAATTCGNGANCAAAGTTTGNAACCGGGTGAGCAGGTCGCGTTTAGTGAACGTTTTGGCAAATTGGTTGTACGCGTATCTGGTGAGTTTTTGCATCCTGACTACCCGCCGGTTCTCATACTCTCCAACCGTATAGTTGATGGTANAGCGGAGGGGGCGACCGACGCCTATGCCGGATCTCACTGGCACTCCGATTTAACTTANGCAGAAAAACCAAGCTTTGGGTCGATGCTTCATGCGATTGAGGTTGCAGAGGAGGGTGGCGATACTGCTTGGGCAAANATGTATGCNGCTTACGATGCATTACCGGNCGATATNAAAAATCGCATTGATGGTCTTAATGCAATCCATNTACGGGANCGNCGCCGCAACCCACGCGCNGGAATCNCANAAAAATTCGACCGTGACGTGAATGAATATTATGATATTAAAGTGCCCGATTCAGTTCACCCGATGGTTAGAACACATCCAGTTACCGGGCTCAAAGCTCTTTATGTATCACCGCGGTTCACTGTTGCTATTGAGGGTGTTGACGATGNGGAGGCGCAACCTCTGNTGGATNAGTTGTTTGAGCATCAAAAAAAGCCNGAATTTATATTTCAGCATAAGTGGCGACGCGGCGACTTAGTATTCTGGGATAACAGTGCAACCATTCATCTTGCTGTGGGTGGAATAAAGNCACCAGGTGTCCGCAGGTTGCATCGAACATCAATAGCAGGCGAGGTTCCCTANCGATGAAAGTTATCGTGTGTGGTAGACCATAAAAAAAAAATGACTAAAATCTTTTCAATATAAAAATTACAACAACCTTTGGAGACCTCCGGCGTGACTGTTAATTTTAATAATGTACATGAAATGTTNNTAATGGCCCGGCGCAATCTTAGTCAAGACAACTGGGACTATATAAATGGTGCCGCCGAAACTGAAACCAGTTTGCGTCGAAATCGGATGGCAATTGATAGTCTCGCTTTCCGGCCACGAGTTTGCCGCGATGTTCGCAAGATTNATACCAGCACGACATTNCTTGGTGAAAAGATACGTATCCCCGTTTTACTAGCCCCGATGGGCAGTATCCACCGGTGGACACCTAATGGNGCATGTGACGTCGATACGGCGGCGGAGGAGTTTGGNACNATTAATTTTATNAGNACNGTTACNGAACCAAGNCTCGAAGAAATAGCCGCNAANAGNCCTCANCCCAAGTCNTTTCAAATCTATGTTCGAGGNGATGACGATTGGATNAAGNCCCTNGCGAGGCGCGCCGTCGANGCCGGCTACAAATCGATCACNCTTACGGTGGATTCNTCATTCTACGGTAATCGCGAGCGTCTGAGCCCGACNCAGCTGGCGTTGCGCAACGTGCCGGAGCGGGANTTCCAGAAAGGTATCACNTGGGACACTGTNAANATGGTCCAAGATACNATTGGNGATATTCCCTTNATTGTNAAAGGTATTATGACAGCTGAAGACGCCGCAGTTGCNGTCGAAAATGAGGTCGACTGTATCTNCATTTCGAACCATGGTGGACGCCAACTCGATCAGGTTTATGGGAATATTGATACGTTGCCGGAAATCGTAAAAGCGGCTGATGGCAAGACCCAAGTAATTATCGACGGCGGGTTTACGCGAGCAGGTGACATGCTAAAGGCTATCGCGCTAGGGGCTGATGCGGTGGCAATTGGTCGACTTCAGGCATGGGCTCTGGGTGCGGATAATGCTCCTGGCTTAGTAAAATGTCTGGAGTTGCTGGAGATTGAAATAGAACGGACTATGGGCCTTCTCGGGGTGACGAGCTTGGACCAGCTGGACTCTTCGTACATTGGAGCGGCGATGCCTGTGCGGTTGCCACACGAGCACAGTGCATTTCCGCATCTTCCTGATGGCAGAATTCTCTAGATTAACGTAATATCATTAAAATATTCCAAGCTGAGGGAGCAAGAGATGGAACTACCGAGTAGCGACAAGTTCTATTCAATGAGCGTCGAATCTATGGATACCAGCAAGCTGCTTAAAAATGCAGCGCGCCAGCGTGATGCCAGAAAGTTTAACACGTTTCCAATTATCGATTGTGACTCGCATCATTATGAAAGTGAGTCTGCAGCAGAAATCATTGAATCCCTTGACGATCCAGTGATCAAGCAACTCGCTGAAAGTGAAAAGTCACGGGGTAAGCCAGCTGGGATTTTCGGAGGTGGCCGAATTGGGTACCAGGATCGCGGTGGGCGTATTACGCGCTATCCGTTGCGTCGCACGGAACAGACCCCCGGTGATGGCCAACATCGCAACGCTCATATTACACATCGTTGGATGGACGCCATGGGTGTTGATTATACCTGCTTGTTTCCAGGTCCCATGTTGGGGCTTGGGCTGCACCCTGAAGCGGAGATCGAATACCGTCTGGCTAAGGCCTATAACCGGTGGCTCGTCGAAACGGTGTTGCCAAATTCTCCG
>PBOV01000018.1 GCA_002724505.1 Rhodospirillaceae bacterium | reverse complement strand
AGCCTATGGTCAGGGGATGCGTTATACTATAATTTATAAAGCAAATCGGGATCAAATACGAGATCCGGACTTGATTTATCCAGGACAGATTTTCTTTATTCCAAAATTGAATTAACTGTTAAATTTTTTAGGTATACTTGAACTATACTTTAATTGCCTTAACTTGATTTTTCCCAAAGCATTTTGAGGTCGTCGCGTAGTACTTTGCCACGGTCGGATTTGGGCAAGCTATCAATTAAATATATGCTTTTTGGTGCCTTGAATTCAGGCAACGCTGCATTGCAATGGGCCAAAATGTCTTCAATTGTGATGCTTTTGTCGGACTTTGGGACGACATAGCAGGCAACTTCTTCTCCATAAATCTTATCTGGGATACCAATCGCTGCCGCTTCACGAATTTGTGGATGCCGCATGAGAACATTGTCTATCTCTAATGGGGCGATATTGACACCACCACGAATGATTAAATCTTTTGTTCGGCCAGTTACAGTTACAAAGCCTTCTTCATCTATAACAGCTAAATCGCCGGTGCGAATTCGGTTCTTACGTTCATCTTCCCACTTGCCTTCTGGAGTAATGGTTGCGACGCAAGTTTGCGGCCCGCCTATCGTTACTTCGCCTTCTATCCCGGGGGGGCAAGCTTCCTCGTTTGACCCTAAGATTAAAAACTCCTGATGTTTTGCGGGGGGTCCAACGGTTCCCATTTGACGCTTGTAGTGTCGATTTCCACAAATCCAGCCAGCTTCGGACATCCCGTAGAGTTGTAGTAAGGTAACTCCGTACATTTTCTCAAACTGTTTCCATTGTTCTGGCGACAAAGGGGCCGTTGAGCAGGTCATTAGTCTTAAGCTAGGAATATCATCCCCTGTTACCCCGGTTGGTTCGTTTAATAACATGTTTACGACAGTGGGAACGCCCGCGGCAAATGTTAGCTCATGTTCTTTGATCCACTCAAAAAAACGGCTCCGCGAAAAACGAGGTGCCATATACATCGAAAGCCCCGTCTCAATCCAAGGCATTAAGCTGAGTACTTGAGCTGAGTTCCATCCGAATGAACGATATTCTAGGGTCTTGTCATCGGCGGTTAGTCCAAGAAAATCGATAGTATTTAACCCGTTCAGCCAATACGCCATGTGATTGTAGACGACGCACTTAGGTCGTGATGTTGTTCCAGACGTACAGAAAATGCAGGACAGGTCATCCGGTCCATTCTCACTCTCCACTGTGCACTCGGAATCAGCAGCTGCAACTGCATTAAAAAATTCTAAGGGGTCGTTATTCAATGAACTGCCCCCGTTCCATTTGTCGAACCGCATAGTCTTGTCACTGATCCCATCCGTCATTGCTGAATCGTCTAAGTCTTCATGCCATAGAGTTAGCTTGGGACCGATAGATTGCAGCAGTTCTTTGATATGTGCGGAATTAATTTCAACATTTAGGGGACAGACTACAGCACCTAAACGCCAAATCCCCATCCAAATTAACATTTTATCGAGACTTTCATCAGAAAGAAGTCCGATACGGTCACCCTTTTTTATTCCGATTGATAGAAGATAGCGAGCAATTTGCTCCGCAGTGTCTGCCAAAGCTCCCCATGTAATAGAACGATTTTGTTCGAGATCATACAAGGCAATTTTGTCGGGGTGATCTTGGCGATATTTATCAAGCACGTTACGGATAGATTGAAAAGGAATATCCAGCTTGGGTTGGGTAAATTGGTGCACCACTTGATCCTTGGAAAGTATAGTTACGACGACATATTCTTTTTAGCAGAACAGAGCCCGTCAAGGGTATCTTTTAATTGGTTACTTGATGCTCAATATATTATGTCTACTGTATTTCTTGGGCCCATCTTGGATAAGGGAATAAAAATGTTCTAACAAAATTATCTAAGAATTCTGGGGTGTGACTTTTGTCTTTTGTCTTATACACAAAGTCAATGGCTGGAGACCTTGAATCTGAAATAGAGCCGCCCGCTTAAGACCCTCGAGTTCTGTCGCTAAGGTACCCCCTGTTTTAGATCTTTATATGTATTAAAATTTGAGGTGGCAGTTAAAATTTTGTAATCATTAAAAAAAGAAATCCACCGGTTTTCGCTTTGCCACCTGGGTGGATCAAGATACCATCCAATCAAGTTCTTAATAAATGAACCGCTCCGCTAGAGCGTTGCGGCAAGAATAAGGAATGAACGTGGGTGGAAAGGGTCAATCATCTGGCAAAAAGGCCAGGAGAAGGCGTAGCGCGATTAATCGCCGTCGCCAATCACAAGTCAGCCAATCGAACATCATCGCCGCTCTTGATTTAGGGAGCAATAATTGCAGACTTTTAATTGCTTGCCCGGAGCCAAATGGATTTAAGGTTGTTGACGGGTTTTCTCAAATTGTTCGATTAGGCGAAGGGGTTTCTCTATCTGGACGGTTGTCAGAAGTAGCAATGGATCGCACAACCTTGGCACTCAAAATGTGCGCGGAGCGCATTTTAAATCGTGGTGTTAGACATGGTCGATATGTTGCTACCGAGGCCTGTCGTAGAGCAGAAAACGGCGAAGAATTTCTTGCGTATATCGAAAAAGAGGTGGGTCTTCGTTTAGAAATAATTACATCCCACGAAGAGGCGGAGCTAACATTAACTGGTTGCCGTCCCTTGTTTGATCTAAGTAAGCCTTATGCCCTAACTTTTGATGTAGGTGGGGGTAGTATAGAAATTTTATGGGTGAAACTTAGGGAGGGGAAAAATCCCAAGATTTTGGATTTGATATCGCTGCCCTGCGGCGTGGTAACAATGACGGAGCAATATGGTAATCCCGATATCTCGTCAGAAAATTATATAAAGATGGTTAATGATATAAGCGCTTTGCTTAAACCCTTCGAAGAGAAGCATGACATTAGTAGTGCGATGGCGAATAATCAGGTTCAAATGCTTGGAACAGCGGGTACGGTTACGACCATTGCTGGTGTTAAAATGGGATTAAAACGATATAATCGGTCTCTTGTAGATGGTTCCTGGTTGAGTTTTGATACTGTCTTTTCATTATGTGCGAAGCTTGCGAAATCCTCTTTTGAAGAGCGTGCCGCATACGCCTGTATTGGAAAAAATAGAGCAGAGTTAATTGTAGCGGGATGCGGTGTCCTTGAGGCTATTTGCAAGATTTGGCCGGCTGGTCGCCTAATGGTCGCAGATCGTGGTGTTCGAGAGGGCATTTTATTAGGTCTCTCTCGTCTTGTTGTAGGCCATCCGAATGCTGTTAAAAATGCCACGGGTCGGCATACAGAGATCCGCCCAAAACTTTTTAAATCCCCAAAGGTGTTTCAAGACAATGCGACGACCTCACGGAGGTAATCGAAAAGGCTCTAGAGACTTGTCTGTGCGGGTAAAAACTGCGCGCGGACGTAAGGCGTCTTCAACGCGATGGTTAAAACGACAGCTGAATGACCCTTATGTTGCAGATGCGAGGCGTGCCGGTTACAGATCTCGATCCGCTTGGAAATTACGACAGCTGGATGATCGGCTTAAATTTCTAAAACCCAATTCCCGTATTCTCGATTTAGGTGCTGCGCCCGGCGGATGGGCACAAGTTGCTGTTGAGCGTGGCGCTAAGAAGGATGGGTTGATTGCAGTAGATTTGCTTCCTATGGAACCGATCCCAGGAGTAAGGGTTTTACAAATGGACGTTACAGAACCGGAGACTATCGAGGCAATTCTTCAGATCTCCGGTGGAAAAATTGACGTTATCCTCAGTGATATGGCCGCGCCGACAACAGGTCATCGTCAAACAGATCATGTTAGAACCATGGCTTTATGTGAAACAGCAGTAGATATAGCGAATATTTTACTCATTGACGGAGGGGTTTTGGTAGTAAAAGTATTCCAGGGCGGGACTGAAAAATCTATTTTATCTAATTTGAAAAGGTCTTTTGAAAAAGTACGGCACGTAAAGCCCGCGGCTAGCCGGAAAGAATCACCAGAGACTTATCTTGTCGCAGAAGGTTTTCGAGAACAGAGAATTTCTTTATTAAAATAATTTGCCTAACCTTGGGATTCTCTGCTCCTTTGTGTATGATCTCGCCCCACTGTAGTTAAGAGATCACCATGCACATCGTCGAAGCCTTAACGTTTGATGACGTTCTTCTTATACCTTCTGAATCCAATGTTTTGCCTTCCCAGGCATCTCTAGAAACTAAACTGACCCGTGAACTGCCTTTAAAAATTCCAATTGTGTCTGCAGCGATGGATACAGTTACTGAGAGCGCGCTGGCTATAGCTATGGCGCAGGCCGGCGGTATAGGGGTTGTACACAAGAATTTAGAGCCTGATGAACAGGCGGATGAGGTTCGAAAAGTTAAAAAATTTGAATCTGGTATGGTGATTAATCCGGTCACCATTCGGCCAGACCAAACGCTATCTGAAGCTCTTGAGCTTATGGACGATCACAAAATCTCCGGAATTCCTGTTGTTGAGGATGGTAGTAAAAAGCTTGCGGGAATTCTCACGAATCGTGATGTTCGGTTCGCGACAAATTTGTCAGAACGGGTCTCAGTCCTTATGACCCAAGAGAATCTGATTACTGTGAAGGACGAGATTGATATGGAGGAGGCCAAACGGCTTCTTCATCAGTACAGGATTGAAAAACTCCTAGTAGTTGATGATAGCTACCGTTGTATCGGTCTGGTAACTGTCAAGGACATTGAAAAAGCGCAACGTCACCCTGATGCGAATAAAGACCAAAAAGGGCGTTTGAGGGTTGCGGCCGCTACGGGCGTTGGTCCTAGCGGAATTGAGCGGGCGGAAGCTCTAATAGATGCGGACACTGATGTAATTGTCGTTGATACTGCCCACGGTCATTCAGTTGGTGTGCAAGAAGTTGTTGGTCACATAAAAGGGATCTCAAACAGGACTCAGTTAATTGCTGGGAATGTAGCGACAGCAGAAGGGGCTCGAGCGTTAATTGATGCGGGTGCTGATGCGGTTAAGATCGGGATCGGCCCGGGATCTATTTGTACAACCCGTATTGTTGCAGGTGTTGGGGTCCCGCAATTTTCGGCGATTATGGAAGCGGCCGAGGAATGCCATAAAAATGGTGTCCCCGCTATCGCGGACGGAGGAATAAAATATCCAGGGGATATCGCCAAGGCGATTGCTGCTGGCGCTGATTGTGTAATGATTGGATCGTTATTTGCTGGAACGGATGAAGCTCCGGGGGAAGTATTTTTGTATCAGGGGCGTTCCTACAAATCTTACCGAGGTATGGGCTCTTTGGGTGCGATGGCTCGTGGGTCGGCGGATCGGTATTTTCAACAAGAGGTTTCCGATACACTTAAGTTGGTACCGGAAGGTATCGAAGGACAGGTGCCCTATAAGGGGCCGGTTGGTAATATTGTCCATCAATTGGTTGGTGGACTGCGGGCGGCGATGGGATATACCGGAAATTCATCAATTGAAGCTATGCAAACAAACTGTAAATTCCGCCGATCAACCGAGGCAGGCCGCCGTGAAAGCCATGTCCATGACGTTACGATAACCCGCGAAGCCCCAAATTACCGAAAAGAAAATTGAACTGCGGGAAAAATTTCCATTAGGTAGTGTGAATGGCTGAAACGATACTTATTCTTGATTTTGGATCACAGGTAACGCAGTTGATTGCACGCCGAGTTCGAGAGAATGGCGTTTATTGTGAAATCCATCCATTTAATAAAGCCGAAAAAGCCTTAGCGGACCTAAATCCCAAAGGAATTATTCTGTCGGGTGGGCCCGCTTCTGTTACGGAGTCTTGTGGTCCAAAAGCCCCAAAGAGTATTTTTCATTTAGGGATACCTGTCTTAGGTATCTGTTATGGACAACAAATAATTTGTTCCGAACTAGGCGGGAAGGTCGAGTCATCTGAGGAAAAAGAATTTGGTCGTGCTGAATTAGAAATTGTCAGCGATTGTATTCTGTTCGATGGGTTGTGGGCGATAGGCGAAAGACATCAGGTTTGGATGAGCCACGGAGACGCTGTTGTCTCCTTACCGAATGGATTTAGAACAGTGGCTGTAAGCGACAATGCGTCCTACGCGGCGATAGCAGACGACGACCGTAAATTTTATGGTGTTCAGTTCCATCCTGAGGTTGTGCATACTCCAAATGGAACAGCTCTTTTAAAGAACTTTGTTTGCAAAATTGCGGGGTGCTCAGGAAAATGGACAATGGCCGCTTTTCGTGAGCGGCAAATTGATCAAATTCGTAAACAGGTCGGGAAGGCGCACGTAATTTGTGGTTTGTCCGGTGGGGTCGACTCATCTGTTGCAGCGGTCCTGATCCATGAAGCAATAGGGGCTCAACTGCATTGCGTCTTTGTTGATACTGGATTGTTAAGGGAAGGAGAGGCTGAGGAAGTTGTTAAGGTTTTTCGTGAGCATTATAAAATCCCGCTCATAAGTAGAAATGCCGCAAATTTGTTTATTCAAAAATTGATGTGTGTCACCGATCCAGAACAAAAAAGAAAGATCATTGGTACGACTTTTATCGATGTGTTTGAAGAAGAGGCTGAAAAAATCGGCGGAGCTGATTTTCTAGCACAGGGAACTCTTTATCCTGATGTTATTGAATCCGTTTCTTTTACGGGTGGGCCCAGCGTGACAATCAAATCACATCATAATGTAGGCGGTTTGCCCGAGCGTATGAAAATGTTTTTAGTCGAGCCATTAAAAGAGTTGTTTAAAGATGAGGTTCGCGATTTAGGCCGCGAACTAGGTTTGCCTGAAGAGCTAGTGGGGCGGCACCCGTTCCCAGGCCCGGGTCTTGCAATTAGGATGCCAGGTGAAGTGTCTGAAAAACGTCTTAAAATTTTACGTCGGGCCGATGCGATCTACATAGAGGAAATTCGCCAAGCTGGGTTGTATGATCAAATCTGGCAAGCTTTTGCTGTATTGCTGCCGGTCAAGACCGTCGGCGTGATGGGCGATGCTCGCTCATATGACTATGTTTGTGCCTTGCGCGCTGTTACGTCTACCGATGGTATGACCGCTGACTCATACCCGTTTGAACATGCCTTCCTTTCTCGAGTTGCGACACGAATTATAAATGAAGTACGTGGAATTAATCGGGTTACCTATGATGTTACATCCAAGCCACCCGGAACTATTGAGTGGGAATAGGTTATTTTACTGTTTATTATCAATAACTTAGAAGAATGAAAATTATATCCTATTCAGAGTTAGTAGCTAACGAAGATGGAAAAATGATCCAAAAAGGAATGAATTTTGGGATCCAAAAGACACACTCTGTTGTCCTCATGTCCACTGAAAAAAATGCACCCTACAACGATGAGATTTTTGATGATGGAGTAATTGAATATGAAGGTCATGATGTTCCCAAAAATATAACCCCTGATAAAAAATCAGTCGATCAATCCATGTTTAACGAATCTGGCACACATACTGAAAACGGTAAATTCGTGGCAGCAGCAACAAATTACAAAGAAGGCAAAAGAGACCCAGCAAAGATTAAAGTTTATCGTAAGATTAGACCTGGTGTGTGGGTGGATATGGGATTCGATAATCTAATCGATGCATACAAACGACACGATGGTATGAGAGAGGTTTTTAAGTTTTTATTAGAACCAACTTTTGAGGAAGTTCACGAAGATAGAGATTTTGAAGACCTTTTACATAACAGAACTATTCCTTGGGAAATTCAAAGAGAGGTTTATGATAGAGATAAAGGAAAATGTGTAAAATGTGGTTCAAAAGAAAACCTTCACTTTGATCATATTTTACCTTTTTCAAAAGGAGGTTCTTCTAAAACTTCTTCAAATATTCAGTTGCTATGTGCAAAGCATAATCTACAAAAGGGAGCAAAGTTTGTTTGAAAATGGAGTTAAAACAAAGCGTTATGCTTTGTTTCCAAGTAGTTTCCAAGTAGTTTTTTTATCTAATTAAATCAATGGGTTACAGAGATTTAACAATAGTGAGGGAGTAAAGTTATATAATAAAAACAAAATATTATAATAATTAAATAATATATTACATTAATTAAAAATCTATATAAATCAGTACCTTAGTTTTGTCAGTTTCAAAGATTATTCAAAGTAGGCGAATGTTGAATTAAATTAGTCCGCAAAGGTGAAATTCGTAGATAATATTAGGTTGAATGAGGATGTTAACTTAGCACGGACCCCTTATAAAAAATATAAAATTCTTCTCTTCTAACTGCACATTTCTTGTCATTTTTTCGTTAAATAGAGGTTTAGATTAGAGCTCAATGACGCAAGGAAAGGATAAAATTAGTAAATCAAGTGATGGTGTCACAGAGGTACGTAAGCGCGAGCATATCGAAACAATTTTGAAATCTGACGTAGTCGCTAAAGGAGTTACGACGGGTTTTGAGCAATTCACATTCGAACATTGTGGGATGCCTGAATTAGACCTGGACCGCGTTGATTTATCTATTCCCTTGTTTGGTAAAACATTACAGGCACCTATTTTGATTTCTAGTATGACCGGAGGTGTTTCCCAAGGCGGCATAATTAACCGTCGCTTGGCTGAATGCGCTCAAGCTCTCGGGTTGGCAATGGGACTAGGATCCCAACGTGCTGGTATAGAGCAATGCTCATTGGCTAAAACTTATAAAGTCCGCGATGTAGCACCTGACATTCTTTTATTTGCTAATTTAGGGGCGGTACAACTGAATTACGGTTATGGAATAGATGAGGCGCGACGTGCGGTTGATATGATTGAAGCAAATGCCCTTTTTATACATCTCAATCCTCTACAGGAAGCCGTTCAACCAGAGGGGGATAGAAATTGGTCTGGTATTCTTAAGAAATTAGAAAACCTAATATCGCAAATTGATGTTCCCGTGGTTGTTAAAGAAATTGGAGGAGGCCTGTCTGCAGATCTTGTCAGAAATCTTCTTGCTATAGGCGTCTCCGCCGTTGATGTTGCGGGTGCCGGCGGTACAAGTTGGAGTGAAGTGGAGGCAGAACGGCAGACCGACAACCTTATTAAAAAGGTCGCGCATAGCTTCGCGGGTTGGGGAATTCCCACTGCGTATTCTTTAATAGAGGCGCGTCGCGAGGCAGGTAACATTCCAGTTTTTGCAAGTGGAGGGCTAAGAACAGGTATTGACATAGCAAAAGCCATTCGTCTTGGGGCGTCTCTATGCGGCGTGGCCGCCCCTGCTCTTGGTCCAGCCGACGATAAAACTGAAACAGCAATGAATCACCTTAAATCCTTGATAGAAGAGCTACGAATAGCAGCCTTTTGTACAGGGTCTGGATCCATAAAAGCTTTATCAAAGGCTCCCATGCGGCGAGTTAATGATTGGTCGGTAGTTGATTTTTGATCGTCGGTGAAGGCTGAAATTTTTTATTTCTATCTCGTTTTTATAAGGAAGATATATGACTGTCCCAGCCCAACCGGTTCGTAAACCCGGTACAAAAGCGCCTCGTCCCAGAGACGCCGCCACCCTCATAATCTATCGAATGTGTGAGAAAAAAATCGAGGTATTGATGGGGAAACGGCATCACAAACATAAGTTTCTCCCCCAACGATATGTCTTCCCGGGGGGGCGTGTGGATCCGCAAGACAGCCGGGTAAGAAGCGCGACAACTTTAAAACCTCATGTAGAAGAGTTGCTCACAAGACGCGCCACCCCCGCTCGCGCTCGCGCGCTTGCCGCAGCGGCGGTTAGGGAAACTTTTGAGGAAACGGGCCTCATTATTGGAAAACCGGACGCAGAACCGGTTCGCCCTGTTCCAAAGAATTGGCAAAAATTCTTTGATCAAGGTTTCGCCCCCTGTTTTGAGAATTTAAGTTACATCGCGCGTGCTGTGACGCCGGCGTGGCGACCGATACGTTTTAATGCGCGCTTCTTTATGATTGATCATCGGTTTGTAAAAGGTGAACTTGGTGGTGATGGTGAACTCTTGAATTTGGTTTATGTTCCTCTGCCGGAAACCAAAGAATTAGAGCTGCCGCTTATCACAACCCGGGTATTAGAGCTTGTCGAAGGTCTAGTGCTAAGGCGCACTCAGCAAAAGAAGGGGCTCACAATTACAAACTTTAAACATAACGGACGATTTCATGAAATGATTAATGAGTAATTCGAGTAGTTGCAGGATACCTAACCTGACACCAATTTTAGTTGGCGTTTAAAAATTGATAAAACCTCAGAGAGGTTTTTACCTCTTTTTAGCATCTTGCCGGCTGCGCCCACTACATAGTCTCCATTACGATGGGTGCCTTTGGCATATTTTGAGATTGTAAACACAGGGTGCGTTCCTGTTTCGCGGTAAATCGAAAAGGCTGACATTCCCTTCCCGTGGTCAATTGCATAATCTTTCCACTCACCACTTATAACCCGTCTACTATATTGCGATAAGAGCTGATTTAGTTCGTTCTTGGTAAAATATACGGTTGAAGAGTTCTTGCGCTTAAATTCATCCAGCAGGATCACCTTTGGCGTCATTCCAACTAGTACCCCATTCTTATTANTTTCCNTGATGTCATATAGATTATATTCATGATATTTGATGTCAGTCTAGCTACCTAAACTTCCTATTATTTTTGGATTTGGGTGTTTGCCTTGCTGTCCTAGCATGTTTATTGTAGCGCCGCTTTTGAACACTTAAGTGCCAGTTCCTAGGAGTTTGATGTGGGAGATATTTTTCGCGAAATCGATGAAGAACTGCGCCAGGAGCGGTTTGAGAGGCTTTGGCAGCGTTATGGTAAAGTCATCATTGGTACGGCTGTAGCTATTGTAGTTGCTGTAGGGGGTTTTAAGGCCTTCCAGCATTATCAGCTAAAACAGCGTGAGACGCACAGCGCTCAATATGCTTCTGCCTCAAAATTTTTATTAGAAGGTAAAAGTACTGAAGCAGAGGCTTTGTTTAGTAATCTGAACGAGGATGCGGGTAGTGGTTACGCCGTTCTATCACGCTTTCAGCAGGCCGCGATAAAAGCAGATGCTGGTGATCTGCTTGGAGCCGTAAAACTTTACGATCAAATTACCAGGGATAACGGCGTCGATAAATCTTTGCGGGACGCTGCTGTGATATTTAGTATTTCGCGACAACTTGATATTGGGGAAATAGATCGCGCTAAACTTGGGAGTAGGTTAAAGCCCCTAATTAGTGAGAAGGGCCCCTGGCGGCACTCTGCCCTTGAATTGAGTGGTCTCCTTGCGTTACAGGCTGGCGACCTTTTAGGTGCCAGAGAGCTTTTTGCAAAAATTTCCGACGACCCTGAGGCGTCAAATAATATGAGAACGAGGGCGTCTCAAATTCTTGCTGTTATCGGCCAGTAAATAAAGAAGCTGCTGCGCATTATGATTCGAGTCTTGCTTATAATTCTTACATCTTCATTGATTGGCGGCTGCGGCGGTTGGTTTGGCAAGCAGCTCGCTAAACCTGTTCCTGGTAAACGTATCTCAGTGATGTCACTAGTGCAGTCTCTGAAACCTAATCCCAAACTTGCAAAAGTTGTTGTTCGTTTACCTGGTCCTTTTAAGAACCAAAACTGGCCACAGGCAGGTGGACGACCGAGCCACGCGATGCATCACCTTTCTGCAGGCGGTGACCTTAACCGGCTATGGGAAGCGGATATTGGTGCTGGCAGTAGCAGCAATACGCAACTAATTACAGAACCGGTGATATATAACGGGCGCATTTATACAATGGATGTTAAAGCAACGGTTCGTGCTCTAGAAGCGGAAACGGGCCGCACGTTATGGCGAGTGAATATTTCCCAAAGTGACGAAGATAATAAAAATTTTGGCGGAGGGCTCGCAGTTTCGAATGGTAAATTATTTATTACTACTGGTTTGGCCAATGTTGTAGCACTTGATTTAAAGAATGGTGAAATTATGTGGACTCGTGCGCTTAACGGTCCGGTAAGAGCTCCGCCAACAATTTTTAAGGGGCGTGTATTTGTTCTGACTATTGCGAACGAATTGCATGCTTTGAGTGAAGTGAATGGTCAGACTTTGTGGACCCATATTGGGATCGCTGAGATGACAGGATTGCTTGGCGGTGCGGCGCCGGCCGCGAAAGGTTCTATAGTTATAAGTGCTTACTCTTCCGGAGAAATTTTTGCGTTACGGATTGAAAATGGACGAGTAGTTTGGTCGGATTCATTGACAGCGATTCGCCGGACTAGTCCAATTTCTGCTTTGGCACATATTCGTGGGCGACCGTTGATTGACAATGGACACGTTATAGTCACCGCCAATAGCGGTAGAACAATTTCAATTAATCTTCGGACTGGTGCGCGAATTTGGGAAAAAGCGGTAGGTTCTGTTAATGGCCCATGGGTCGCAGGAGATTTTATTTATGTCCTGTCTGGGCTCGGGGAACTCCTTTGTTTGTCTAGGCGAACCGGCGGTGTTCGTTGGGTTAGTCAATTGCAAAGGTATGAGGATGAAAAAACCCAAGAAGGCCCAGTCTACTGGACAGGCCCAGTTCTTGCAGGAGATCGTCTGCTCATTGGTGGGAGTCATAAAGAAGTTTGGTCCATTTCACCTTATAACGGGTCTATACTCGGAAGGATAAAGGTGTCCGGACCTGTTTTCATTCCACCAATTGTAGCAAATGATACAATTTACATACTGTCCGATAATGCGCGACTTTTAGCGCTACGTTGAAGATATGAAATTTAGGTTGGCAATTCTTGGGCGACCAAATGTCGGAAAATCAACGCTTTTCAATCGTCTTTGTGGTAGTAGAGAAGCGATTGTTGATTCGGCCCCTGGTGTGACCAGAGACCGCCGTTTCGGTAACGCGTCTTTAGGCGATTTGAGGTTTGAAGTTATTGACACCGCGGGTTTTGAAAAAACCCCCGAAGGTAAAACCGAAAGTGCGATGCAAAAGCAGACACATTTGGCTATTTCTGACGCAGATGCGGTGCTACTGGTGGTCGACGCCCGCGCGGGGATTACTCCCATAGATCACCACTTTGCTGAACTTTTGCAAAAGGTATCCATACCTGTCCTTTTGGTTGCTAATAAGTGTGAAGGAAAAATCGGAATTGCGGGTCTTTATGAAGGTTTTGAACTTGGTTTTGGCGAACCGATTGGTATATCGGCTGAGCACGGGGAAGGGCTCGCTGATCTATATAAAATTATTCAGCCCCTAATTAGTCTTAAAAAGGAAACTGCTGAAGAACCAAACGATTGCGTTGATAAGGAAGATAATTCTCCCTTACAAATGGCGATTGTAGGACGACCGAATGTAGGAAAGTCGACGCTGCTTAATAAACTTTTACAAGAAGAAAGAGTGATAACGGGTCCCGAGCCAGGCGTTACACGCGACGCAATTTCTGTAGATTGGAATTGGCAGGGGGAGCGTATAAAATTATTTGATACGGCGGGTTTAAGGCGGAGGTCCCGCGTTAAAGAAAAAATCGAACAGCTGTCGGGAGCAGATACCTTTCGGGCCATTAAGTTCGCCCACGTTGCTGTAATTGTCTTAGATGGAACGGTGATGGCAGAGCGTCAAGACCTTACAATAGCTGAACATATTGTTGATGAAGGTAGGGCGATTATTATTGCTGTTAATAAATGGGATTTGGTAAATGACCGAGTGATGGCACTTAACAAACTTACGGATAGGCTAGAGCGATCTCTCCCGCAAGTTCGAAGGGTGCCAATAGTGACTATGTCGGCACTTACAGGAGGAGGCATCGATCGCTTAATGCTCGCGGTTAAAAATGCTTTTGGAATATGGACAATCAGACTACCGACCGGCCCATTAAATCGATGGCTTCATGATATTATTGATCAACATCCTCCACCCTTGTCGAAGGGACGAAGGTTACGACTTCGGTATATTACGCAGGTAAAAGCGAGACCGCCGACCTTCGCGGTTTTCGCAAGCCGACCTTCTGAGTTTCCCGAATCCTACCGTAGGTATCTTATAAATAGCTTGCGAGAGACTTTTGGTCTTGATGGTGTGCCCATCCGTCTGAACTTACGTGGCGGTAAAAATCCATATGTAAAGGAAAGTTAGACGTTATTATAATTTTCGGCGTTTACAGTTTTGGAATGAACCAAACAGCTTTGCTCTCCCAATTTAACAAAAACCTCTGTTACGTCCTCTGGTTTGGGAAGAGACATTGGGTTTTCACCAGGATAGGCCAAAGCTCGCATTGAGGTTCTGACGGCCCCTGGATTAATTAAATTAATTTTCAAAGAAGTTCCAGCCATCTCTTCAGCCCATGTTTTTATCATTGCTTCAAGTGCGGTCTTAGTGACTGCGTAACCACCCCAGTAGGCACGTCCACCCGCCACACCAGAGGTTACGAACATCGCGCGGCCGGAACCTGAAACAAGTAACAGTGGTTGAAGTGATCGAATAAGTTGCCAGTTTGCCGTAAGGTTTACTTCTATAAGTTCTTGCCAATTCTCTGGCTCAATTTGAGGTACTGGTGTTATTTCGCCGAGAATTCCAGCATTACCCACCAGAATATCCAACTTACCGAAACGTTTAGAAATTGCTGGCGCTAATTTTTGGATTTCGTCTCGATCCTTAAGATCTAGGGGAACCAATGTTGCCTTAGATCTGCCGTTAGAGGCGGCTTGGATTGTATCGTCAACTTCTTCCAGCCCAGCAATTGTACGCGCAGTTAAAATTACGTGAGCTCCTTCGGCCGCGTATTGTTTCGCTACAGCGGCTCCAATCCCCCGAGAGGCTCCTGTAATTAAAGCGGTACGTCC
>PBOV01000017.1 GCA_002724505.1 Rhodospirillaceae bacterium | reverse complement strand
AGGAATTCATTGAGGAAATACGCAGTACGTTGCCCGAGTTACCTGACGAAAAGAAACAGCGGTTTATTTCCGAATTTGGTCTGTCCTCCTACGACGCGGATGTACTTGTCGCAGAACGGCCCATTGCTGAATATTTTGAAGAAGCGGCTAAAGGGCAAGACGCTAAAATAGTTGCAAACTGGGTTACCAGCGATTTGTTCGGTTACCTTAATAAAGAAGGCCTAGAAATTTCGGACTCTCCGGTTACAGGCAACCAACTTGGCGCATTGGTTGGGTTGATTTCCAATGGAACGATTTCCGGGCGCATTGCTCGAGATGTGTTCTCAGAAATGTGTGAGACTGGTAAAGACCCCGCAGAGATCGTAGAGGCAAAAGGCCTAAAACAGGTTTCAGACACTGGTGAGCTTGAAGAGTTGATAGATGAAGTTATTTCCAATGGCCGCGCACAGCTTGAACAATTCAAATCTGGTAATGAAAAGATAATTGGCTGGTTTGTAGGGCAGGTTATGCAGGCGACAAAGGGGCAGGCTAACCCTCAGATGGTTAACGAAATTTTACGTAGAAAACTTGCTGAATAACGTATCGATTATTTTTTAGATTTTTCACTCGTGAACTCATCCAATACCCTCCTCACGGCGCGCCCGGCAAATTGAGCTGGTTCTTCAGCTGGTTTCGTTTCCTGTGCAATCTTTTTTATATCATCACGGGTTTTATCAATCCGGGGTTTCGTCGCTAGCCATGCAGCCTCAGCCCTCGGCTTAATCTCGTCATGATAGGTTTCAGCGGCCTTTTTTTGGATGCGCTCATCCGCTGCAATTCGGCGAGCCGCCCTAAAGATTAAATTACGAAGTATCGGCATGATAATTGTAGTTTACCTTTTTTAAACGATGAATGTCAGAAATTTATTTTGGAAGCCATTGAATTCGGCATTCGACAAGATCATCATCGTTAGAAGTTAAGTTACATTTAGCGGAAAATTTAATCAGGAGAGGCTCTATGATTGATCTCTATAGTTGGGGGACGCCTAATGGGTACAAAGTTCATATCATGTTAGAGGAAACAGAACTGGAATATACCGTCCACCCAATTAATATTAGGGTAGGAGATCAGTTTAATAAAAAATTTCTAAAATATAGCCCCAACAACCGTATTCCGGCGATGATTGATCGTCATGGGGCTGGCGGAAATGAAATTTCTGTTTTTGAGTCAGGTGCGATATTGATCTACCTCGCTGATAAAACCGATCAGTTTATGCCATCACGAATAGATAACCCAGCTGGGTATTATAACGTTTTACAATGGCTTATGTTCCAAATGGGTGGTGTCGGGCCAATGTTCGGACAAGCAGGCCACTTTCGGAATTATGCCCGAGAACGAGCCAGTAAAGCAGAATTGCAATACGGTATTGATCGCTATACCAATGAAGCTCATCGCCTGTATGGAGTGTTAGACCGACAACTTTCCAAGTTCGAGTATCTTGCTGGAGATTATTCTATAGCGGATATGGCGGTTTGGCCGTGGTGTCGGACACCGGAGCGGCGCGGTGTTGATCATGCTGAATTTCCAAATATCTCGCGCTGGTTCGATGCGATTGACGACAGACCAGCAGTAAAAAAAGCGGTTAAGGTGTTAGATGTTGAATCTCAGCGTCCTAAGGTTCATGACGAAATGGCATGGTCGATCATGTTTGGAGATAAACAATTCGAAAAGAAATAGAGCTATAATTTTACGGGAATGTTTGAAACGAGCTTGAACTTATAAATAAACAATAGATGCCTGAAGGACTGAGCCAAAGAATTGATTGTGGTTTTTACTATGCNGTAATCTCTAATTCACCTTCTTTAGCGTCGATAAGAATTATNGCTAGGCGACAATTGCGTTCGCTGCGGTTCCACCAAGCGTGGTTGGTACCTTGCTGAATCATTATATCGCCCTTGTTTAGGTGAGTTTCGACGCCATCATCCAATTCCATATCAATCTCTCCATCTATAACAACAATGATATCNACAGTATCTGTGCGGTGCATCCGACCNGGCATCTGGGCAGGATAATCATTGATAGTGAAGCGTGAGCCATTACGGGGTGGCTGAGTACCNAGTGCTCGAGCACCATAATCTTCGTCGCTCCATACTTCGGCCGGGCATTCGTCGGTGGACCATATTAGCGTGGCCACCATGCCGCGCCCCGACCANTTATGATTGGAGGCTATTCCTTCCCAGGCGACAACTGACTTCCCATCGGAATTATTTTTTGTGACCAAGCGCTGCAGCGGCGGATCAGGTATTAGGCCGGTTCCATCATGTGGTTTCATCCTCGGCGGTGACGGGTCTCCAACGCCAGGCCTCTTCTTAGAATCGAGCATAACGACGGCGAGCCTGCAANTTTCGGTNCCACGGTTAAGCCAGGCATGGTTGGTAGCTTGCTGAACAATAAAATCCCCTGCTTTTATGTGTTTAACCACACCATTGTCTAACTCCAAATCTATTTCACCCGACAAACACATTACATAATCCAGAGTGTCTGTCCGTTGCTGTTCGCGTGGGTTGCCGGGCACAAAATCTATATAGCGGATACAGGTGCCGCGCGNTGNCGGTTGAATGCCAACCTCTCGGCTACCGTAATCTTCATCTGACCAAATCTCGACTGGCATTTCATCGGATGACCAGATCAGGGTATTGTCAANGCCTNCGTGTCTCTGGTGATTGGAGGCGAAGTCGTCNATTGTAATTACGGCCTTNTTCTCTTTGTTATGTCCTGTGATAACACGGCGGATTGACGGGAGTTTTTGGTCTGTCATTGGCGTGCTCTGGCNTTTGGTTAATCTTTTTAAATTTGTTTTGTTAGAATAAGCTAATTCTTCGGTTCTGACATTAGTCCCAAATTGTGATATTTTTTATTACAATTATTATGCTGACGCAGGAGAAATCAATGTCGACAGTGATGGAAAACATGACCGTAGAGCCACTATCGGAGGCTTTAGGTGCTAAAATTACCGGTGTTGACGTTGCTNAACTTGATGAAATTACGTTCGGTAAGCTCCGCGATGTCTTTCACAAAAATTTGGTTGTGGTGGTAAAAGATCAAAACCTGACACCAGCCCAGCAGACTAAATTCGCACGACGATTTGGTGAAATTCAATATCACATCTCACCGGAATACCTAATGAAGGANCAGCCCGAAGTGATGATCCTGTCTAACGAGAAAGAAGACGGAAAATTTATTGGCCTACCGGATGGTGGCAGTGAATGGCACTCGGATCATTCTTATGTTGATCAGCCAACCGGTTACACCATGCTGCATGCAATAAAAGTGCCTCGGGACGGTGGAGACACAGAGTGGACCAATATGGTTCAAGCTTATGAGAGCTTGTCTGATGAGTTAAAAACCNAGCTTGAAGGGTTGGTGGGTGTNCACAGTTTTAATCGAATGAAAAATCAACGTCTGTCGGTGCCTGTCCGACATATGAATGATCCAGATTATTACAAGCGGTCGCCACCAGATGCCTTTCATCCGATAGTACGTACCCACCCTCACACAGGAAAGAAGGCNNTGTATATTTCGCCCCGATTCACCATNGGAATCAGNGNTATGGATGACGCTGAGGCCCAATCACTTCTTGATATACTATTTTCTCATATTCAGAACAGAGACTTTATCTACCGTCACCAATGGTCTGTTGGTGATTTGTTGATGTGGGATAATCGGGCGACTATCCATCTTGCGTTGTTGGGTGTTCCCGAGGGGCAGGCTCGGAGGATGCATCGCACGACAGTGCTTGGTGAAATTCCCTATTAATACACTTAGGTTTTGCCACTCCCTTCAGTTTGAACAAATAGTAGGGGAATTAATTTTTCTTAAAACTTGGGGAAAAAAGAACCCACAGTGACAACGCGCCGAGCGCTAACACGCCTAAAATACCGACAATATAAAATGCATTCGCCAGGCCGCCGACAACTTTCATATCAGCAAGCGCCCCCATACCGGGTGGAACTAGAAGGCCTCCAAATCGATTAAAAGAAATACGCAATGCGGTTACCCGCCCTTGTAAATTTGGTGCCACGTTACGCGATAAAATAATCATCATTAGCGGAAGGTTGAGGCCCTGAGCAAATCCACGTACGCAAATGCCGCCCATAAGTGCCATAAAAAGTAGGGTGGTAAAGGTTGTTCCGAATANTGGGGTNACAGCAATAGCGACGACAGAAACAGTTACCATAAGAATAAGCAACCAATGTGCTGAATATTTCTTTACCAGTGGGCCGGTGCAAAGAGCTGCAACAGCTGATGCACCATTGGCAGCACCGATTAACCACCCAATCGTGCTGCCCTGGATTCCGACATGCTCACTGAGCCACACGACATAGAAAGAACTCTGCACACCTGACCCTGTCTGCCGCATGACTGTCACCATGATCACCATCGCAACAGCAGGAATTAGAAGAAGCCTCAGCGTTTCGCCATAGGTCGATTGCCTCCTTTGTGGTGTGGCATTTTCCATCGGCGTGTTTGGTGTTGGGTCATCAGTGTTTTCTTGAAAGTCACGCGTTGCGCCTCGGGTGTCGGGTAAGAAAGATGCAGCGATCATGCCGCCAATAATCCAAATAGCAAGAAAACCAAAGCCCCCCCAAGCACCCCAGAAATCCCATGCGTAGCCGATTGCTGGTGGACCAAGGAAACCGCCAATCCGAGCGACAAAGGTCATTCGGCCAGCATAAACTGGGTGGCCCTTCATTAGTTGACCCACTAAGGTCTGGCTTCCAATCCAAGCCGTTGCCTCACACCAGCCTGAAATCATTTGTACTATTATTACGGCGAGTACAATTGTTATGCTCGGGTTTTGAAGGCTAGCGCCAACCTTTACGCCAAAAATTAAAGAGATAGCCGGATAGGCGATCGCTGCAATAACACCCACGAAGCCAAAAGCGATAATTACTCGTTTGGTACCAAAGTTGTCCATCAATGAGCCGGCATAAACCGACATTGTGACGGTGAGAAACTGGCGTGAGGCAAGAATAATACCAATAAGTAAGGCGAGGTTTTTGTCAATGAGGGCGACAACCAATAAGGCTACGATGGTCGATCCCATTGACTGAACCGTGCCATTAAAAAATGCGGTCCCATAGACAGCGGACTGCATACTGATTGAATAAGTTTGAGGCTGTTGAGTGGCCATGTTGGCGGCGGGGGCACTTTAAAAGTTATTGATTGTTTATACTACCACTCGGATTGCATGTAGCGCCAACCCGCGGGAGCAGTTTGTTAAATTATTTTTTGTTTGCAAAGGAAGGCGAACGTAACATCCAAATCGAAATAAAGAATAGACCTAAAAGTCCGATCCCGCCGATTATATAAAAGCTTACCTCAAGGCCAAAGACCTGCGCGATCGCACCCATTAAAAGTGGAATTATCGCGGACGTCAGACGGTTTACCGTTATTCGTAGTGCGACGATCTTGCCCTGCTCATGGGCGGCGACGGCCTGCATTCCAATAGACATCATCAATGGCATATTAAAACCCTGCGCCAGACCCCGAAAACATATTACCCCGAAAAGAATAAAATATATTTTGCCCACACCTGGAAGGTCTACATAGTCGGCCCCGAGTAAAGGGGTTATCGCGATTGTAATTACCGATATAGCAATGGTGATGACTAACAACCAATGAGCTGCGATCCAGCGTGTGGCGGCGCCGACAGAAAGTGATGTGCTCGCAGAAAGAATGTGACTGCAGCCAACCATAAAACCTATATCAGCCGCTGTAATACCAAGTTGGTTAAGCCATACAGGATAGAAGGATAGTTGCATTCCCGAGCCGGTCTGCCTCATAAAAGTAACGGCGACGACCAGCGCTACAGAAGCGATAGTAATCATCCGAAAAGTGGCAACATAATCGGCCCAACGTGGCATCAACTCCCCTAGTCGAAACGAGACCTTTGCCTCTGATTCTATTTTCTGCTCTACCGGCACTAACCACCCAGCTATCCACCCTAGACCAATCCAAACGGCTATACTGAAAAAACCGATCGTCGGACCAAATTGATGCCAGGCAATGCCGCAAATCCAGGGACCAAGAAATCCCCCGAGACGCAATGCGAAGCTTAATCGGCCGGTATAGGTTGAGTGACCCTTTAAAGCTGTTCCAACCAATGCTTGGCTCCCCACTGGTCAGCCGCTTTAGAGGCCTGTTCCTCGCTCACATCACAGCAAGCTACCAGTTCAGCACCTTCGGTCTTCGCAATTGACGGGAAATGGGCGATATGTGCAATACTGCCACAACCGAGTACACCGAATCCAAATTTTTTGGGCATGGGTTATTTCCTTA
>PBOV01000016.1 GCA_002724505.1 Rhodospirillaceae bacterium | reverse complement strand
TCGGGCCGGTAACTCATGTCGTGGTGAAACCACATCTCACCGTCTTGTAATGATCCTATATAATTACCTTGCTCGTCGCGTTGGTTTGTAACCAACATAATGCTACCGTCATATCCGTTGGCGACCTCGTTCTGCGACTCTTTGGGTGTAGCTCGGGTGCCAACATTTCCAAACTGATTAGCAAAGGCCACTTGTTCGTCCTTTGACAGCGATTGCCCACGAAAAATTAGAACGATATTATCGAGCCATGCTTGATAAATTGTCGCAACAACAGATTTATCGAGGGCATCACGGAGGTCAATGCCTGTTACTTCTGCACCAATGGGAGAATCAAACGGTGTAATCGAGAGTGTCATATGTTTCTCGTAATTTTTTCAATCGACAATGGTGATTTTTTACGACGCTGGAATCATCTCTTCACCGAGCAAGGTGCAGCGCCGCAATAAGCGCCGTTCTTCAGCGGGGAAGTCTGTTCGGGCATGGCAGGAACAGTAGTTGTCCCACATTGCCAACTCTCCCTCAGTCCAAACATGTTCGTAATAGTTTTCAGTTGTTTCAATTATAGAAAAAAGTTCTTCAAGAATGGCGTCGCTTTCGTCACGCGGGATGCCGTCGATTTTCGCTGTCATGAGCCTGTTAACGTAAAGTGCTGTTCGGCTAGTTTCCGGGTGACGGACAAAGATTGGCTGCGACTTATTGTGAATGCCATCCAAATTACCATCAATATCGACTGTCTCAGTCATGTGAAAGTCATACACCTGCAAAGCCGTACGCCCTGCTAGCTGTTTTTTTAAACTCCCTGGAATTTTTTGGTAGGCACGATACATATTGGAAAAACGGGTATGCCCTCCGGTTGAGGGAAGATCGATTGCATAGAGCATCGTGCCCTTATGCGGTTTAGGCATATAGCACATATCGTGATGGAAATACATTTCACCGTCCGGTAATGAGCCTACATATCTGCCTTTGTCGTCTTTAACGTTGGTAATAAGCATGATCCCCGCATCATAATTGGCGCCTTCTGGACGTTGTTCAGGTCGGCGAGAACGTGTCCCCGTGTTGCCGAAATGTTTGGCAAAGGAGAGTTGTTGGTCTTGGGTCAGGTCCTGATTTGGAAACACCAGGACGATATAGTCCAACCAAGCCCGCGTAATTTGCTTTACCGTTTCCTTATCAAGGGGTTTGCTGATATCTACCCCGGAAACTTTTGCACCAATTACCTCTGAGAGAGGTGTAACCATGATTTGGGATTTTAAAACGCTAGCCATGACTGTCTTGTTCCCGAAGTTTCTCTTATTTACTTATTATAGCCGCAGGGCTTCGCAGTTTCCAGCTCGTGTAATATATTTGGACGGTTTAAGTTTTCAAAAATTTTATTTTTTATGTCAAGTGTACTTGTCCGAACTGGTCAAAAATTATCGTCTCTATTGGAAAGGCAGGGTAAATGTCCAGACCGGCGTGAATTAATAGCAGAAATCCATGACTTTTTAGCCATGCTGGAGGGTATCAAACCCGTTTTTCTGCATGGACGTAGTTTGGCCCCAAAGGACTGGATTAACGAAGTCCTCGAAATCGCCCAAGACCTTGGGCTGCACATTATCAAGGGGCCCTTTTGGGATGCCTTAAGTTATACTGCTTTCCCCAACTGGTATGCCGATCATTGTCGAAACGAACTCCAACCCTATCGGGCATGGTATATTTGCAAAGATGACACCGTTGCTGAAACTATATTAGGTATTAATAGAGCGGGTGGCCATCTCACAGTATCCGAAGAGGCGCGCCTATTGGGGTATCCAGAATGTTGCGTTCAAGCTCACTATAAACGTTCTCAGCGGTATCACCGGGGTGCACTGGCTATTCTGAAACGGGTCGCGGGTGGAAATGAGAATAAAATGCGGAAGTTACTTGCTAGCCAAGCTCAACTAGTTCCAGTTACGCAAGAGGAAATCGACGACTTTGAGATTGCGTTTGATATTTATGAGGCAAAGTTTGGGAGCTGGAATTTATGCCACGCTTGTGAATGCGAAACCGACACCCGTTCAGAAGTGTTATCGAAGCAATATTTTGAAATGGTTCAAAAAGCAAAACTTGAGATTGATTAAACGCTAGCCAGTGCCATATGGGAAGTTGTAATTACGCGAAGACCTTTTTCTGTGTCGACGAAGTCCGCAAGCCTTTTCGTTACCTCGTTTTTGAGATCTTTTAATCCTTCTGCATCTAACTGCTCTAGGGCATGTCGTGAAGATGGGCCGCCGGCCGCGAGACATTCGACGAAGTTTTCCGCAGATTGGAAATAACTATTCATTTGTTTCTGGACGACCGAAACGTCACGGAAACCAATTTCTTGGAGAAGATCTCCCAGCGCCATTGGATCGCCATAGGAAAAAGGGTGAGCAACCCCTGTTGAGTCTATTCCACGTGCTTTGAGAGCGTTGCCAACAGCTGCGTGCGCTGGATTGAGCTGAGGAGAGCAATAAACTGTTAATGCTAGTCTGCCGCTCTTTGCCATAACCCGCTTTATCTCATTTAGGCCCTTTTCTTTGTCTGGGAGAAACTGCAGAACTTGATTTCCGGCAATGATGTCAAATTGCTCGTCTTCATATGGCATATCTGTTAGGTCGCCTTGATGCCATTTGATTAATTTTCCCGTGTCGAGTGTCCGGGCATGTTTAATCATGCCGGCGTTTAGGTCGATCGCAGAAACCAAACCAGAGCCGCCAACGACTTTTGCGGCATATCGCGCAGCAGCGCCGCTGCCACAACCGATATCCAGGAGCTGGTGACCTTCCCGAGTTCCAGCATGCTCTACCATCATCTCTGACCATGGTCCAAAGATTGTCGGAACTAAAAATTTTTCAAAGGCCTCAGCAGCAGAGGTATCGATTTCAGGGTTTTGTTTTTGATCGGCCACTCTTCGTCTCTCATACCTATTACTATTTATGATCACAGCACTGTTTATCAAATATAAACGACATTTGTTTGCCGTAATACTTTATGTGCTAAAATCGTCTATTACATAGACACACTGTAGGTCAGGAAACAATTTTTTCAGCACCTCCATAACTAAGAAGATTTCCTGCGCAGTCGTGGTTTTATTAGTCCAGCTCTTTTTAGAACGCCGTCCAAACGTTTCTCCAAGTCTTTCGGCGCCGGCATCATTGGCAAGCGATGCTCATTCTTAGGCATGATGCCGAGTTTTTTCATCATGTACTTCATCGGAATTGGGTTGGTATCATAGAAAACTGCCTGATTAATCTCAAACAGCTCATAATGAATTTTTTGAGCTGCTTTCATGTTGCCTTTCCAGACAAGTTCACACATACGTGCAAGTTTCTTGGGCATTAGGTTTCCAACGGCATTCATCAGACCACATGCGCCAACAGTCATCATTGGATAAGAAAGATCTTCCAACCCTACAAAAATTCTGAAATCTTTGCCGAAATGGTCCAAACATTTTGAAACGAACCCGAGGTCGTCAACAGCGTGCTTCATGCCTACAAAATTGGGGCAAGCCTTATTAATTTGATCCAGAGTATCTAACGTTACTGAAATCGCGGCCCGCCCAGGGATATGATAAATCATCCATGGTAAATTGGTACGTTTTCCGATGTCACGATAGTACGCCACCAGACCTCGCTGTGGTGGGCGGATATAATAAGGGGTCACGACCAGTAAGGCATCTGCTCCAGCTCTTTCCGCATGCTCAGAAAGCAACACAGTTTCCGCGTGGCTTTGCGACCCCGTTGCAGCGACTATTGGAATTTTTCTATTTACTGCTTCGACGGCAACATCGACACAGCGATTACGTTCATCCGTAGTTAGCGTGGATGGTTCCGAAGTTGTCCCAGTGACCAAAATTCCATGTGAACCATTTTTGACTTGGAACTCCACAAGACCCGCATAGGCATCGTAATCGACCTTACCGTTCCTAAAAGGTGTTATAAGGGGTGGAATTGAACCTTTTAGAAAATTCTTCGGTAATCGCATCATTTGGTTAGCTCGCAATTTTGCCTCGGTTGGTATCGAAGCCCGTTTCGGCTCCTAGTACGCTCCAAGGTTTCTTAAGGTCTTCCTGCCACAGCAATGATTCCATGACGATATTTAGGGGTTGATCCTGGATCGTTAACTCATAAATCGGATCAGTTCCAGTACTTGCATGGTTGTGAACTCCCCAGCCTGGTGCGGTTAGTAATAAATCACCTGATTGCCATTCATAAACTTTACCTTCAACGGTGGAGCGTCCTTCTCCTTGGAAAATATAATTCATAGCGGCTGAAACGTGGCGATGCGGCTTATCGACGATACCCGGAGGTCGTATGGTTATAGTAGCAAAGAAGTTAGGAGTTGTGCCGTTTGTTCGGCCTGTCATAGGGTTCCAAAGAAGATAAAGCCTTCGGCCTACATAGTCGGATCCCAAGGCTGATAATTTATCCAGTTCCGCTTTTACTTTTTTCCATGGCCAGTGAAGGGCATGGGATTCAACGGCCTCTGGCGCGATAAGAATTTCATATGGCATTAGCCACGCGCCTTCGTCGGTCAGTTCGAATGTCCCGTAAGGGCTTTTGCGTCTTGGGTCATCTTCTGCCACTTCGCCCGCCTCGTCTTCCTCCACCAGTTGCACATCCGCTGGAGGATCTTGTTCGACGATATGCACATTCATTTTTTCCAAAAGAGGCGCGTTGGTATAGGTCAGGCGCGCCTGCACTTCATCGGTATCATTAACGTGGATATAGGTCTGCATCGAAGGGAAGTTGAAAACGTCATATTGCTCGAAATCAATTCTTTTGCCACCAACAACGGAGTGACCGCTACCTAAAATACAAAAATTAACTTGGGTAGAATTATGACGGATGGGACGGGTTTGTTCGCCTGGGTTAAGGACTTCGAGGATTGGACGAATACCCGGCGCTAGGCCAAGTCCAACGCCAAGTTTGTGAGAATCGGGATGTACAATCCAACTCTGGCGACGACCATTATTTGGCTTTGGTATGCCTGAAAGACGCTCAATTTCTGCATCAAAATCAGCCTTTTTTGTTATAGCCGGTTCCCATAATTCAGGGGCTGGCTCTGTCGTTCCCGATTTATCGAGAAAAATACCTTTTTGTTCGGCCATGGTATGCTCCGTTCAATCGCGCCTGCAACTAAATCCTAGTTGCAGGCTTTTCTACAAAATTCATCTCCGGAGTAGACCGGAAACTAGGGAATCTTTCTACCTAAATACCCCACTTCTTTGATGCGTTAAAGGTCAAGTTAAGGTGTTTTCCTCGTCTTGATCGAGATTATTCTTCATCTCCCGCATTAAACGTTTTAACGTTTCAACCTCTTTCGTGCTGAAACCACTTATAGCAATTTCATTGATTTTGATTGCCATGTTTAGCAGTTCATTCTTTAGATTACGTCCTCTTTGGGTCGGAAAAATATTTATGGTTCGCCGGTCGTGACGATTTCGAACGCGCCGGACAAGTCCATTCTTCTCAAGCAGGCGTAGCACGCTGGCGGTGGTGGGCTCTGTTGTTCCAACACGATCAGACAATTCACGCTGACTTAGTCCCTCTTCAATCCAAAGTGATCGCATGAAATAATATTGGCCTAATGTCATCCCATAATTTGAAAGATTTCGCCGAAGCGCCTTGCCGATTGAAAGATTAGTCCCACGAACTAGATACCCAGGGCTCTCGTCGGGATCGAGCCAAATCTCATTGTCAGCTTTTTTTGGGTTGTTCACTATAGAAAATCCTCAATATCAACAGATTCGTAGTTTTTAGGCATTGCGCGGTCAAATCGGGTTACTCCCTCCGTACTGTTACCCCATGGTTTGGTCGCATCAATTCCCACTTTTGTACCGATCCGGTACATTGGGCTCATACCTGGAACAATATTAGAAACATTATCAAGTGACCAAATTCTAGTGTTATCAATTTTTGTAACATCTTGTTCTGCATTTACACGAGTAGTTAGTGACCAGAAGACTTGGTTCAAATCAGAAGCGTCCATGTCCTCATCGATAGCTATTGCCAGTTTTGGGTGAAGGTATGGGCTAGACAACGCGGCCATCAAGGCTGTTTTGGCTTGACCGGAAATACGCGGGCGGAGTTTCACGATAATTGCCATCAACCCAGAGACTCCAAGACATCGGATGTCCAAGAGGTCTAAACCGCCCTCCACCTTTGAAAGGTGTTCGTATAGTGCTGCTTCAATACAAGTGCCAGTAATGGATTGTGGATCAGTCATTGGTGCGCCGGAATGCATTCCATAGAATATTGGATCCTTGCGATGAGTAATGGCCTTTACGACGAAAATTTCGGTCGATCCCTCTTCCGCATAACCCCCTGTGACTTCGCCAAAGGGCCCTTCACTCGTCATTGCGTCCGGTAGAATCTCACCTTCAATGATTATTTCGGCATCCGCAGGTACTTCAAGGTCGCTAGTTTCGCATTTTACAACTCGAACCGGATCTTGGAGTAATCCACCTGCGAGTGATAATTCGTTGATGCCATAGCGAGTTGTAAAGCCGCCGGCATAGAGAATTGCTGGGTGAACGCCGACTACCATTGCAACTGGCATGGCCTTCTTACGTTTCTGGTATTTTTGATACGTCCGTAGTGCATGACGCGGACAAATCAAAAACCCGCTGCGATCCGGTCCCAATATCTGTTGTCGGTGATAGGACATATTGCGAGTGCCGGTTTCCGGATCTTTGATTACCGCCATACCAGAAGCGATATAGGGACCAGGATCTAGTTCTGAGGTCCACATGGCTGGAAGTTTTGTTAAGTCGGCGTCTTCTCCTCTTAGGATAATTTCTTTCACAGGAGCATCCGGACTATCGACTAAAATGGGTTCCCGTGGGGCCTTAATTCGTTCGACGACTGTTGGAATAACTTCTTCTTCATGCACACCTAACCCAATGGCCCATTTTAGGCGATCGGTAATTACTTGGCTTGCAACGCGCCACCCGGGAAAACCCTTGAGGTTCGTAAAAAGGGTCGATTTTCCGAATTGGTCGTATGTCTTCCAGCCGATTGCTGAAACATTAGAACTAGGATCCGTNTCTTTATCGATACGCAACAGCTCCCCTTGCTGCTCAAGATTTTGGANGTGNCCNCGGAAGGATTGATCTCTCATTAAGATAACGCCTTAAAGTAAATNATATTNATTTTAGGNATTCTGCTTGGCGCAGTGGGGCTGCGCAACCATATGCCTTAAACTTTGGTTTTACTGATTGCTNATATTCGTNTTCAAACAAAAAACTTACTCTTTCTAATAGGGGCAAAGTTACCCGAATTTTTCGAGTTGTTTTCNCCGAAGAATTTATCCATTACCATAACNTGCATCAGTTTATGATCAGATAGGAAAGAAATTTTAATGACACCTTCGTTTAACCCACCTATTCGACGATTGATGGGCCCGGGTCCGTCAGATGTTCATCCCCGAGTCCTTGGAGCAATGGCACGCCCGACAATAGGCCACCTTGATCCTGAATTTTCACGTATGATGGAAGAGGTCAAAGACCTTCTGCGCTATGCGTTTAAAACTAAAAATGCACTGACTATACCAGTTTCAGGTCCGGGATCGGTTGGAATGGAAACTTGCTTTGTTAATTTAGTAGAAGCAGGTGATAAAGTTATTGTTTGCCAGAATGGGGCCTTTGGTGGACGAATGAAAGAGAACGTTGAGCGGTGTGGAGGTGTGCCCATCATGGTGATTGATGAGTGGGGTAAGCCGGTAGATATAGAAAAAATAGAGGATGTGCTAAAAACTAACTCGGATATTAAAGCTGTTGCCTTCGTTCACGCGGAAACCTCAACAGGGGTTCAGTCTGATGCCGCCGCAATTTGTGCCTTGGCTCGTAAGTACGGTATTCTATCAATCGTGGATGCTGTGACTTCATTGGGCGGCACTCCAGTTCTCACCGATGAGTGGGGTGCTGATGCTGTATACTCTGGTTCTCAAAAGTGTCTCTCCTGTATGCCGGGTATTTCCCCTGTTACAATCAGCGAGAAGGCGGCGAGTGTTGTGCGAAGCCGCAATCACAAAGTTCAAAGCTGGTTCATGGATCTGAACCTGGTGATGGGATATTGGGGTGGCGAGGGCGCGCGGGTTTATCATCATACAGCGCCTATCAATCCTCTTTATGCCATTCACGAAGCGCTAGTGATGCTAAAAGAGGAAGGCCTTGAACAGGCTTGGGAACGTCATGCTAAAATGCATAATGCCCTTCGTGTGGGGATAGAAGCGATGGGGCTTTCTCTTATAGTTGAAGAAGCTTACCGATTGCCGCAGCTCAATACAGTTTCTATTCCTGAAGGTGTGGATGAGGCTGCTGTGAGAAGCACTTTGCTCTCGCGCTATAATTTAGAAATAGGTGCCGGGCTTGGCGGTTTGGCCGGTAAGGTCTGGCGTGTTGGGCTTATGGGCCAAAGTGCTACTAGTGAACATGTGATTTTGTTTCTCAGTGCTATGGAAGACGTCTTAGGTTAGCAGGGCGCAGCAATCAATGCTGGAACGGGGTTGCCTGCGGCGCGTTCTGTTTTGTGATGAAGGAATTTTATCTATGGAGACTGCAATATTTGAACCCGGGGGTTATCGTTACATTCGTGGTCCTTTCCAATATTCCGGCGGTGTTGCGGCCGAGCCTGGTTTTTCAATAGAGCGGGTGCGGTTTAGAACGCCGCTGGCTATCGAAGACGGGTTTTTGAGAATTGAAGCGCACTTAAAAAAAATGGGTCTGCCTTTGACATCGTTCTGTGCTTGTGAACTGCGGTCCCCGGCACCTTTTACCGAGGAGGGATTTATAAATTTTAATCGCTCTTATGTGGGTACTTTGGAAAGGTGGGGGATATTCAGAGACGACGAAAATCCTGTTGCTCGGTCAAATGTCTGTCCCGCTGTAGGTCCCCCGCTCGAGCCTAGCTTTCAAGCTTTTTCTTACACCGTTCCCGTGGCCAAATGCGACGGTAGTTTTGTAATAGCCGGGTCTGCTGAAGCGCCAGAAGGCCAGGGTAACTATAATGCACGTATAATTCGGCTTGGTGATCAATCATCGGAAGCTATGCGTGAAAAAGCATTATACGTCCTTTGCGTCATGGAAAATCGTATGGCGGCCCTTGGGAAAACTTGGACAAACTCGACCGCTACAACTGTCTACACCGTTTATGATTTCCATACCTTTTTTGAAGATGAAATTGTTATTCGTGGAGCCGTCAACAACGGACTCACTTGGGTTTATGCCCGCCCACCAGTGGAAGGCCTCGACTTTGAGATGGATGTTAGGGGAGTCCTTACAGAACTAATCATTTAAACACAGATGCCATTATAATTTTAAGAATCATGTGCCCCATAATATAGAGTGACTGTGTGCTTAGCCTCTGCAAAAAACAGCCAGCGCTCGACCATTGTTCCAGCCATTACGAAAACTACCGCAAGGATAGCAGAAGGGATTTTGAGCCACGGCTCGGCCTCAACGGTCCCGGCAGCAAGTAACCAGGGTATCAGNAANTAGCCAAANAANGCCGTNCGCCGCAGTTTCTCAGCATGTTTGCGTGCAATGCTGAAGCCCATTTCCTTTTGGACATAGTTTTCTTGGGTATTTGGNGNNTCNAGAAGCCGAACCNGGCCAAGNTCGNTAAGNCCNGTAGCGTTTTCCGGGGGTACCCAGCTTGGTGANGTGTCTAAAAAAATCCAATACTTNCGTTTAAGCCANANGGCAANGATACCNGTCACAACAACAAACATNCCAATCGCNGGCGTGTGAAGATCAAATAAATGNGTGAGTAGATTAAACCANACGCTNCCNGTCCAAATNGCGAANGCNANATATATNCGNACAGTGTGGCGGTTGAACCAGGCCCTAATNGTTCGCAACGTCGCATAAATCATCGAAGTTGCATATACAGTCAATACGGCAAATAACCCTGTGAGTATGGCNAAGACCCGCCAGGGTCCATCGTGACTTTCATTAATTACCCAGCCAAAGGCAAACAGGCTAAACGGCAAAAATCCAGCTATTGCCAATACGCCTTCGCGGGATAGCCATGAAGATTTCCATTGTGACAAGGCNCGNNAAGCCCGTTCCGGGTGTCCAAGATGAAATGTGGATGAAAGCAGCCCACTTATAATCATNGTGAAGGCGAAGAAGAAGCCNGTGAACCCAAACCAACGATCCGGTTCAATCCATTGCCCAGCCGCAAACAATCCCATCAAGAATAGTAGTCCGTAACCAGCACCCGAAAAGGTTGTAAAAATTATAACAGAATAAGCCGGATGCATGACTAGCTATTTCCTAATCTATCGTGTGAGAACTTTATCGAGCCAGCGGAATAGGCCACCNNCCTCTTCGCTATTCGAGTTGGGTTCAATTGGNTTAAGCTGTTGGGGTCGGTCATNNTGTCNNNCGCTTTTGNGNCGNGGCGGTAGGTATTTATTGACTGGCTGGTAATGAAGTTCGGGCATCAGATCGTAGCCGCCACGATCCTCAACCATCTGGGAGACATCGGAATTGGGGTCGCNAANATCACCAAANTGACGGGCATTCGCCGGACAGGTAGAGACGCAGGCTGGCACGCGGTCTTTCTCCTCGAGGTTCTCATTGTAAATTCTATCAATACAAAGCGTGCATTTCTTCATCACGCCTGCATCGCCATCATATTCGCGCGCACCNTAGGGACAGGCCCAACTGCATAGCTTGCAGCCAATGCAAATATCTTCGTTTACAAGGACAATTCCATCTTCTTCACGTTTGTATGATGCCCCTGTTGGACAGACCTCGACGCAAGCTGGTTGTTCACAATGTAGGCAAGAGCGGGGAAAATGGACAGTTCGGCTATCAGCACCATCGCCACATTCAAAAGTATGGACCCTATTGAACCAAACACCATCNGCATTTGCTCCAAAAGGATCCGTGTCGGGGAGGGGGGCTGAGTGCCCGCTAGTATTCCATTCCTTACAATTTACTGCACAGGCATGACATCCAACACAGATATCTAGGTCTATGACCAGGCCGAGTTTTTTGCCCGTCGTACTTACGGGTATTTGGGTCATTTGTTCTCATCCNGTTGAAATGCACGCGANTACATACGGCCATAGCGCAAGATTTTTGGNCGCTTAGGCAACGCTTTTGGTGTTTCTAACATAGCGAACTGCGGTTCGCTCTGGGCGNTTTCTTCGGGGNCACATTTTTCAATCCGGACGCGCAAATCATACCAGGCCGCCTGACCCGTAATTGGGTCCGAATTTGCATATCGGAAGCCATCGCCTTTTTGCGGTAGGAGCTCAGAAATTACATGGTTGAGCAGAAAGCCAGTTTTTGCTTCTGGCGCATCGGGGTCGAGATTCCANGCCCCTTTTTGTTTGCCTATGGCATTCCATGTCCATACCGTGTCGCTGTTAACCCCCTCCATAAATTTTACTTGAGCTTTAACTCGATTGTGATGGCTTATAACCCAAACCCAGTCCCCATCTTGGATATCAAGTGCNTCGGCTTTAATACGATTGATATAGAGCGGGTTNGTTCCNTGAATTTGTCGTAACCAAGCGTTCTGTGAGCCCCAGCTATGGTACATCGCCATAGGTCGTTGCGTGAGGGCATGCATGGGATATTGAGTTGTGTCTAGTGCTCCACCCTCAAAGGGTGGATACCAGATTGGCATTGGGTCGAAATATGTTTCGATCCTTTTCCGATGCTGATCGGGGGGTTGGGTAGAGCCATGACCCTTGGCAGCGAGCCTGAANTTTTGCAANGGCTCNGAGTATGCTTGCAGGATGATTTGGTTGGCAGCGCCTATNAAACCAGCTGACGCCGCATAATCGAGATAATCTCGATTGGCGTGTTTAAAGTAGTGTTGTTCCGGTGGAAGTTTATGTTCCCAGAAGCAACCATTCTCAACATATTTATCGAGCTGATTTTTATTTGGTGAGCCGGTACCGTGGCTATGNCCGTCTTCGCCGCGCCAGCCAGCAAGTGAGCCAATTCCAGGCGCTCGTTCATGATTGACTAGGTAATCAGGGTAACCACCAGGATACTTCGCACTACCGTCTTCATTAGTTAAACCAGGCAATCCAATTCGCGAACCNAGGTCGATTAGAACACTTTGAAATGCTCGTACATCTCGGTCNGGTTCNACAACNGGTTGGCGAATAGAGTCCGCTNCACTCTCGGCGCTGCAGATCGGGCGGTCGAGAAGTGAGATGCAATCCCATCGTTCAAGATAGGTGGTGTCCGGCAGAACTAAATCCGCATAGGCAACCATTTCCGAAAAATAGGCGTCTGAATACATAATTTTTGGGATCCTGTACTCACCAGTTTTCTCATCTTTGGCGGTCAACATCTCTTTNGTACCCGCTGTATTCATCGATGAATTCCAGCTCATATTTGCCATATACATAAANAGTAAATCGACCGGATATGGGTCTTGATTATGAGCATTGGTGATAACCATGTGCATCATGCCGTGGGCAGCGATTGGTGCTTCCCAAGAAAATGCATGATCAATNCGTCGAGGTGTTCCATCTNTTTCGACGAGTAGGTCNTCTGGCCCTGCAGGAAAACCAAGTGGCGGACCTGGCATCACCGTATTTGGTGCAATCTGATCAGATTTTCCTACGGGTTTTAATGGCGGCGGTGCAGCCTTTGGAAAAGGCGGCTTGTATCGAAAGCCACCGGGGCAATCAATACTTCCTAAAAGGATTTGCAATAGATGGATCGCCCGACATGTGTGAAAGCCGTTTGAGTGAGCGGAGATACCGCGCATAGCATGCATTGAGACTGGTCGCCCGATCATCTTGTNGTGTTGCCGTCCAGCCCAATCGGTCCATGGTTGATCAATTTCGATTTGTTGTTTAAAGGCGACATCGGCGATTTCAGCAGCAACCCGGCGTATGGTTTTTGCGGGTACCCCNGTCTCTTTCTCGGCCACTTCGGGAGAATAGCTATCATCTAGATANCGTTCGGCCATCAACGCGAATGCCGGCACCGCCTTTTGCCCATTTTCTATGGTGTAGGTACCGGTCAAAGCAGGGGAAACGCCAGCCAACCGTGCATCGGCGGCTTGATTTGTGCCGGTGTCCCAGCAAANTGGCTCTTCGTCGATGCCGCGCACGAATAGCCCATCATCGGCTTCGCCAGGGTTCTGGATAACCAGCCATGGGAGATTGGTGTATCGGACGATATANTCNAGATCTATTTGGTCCGCTTTTAGCAACTCGTGTACTAAGGCCAAGACAAACTTACCGTCGGTACCGGGGCGGATACCAATCCACTCATCAGCGANAGCGGAATACCCAGTNCGGATAGGGTTCATCGAGACAAATTTNGCCCCGTTCTTTTTTAGCTTCGACAGGCCCGCTTTGATNGGATTGCTGTCATGGTCTTCGGCGACNCCAAACATCAACATGTATTTGGNAAGATCCCAATCGGGTTCGCCGANCTCCCAAAANGANCCNCCGATAGTGTATATACCACCGGCCGCCATATTGACTGAGCAGAAACCGCCATGGGCCGCGTGGTTGGGGGTGCCGAANTGGCTAGCCCACCAGCCAGTCAGTGCCTGGCTTTGATCTCNNCCGGTGAAGAATGCGAGTTTACGGGGGTCGGATTTGCGGATGTCACCAAGCCACGTGCTGGCGAGGTCGAGCGCTTCGTCCCATTCGATTTCCTTAAACTCAGCCTTGCCNCGATCACCAACNCGTTTAAGTGGTTTGGTCAGCCGTGCTGGCGAGTAATGATTCATAATNCCGGCAGAACCTTTGGCGCAGAGAACCCCCTTATTTACAGGGTGATCCTTGTTACCCTCGATATATCGAATTCCACCATCCTTCATATGTACTTTGATGCCGCAACGACAGGCGCACATATAACAGGTGGTGTNTTTGATTTCNTCCGAGACTGTGGGCGAAGTGTCAATCTTTTCGATGGGGTCGAAGTAGCCGCGGGTCATAAATGAAATGCTCCTTTTTCAAGTTGCTTTGTTAAAAGAGATCGCGGCTGTCGTCAAATTAACAAATTTTATAGATAAATATCCCACTTAACTTTGCATTATAGAAAAGCCCATGCTGTGATCGATTGGGTTAAACAAAAAATGTTTGAATTATGAATTTATCTATAAAGTCCTTTTTCGATAAAGAAACAAATAACGCTACTTACCTTGTACACGAAGCGGGTGCTCGGGCCTGCGCAATAATTGACCCTGTACTTAATTTTGATCTTGCTGCGGGGGGGGTGGCAACCCGTTCAGCTGACGAGATTGTGGACTACATCAAAGGCAACGATTTAATCGTAGAATGGTTATTGGAAACACATGTCCACGCAGATCACCTGACAGCCTCCTATTACTTAAGAGAAAAACTTGGAGGGAAAATTGGTATTAGTTTGGGTGTTGTTAAAGTTCAAAAAACCTTCAGGTCAATCTATAACTTAGGTGATGAGTTTGTACCGGATGGCTCTCAGTTTGATATGCTCTTCGCTGATAATGATAAATTCTCAATTGGTAATATTGAGACGCAGGTTATGCATACTCCCGGTCATACCCCGGCATGCGCAACATATGTTATGGGAGATTGTGCCTTTAGTGGCGATACGTTTTTTATGCCGGATTCAGGTACCGCTCGATGCGATTTTCCGGGCGGTAGCGCCGCCGGGCTTTATAAATCACTCCAAAAAATTATGGCACTAAGACCTGAAACTCGTTTATTTCTTAACCATGATTACGGCTGCGATGGAACTCGAGAATTTTTTTGGGAAACTACGGTGGCTGAACAGTGTGATAAAAATATTCATGTTGGGGGAGGAAAGACTGCGGAACAATTTATTGCTATTCGGGAGATGCGAGACTCAAAATTATCTATGCCGAGACTGATCTTGCCCGCTATTCAAGTGAATATAAGGGCAGGAAAGTTGCCGCCCTCAGAATCTAATGGTGGTCGTTTTTTAAAAATTCCACTGGATGCTTTCTGAAAGCTATTTTATTCGGCAGCAGAGGTTGCAGGCCCTCTATCCATCATGGAGCCCATCTCACGCCTGAGTAGCGGTGATGCGAATGATAGTAAGGGCGGAATGATTAGCAGTGTCAGAATAGCCGACATAGAAAGTCCTCCAAGGACGACCGACCCAAGTCCTCGATAAAGTTCTGATCCAGCGCCCGGAATTACGACTAGTGGAAGCATGCCGAACACCGTTGTCACCGTTGACATAAAAATTGGGCGAATACGATTTCGGGTAGCTTCCGCAATCGCTTCAGTAACATCCATTGCTTCCCTGCGAACATGATGCAGCGTTTGATGCACCAATAATATTGCGTTATTCACCACTGTACCGATCAATATTACAAAGCCCAACACCGTCAGCATATCGAGAGCTTGAAAAGTGTATATGTTAAGGATAGATAAGCCCGCGACTCCCCCTGCTGTCGCCAATGGCACAGAGAATAAGATGATCAAAGGAAAGATAAAGCTCTCGTATAGGATTGCCATAACGAGATAAACAATAGCGATCGCAATAAGCAGATTGATTACCATCGCATCCCATGTTTTGTTCAGTTCATCCGCAGTGCCGGACATCGTAAGTCGCACACCCGCCGGTAGCCCACGTTCTTCTAGCGGCGCCATAACCTCATTACGCACTTTAGCGATAGCTTCTTCGAGCGCCACATTGTTTTTGGGTCGGATTTGAAGCGTTACAGTCCGAACCCTTTCAAGGTGACGAATTTGTGTAGGGCCCTCGGTGACATCAATTTTTGCAAGAGCAGACACTGGCAGGATGTGTCCCGTACGGGTGACCACAGGGAGGTTACCAATTCCCTGCGTCGATGTAGATTGACTTGGTCCCTTCAATGTTAGGTCAATGCGTTTGCTGCCGCGTGTTACTTGGGTAGCACGCAGACCATCATTTGATGCATCGATGGTAAGTGCCAAATCACGGGCGGTCAGTCCAACATCGGCGAGGCGCAGAAGGTTTGGAGTGACCCTAACTTCTGGTGCGCCGAGTTCGAGGCCAGGTTTGGGTCTTATTTGATAACCTTCGCTGCGCGGCATGACGCGGCGCAAAATCCCAACCCCATTACGAGCGACCTCCATAAGGTCTTCGAGATCGGGACCGGTAATATCTAGCTCAATAATACGCGACCCACCTAAGCCTCGTCCGAACAGAGATGTCTGACGTGCAAACCCAAAAGTACCAGGCTCGCTGAAGACAGCGCGCCGCATTATTGGGACCAGTTCGCGGGCGCGTGCTGGATCTAGTGCGGTCGCGCCCATGAAGGTAGAACTCGATCTAGCTACGAACCAAAATCGTCCTATTTTTGCGGGGCCAAGACTACATTCTTTGATATGGAGCGGAAACCACCCATCTGTCGAGCCAAAGCCAATTCGTGAGTACCATGGATCGCAGGTTTTGGGTTTTTCACCATCTCTAGCCCAATAGCGCCGAACGCTTCCCTCCACTTTTCCTGCCATGGAATTTAACGTTTTTAAGTTGTAGCCTGGAGGCGGATTTGCAATAGCGATGATAAAATTTCGATTACCCTCAGGAAGGTAGCTAAGTTTGGGTAAGAAAAAATAGGTCCCTGCCGCGGCTAATCCCGTTACGGCCAATACGACTAATATACCGGCAAATCGGTTGTTGATTGCAACCCGAGTAAATCCTGTAATAAAATTTACTAAACCTTTGGCGAAAGTATCCACTAAGGGTATTCGAAGTGTGTGAGAAACTTTGTGGGTGGTATCGCCCAGCAACTTATTTGCTAGTGTCGGCACTACCGTGATGGAAACGATTAACGACAGAAGGACAGCGACCGAGAGCGCGACAGCAATATCACGAAATAGTTGGCCAACAACAAGATCCATAACCAGAATTGGCGCGAATACAACGATTGTAGTTACGGCTGAAGCCAAAATTGCGCCCCAGACCTCGCTTGCACCGCGCACGGCACCTTCAAGTTTTGGGCTTCCCTTTTCCCGGTGGCGATAAATGTTTTCAAGTACAACGATCGCCGCGTCGACGACCATGCCAACAGCGAAGGCTATTCCAGCAAGAGAAATTACATTAATCGACCTCCCCAAAGCGGCGAGTGCAACAAATGATCCGATTACTGAGACGGGGATTGCCAAAGATACTACTGCTGTAGCGCCAAAAGATCTTAAAAACAGTAATAGGATGATTGCTGCTAATGTGCCACCCACCCATATGTTCTGGGTGACTAGTTGGACCGCAGATTTGATATATATGGTGTCGTCATGGACTTGCTTCATTACGAGGCCGACTTTTGGCAGAACGTCGTGGTTCAGGCGGTCAACAACTTTTTTGATCCCTTCCATCGTTTCGATTACATTCGCGCCGGTGTCCCTTACGGCACTAACAGCAATAGCGGGTTGACCTAGATTACGGATCCGTGCATCGCGTTTTTTATGCCCAAACTCGACCTGGGCAATATCACCAACTGTTACACGGAAGACACGACCGGTACTTTCATGGCGTTTGGTGCGAAGAACAACTGCTTTAACTCGTGCGACAGTATTGAGTTCACTTTCGGTTCTAACCCTATATTCGCGTTTACCCTCATCTACCTCTCCAGCGGAGATACTCATATTTGTGCCGCGCAAAGCGTTATTCACATCGGGGATAGTTATCCGATAATGTGCAAGACGTTTGGGGTCGACAATGATCCGTATCTCAGATTCATTTCCACCACGAACATTGACAG
>PBOV01000116.1 GCA_002724505.1 Rhodospirillaceae bacterium | reverse complement strand
TTCTTTTTTAACTAAAAAACCACCAAAATAATAAAGCGGTCAACAACCCCTTAAACCAGCATATCCAATAAACAGTATAGTGGGAGAGGTTTAGTTTCCTCCGGAAGTTTTCTGATATTTCCTTATGCCATCTCAACATCTAACCACCACTTTCCTGCTACATAAAAAATTTTTAGAAACGACGAAGTACTAATTTGACAGCTCCAAAGAAGTGGTGCCCACCATACCGCAAAAACCGTGAGTGTTATTACCGGGCTGTACATTTCAGCAATGCCCTCGTACCCAAATAACCTCTTTTCATTAGGCTGAGGTTGATTCCAGTTTTTGAATCACCGAGTAAGTAATAAGAACAAAATAGCGTTAATAGTACCGAAGTTAATTTTTTGAACAGGATTCACAGTCTCCTCCTCATGGTCTCCTGAATATAAGTTAATTATCCCTGGTAAAAAGAAATAGGAAACCAGCCACACTGCTATTACTAAAATTAATTCAATCATCGGTGTCATACCCCCGCTATAACTTTCATCGGTAATGATGAAGTGTCAGTTCATATAATGAGTCCTTTTTTCATTGGTCAAGAAAACTCGGTAGGTAAATTTTTAACAAAATGTTGGGAAAAGCCTAGCGTGGATTTCCCAAACATAGAAACAAAGGTTTCGGTAAAATTTATCCTAGAATTTTTATATTCATTCACTTTTTAAACGCAAATGCGAGAGATAAAGAAAAACGTGTTAACGCCTCGCCATTTGAGTTTGGCCGAATAGTATATCGCGGGCTTCTTGATTAAGTACATCACGCGTCTTGGCGCGTTTACTGATCAACAACTTCATGCCTTTCTGAACGGCAGGACGGGCCGCAATATTGTCGAACCAGCGTTTTACATTAGGAAAATCCTTCCAGTGCTGGCCGTGATAGCGATGCACCCTTACCCAAGGCCAACAAGCTATATCAGCAATTGAATATTCTTCCCCAGCAAGATAGTCCATTTTCTTTAACTGCTGGTCCATTACGTGATAGAGACGTTCAGCCTCATTGGTAAAACGATTGATGGCATAAGGCACATGTTCTGGTGCCGCATCACGAAAGTGATGTGCCTGACCGCAAATTGGGCCCAGATTACCCATCTGAAACATAAGCCATTGCAACACATCATATCGCGCGCTGCCGCCCCGGGGGATAAAACGGCACACTTTATCGGCTAGATAAATTAGGATGGCGCCCGATTCAAAGATCGAAATTGTGTTACTCTCCGGACCCTGATTATCCACTATTACCGGCATACGGTTATTGGGACTAATTGCCAGAAACTCTGATTTAAACTGATCGCCGGCGATAATATCAACCGACACAACCTTGTAGTCGATCTCGCATTCCTCAAGCATGATCGAAACCTTGTGAGCATTAGGTGTTGGCCAGGCATAAAGAGTGAGCATTATCTACCTCTCTTACTCCGCGCACCGTGCTGCACCGCGTAAGTCGTCGCACAAAAGATGACAATAGCGCCCAGCCAAGTCCAGAGATCGGGAAATTCAGAGAAAAGTACCCAACCAAATGCTGCACCTATAGGCATACGCAGAAAATTCACAGGTTGAACAACACGGGCTGGCGCCATCGCAATTCCCTTTGATACCGTTACGTAACCAATCGTTGAGAGCACTGAGGCCCCAACAATTGCTGGTGTATCTAGCCATAATGGCATCTTCCAATCCACAATCGCCATCGGCATGGAGATCGGTACTAATAAAAAGTTTGCATAGAAGACAATGGTAGTGGTTGGAACCGTTTTGGATAATGACTTGATCACTGTGTTGACACTGGCATAGCTAGCCGCGCATGTAATTGCTGCAAAAGCCGCCAGTGAAACCTCGATTAACCCCGGGCGAAGAACAATGAGGACCCCGGAAAACCCAACGAAAGTGGCGAGCCAGCTAACAGTATCAGAGCGTTCACGTAGAAAAATAATCGCAAAGGCTATAGTGAAAAGTGGTGTAGCAAATTGCAGTGCGAAAAATTCAGCAACCGGCATACGCCCTGCTGAATAGAACCACAAGAAGATACCAATATAGGAAAAAACGCCCGTCATCAAAACGGCAAAAGGGCGATCAGGTATAAGTGATAACCCGCGTGCACGAAAGATTATCGGGGCGAGGATAATCACTGCAATAATCGAACGAAAAAAAGTCAGCAAAAATGGCGAGTAGCCATCACCTATGTATCGAATCAGTGTTGCTGACCCAACATAACAAAGTGCACTGACCAGCATATATAAAGCACCCTGGATAACGATTGGTGGGGCATTCATGTGTTGGCGGTTCTTCCAGTTGATTTAGCCCCGCGTCTGACCGCGTAGGTTGTAGCGCAAAAAATTATGATAGCCCCAAACCAAGTCCAAAAATCTGGAAACTCGTTGAATAATACCCAGCCAAAAACAGCAGCTATCGGCATTCGCATGAAGTTGACTGGCTGGACCACACTGGCGACCGTCAGAGAAATCGCTTTAGTCACTGATAGATAAGCCATTGTTAGGCAAAGACAGAGTGCCACGATGACACCCAAGTCATACATCGTCGGCTGTTTCCACGTAATTACAGCCATTGGAATGGAAATTGGGATCATCAAAAGGTGCGCATAATAGACAATCATTGTCGCGGACACGCCTTTTGAAAGTGATTTGATGACCGTATTATCGCTAGCGTAAAATACCGCGCTGATCAAGGCCGCCACGGCAGCAAAAGATATCTCTATAATCCCAGGGCGAAGAATTACTAATACACCGGCGAAGCCAATTAGCGCAGCACTCCAACTACGCGCATCGGCCTTTTCTCTTAAAAAAATTATTGCAAAGGCCATCGTCAAAAGCGGGGTAACAAATTGAAGCGCAAAGAAATCCGCAATCGGCATAGAAGCCGTCGCAAAGAACCAGAAAATTATCCCGAGGTAGGTGAAAACCCCAGTCAAAAAATGCATGAAGAAGCGTTTTGGAATAAAGATTAATTTTCCACCCTCACCCAGATAAACAGGAGCTAGAACTATAACTGCGATAAATGAACGGATCATCGTCATTTGAAATGCGGTATACGTATCACCTACTTCCCTCACTAGTGACGCGGCAAGGGCATAAAAAAAGCAGCTCGATAGCATCCATAGCGATCCCAGGATAGCCCCCGGCAATTGTTTCATCTTTTCTTACCTTGCTGAACGGCATACCAGGCAGCGCCAAAAATAATTACTGCGCCAACCCATGTCCAAAGATCAGGAAACTCCCCAAACACCATAAAACCCATCGCCGCCGCGATCGGCATTCGAAGAAAATTCATTGGCTGCACGACACGCGCATCAGCCAACGAGATACTCGAGGCCACACAAAATTGGGCCATAGTGGCAAATAAAGCCACACCAATAAGTATAGGCCAGTCGGCAGTGACTGGCATTTTCCATGTCAGGTAAGCGGGTATTGCAGCAAGGATGAGGACAAGAATATTGACATAAAACGTCATTACTGTGGGCGAATCATTGCGCGAAAGTACCTTGATGCAAGTGTTGACAAATGCATAAGCCGCCGCGGTTCCAAGGGCTGCTAAAACACCCAGGGAAACTGGGATATAACCTGGCCTGACAATGACCATAACACCGACAAAACCAACTAATGCCGCAAGCCAACTCTTAACGCTGACCTTTTCCCGCAACAAAATTGCTGCAACGGCAATGGTAAAGAGAGGCGAAACAAATTGGATAGCAAAAAAGTCACCAACCGGCACCTTTTCCGTTGCATAGAACCACAAGAGAATTGCTACATATGTTATTATGGCCCGGAGACAATGGAGTGGAAAATTCTTAGTTTTGAGTTTCCTAAGATCACCGCGTAAAACCAATGGGGTTAATATAACGACCCCGATTAAACAACGGAGGAAGGTCAGCTCAAAAGTTGGATAACTACCAGCCAAATAGCGTGTCAGGGTGGCAGAAGATACATAGCAGATTGATGCCGCGAGCATCCAAACGGCACCCTTAATAGCATCGGAATAATAGTTATCGGTCACCTAACCGCAGCCTCCTCGCGAATAACGTAATAAGCGGCTCCAAAAATGACCACAGCGCCCACCCAGGTCCAAAGGCCGGGTAGCTGACCAAACATTACATAACCCACCCCGACCGTAAACGGCATACGAAGAAAGTCGAATGGCCAAACAATCCGAGCATCTGCGGTAGCAATCGCCCGAGCCAATGCCCACTGCCCCGCCGTTGTAAAAACACCAAGTGCTATGACCCATCCTATGGTCTGAGTTGGGGGCAAACGCCAAGAAAACAATAACGGTATCAGCGCTATTACGACCATTACAAGGTTCCCAAATACCGTAATCGTCGTCGTACTCTCAGTCCGCGATAACTTTTTAATAAAAACATTTGTGCAGCTATACAGTACTGCAGAAGCGAGCGCTGCCAAAGCCGCTATGGTGATTGTCTCAAATCCCGGCCTCAGGATGATCAGAGTCCCAACAAATCCAATAATACAGGCAACCCAACTTCCCATACGCGCTTTCTCGCCAAGAAAAAGGATCGCAGCCAATATCATAAATAGGGGAAGGGTAAATTGTAGTGCGTAAACATCTGCGATCGGCATATTTGCAAGGGCAAAATACGTAGCTCCCATTGCCAGATACGTAAACAGGCCTCTTAATAAAAAAAGATGCCAGTTTTTAAGCGAACCCCGTCCTGTATCGCCAATGTGTTTAAACAAAAATGGCAGTAGAATAATTGTCGCAACAAACGAACGCCAAAATACGATTTCCATAGTGTTAAGGTCAGCTGAAAGCTGTTTGACCAGACCAGCATTAATTGAATATCCGATGCCAGAAACTACCATCCAGGCTATCCCTCTTATGGCCGAATTTCGGCTTTCTGCGGGCGGATCAGCCACACTCATTTCTTTTTTACACCGCGTGTTTCACGACGCAATACATCATAGGCGCCGACAAAAATGATGACCGCCCCAACCCACGTCCAAAGATCGGGCAACTCTGTGAAAAGAACCCACCCCACGACGACCGACCAGGGCAATCGTAGGAAATTAATTGATTGTACAATACGGGCATCAGCCTCCCGAATAGAGAATGTCAGACAAACCATCGCCAACATAAAAAGCACACCCATAATCAATATAAAGGGCACCTGTTCCCAGGTCGGTGTCACCCAATTCAAGGCAGCGGGAATAATTGAGAGTATCGCGACAATTAAGTTGGATACCATCGTGATCATAATCGGGCTTTCGGTGCTTCCAAGCTTGCGGATCGTAATGTTAGCCGCAGCAAAAGCTAAAGCCGAGGCAATTGCCGCAAGGGCTCCAGGATTTAACGGAATGATCCCCGGCCTCACAATAATTAGCGCTCCAATAAATCCAATTACACAAGACATCCAGCCCCTTAAACCAACGAACTCGCCGAGCAAAATTCCCGCTAATAAAATCGTAAATAGGGGCACGGTAAAAAGCAGAGCCTGCACATTAGCGATATCGAGCTCAGAGTAAGCATAGAAAGAGGCATACATTCCGCCGAAAGATAAGAAACCGCGAAGAAGGTAAAGCCCGGCCCTATCCTTAACCCCAGCAAACGAGCCTGGGGAAAGTTTCATCGTCATTGGCAAAAGGAGCAATGCACTAATCGAACTAAAAAATAGCAAAAGTTCAATTACGGAGAAATCACTAGAAAGCTTCCTGACAAAACCGCTGGCTGTCGCTTGGAAACCTGTTGCGAGCACCATCCACAAAATACCTCGAACAACCGCATTTGATAAAATACCAGACTTCATGGTCTTGGGAGTCCATTTGACTTTTGGTAAGAACTTCGTTCCTTCGCCTCACGCAACACTATGTAATAGGAAGCACCAAAAATCACTGCTGCTCCAACCCATGTCCAAAAATCTGGTAATTCAAAAAACATCCAATACCCAATCACCGCGGCAAATATCATCCGAGTGAATTGAAAAGGTTGCACGACACGCGCATCTGCAGCACCTACCGCTAACGTGAAACACAAACCACCTACAGCACTAAAAAGAGCAGCGCCAATAACCCAGGGCACTTCAGTAAGGGTTGGCGTCACCCAGACAAAGAGGGTTGGGACCAACGCTAGGGGCAACATCAATAAATTGGAATAAACAGTAATGGTTCCGACGCTCTCAGTTCTTGTTAGCAATTTTATTGTCGTGTTGGATCCAGCTGACATCAAAGCGGATGCGATCGCGGCAGCAGCGGCCATTGTAAGCTCGACAACACCCGGCCGCATTACAATCAATGCACCACAAAATCCGATCAAACATGCCGCCCAAGCCTGACGGTCCGTTTGTTGTTTAAGAATTAAGACCGCAAGCAAGATCGTGAATAATGGGATAGTGAACTGTAGGGCGAAGACATCCGCAATTGGCATTTTTCCCCATGCAAAGAATAGCATCACCATAGCGGTATAGGCAAAAAACACACGCAAACAATATAATGGTAGACGACTAGTGCGTATAACGCCGACACCCTGACGCATAAGCCATGGGAGAAACATTAACAAACCAACAATATTCCGAACCAAGACCAGTTCTAATGTAGGTACAGCTCCGTCGAGTTGTCGCACAGAAGCCCCAGCCATAGCACTTAAAAGCATCGCCAGACACATCCAGAGAATACCGGCATTAGAACGGCTAAGCTTCAACATAATTCCCTAATTTGATATACTTTTTTCTAAATCGAATGAACGAATTGTGAGATATATTATGTATACTTTTGTTTTTTATTCAGCAGCCGACGCATTAACGTAACGCGGGGTCAATTTAAATGACTGAGCTAATAATTCGTAGGACCGAAACCTAGCTTCCAGTGTTGGACAAATTGTCAAAACAACAAACTCGTCAACATCGTACATCTTCCCCGCTGCTAAAAGGCTCTCACGCACCTGTTCCCCTGTTCCCCAAAAACAACGTTGACGATTATAACGCCGTAAAGCTTCTTCCTGCGGCGGATATTCATATGTTTCCGCTTCCTCAAATGAAGGAACCGGTGCGGCAAGACCCTTACGCTGTCGGATCGACGAAAGGTCACGACACTTCATTAACCGTTCAGCTTTGTCTTCGGAATCAGCTACCATTACAAACACACCAATATTAACAATTGGTTCGGGCCATGCCTCCGATGGGCGATAATTCTCGCGATAGGCCGCAACAGCCTGAGGCCCACCTTCGGCAGTAATAAAGTGAGCAAAAGAAAAGGGCAGCCCGAAGTAAGCTGCCAAAGAAGCACTTTGGTCACTTGAACCCAACATCCAAACGTCTGGGACAGTCGGTCCAGCAGGCATCGCCCTTACACCAGAGAATGGGTGGTCATCAGGAAGGTTTCCGCCAAGGTAACCAAGCATATCCCGTACCTGCATCGGATAATGCTCTGGACCAAGGGACCCTGGGCCAGTTTGCAAGGCCTGATCAGTGACACGATCACTGCCAGGCGCTCGTCCAATTCCCAGGTCAATCCGTCCAGGATATAGCGTTTCTATCGTTCGAAAAGCTTCGGCCACTTTCAATGGACTGTAATGGCTAAGCATTATCCCACCTGAACCAACCCTTATACCCTGAGTCCGCCCTGCAACTTGCGGAATCATGATTTCTGGTGCCGCTCCAGCCAGCCCGTTACTGCTGTGGTGTTCCGCAAGCCAATAACGGTGAAAACCAAGTTGGTCGACATGTTCTGCTAACGCCAACGTATCGGCGACCGCGTCGGATGGTGTCGCACCGTTTCTGATCGGGGATTGGTCGAGAACACTAAGTAAAGTCATAGCGTATTCTACACATATTTACCAATGAATGCACCGGATTACCTTGGCGAGTGCTAATGGTCCACATAAAGTACATGAATGAATAGTCAACCCTCTCCTGAGAATAAGTCCACGCATGAGAAAGCCAAATGGCTAGACCTCTTTAGTGATGGCCGTGCAGCTTATACCATATTGCTTAATCTAGGTATCTCACTACATGCCATCGATATTTTCATCATTACTACAATTATGCCAACCGTCGTTGAGGATATTGGTGGCATTTCCTACTATGCCTGGACATCAATGCTCTACATGGTTGGCACCATTGTCGGCGCTTCTGCAAGTAGTCATCTAAGAGCTCGGCTGGGTACACGACGCGGCTACATATGGGGCGGGCTAATTCTTCTGATCGGCACAATTGCCTGTGCCATTCCACCCGATATGGTAACATTGCTTATTGGCCGATTTATCAAAGGCATTGGTGGGGGGCTTGTTATTGCCCAGTCAATGGCCCTTATCAGAGATTTTTATACCCCTTCGATACGCACCCGCATTCTAGCAACGGTTTCGACCACATGGAGTGTCGCGGCATTATTTGGGCCAGGGCTTGGCGGTGTCTTTGCGGAGCTTGAGTGGTGGCGAGGCGCTTTTTGGGGCCAAGCTCCTTTTGTCATCGCCTTTGTGTTCATGGCCTCGAAACTTGTGCCAAACCAAGGCAACCCTTCGTCTCAACAACGCTTCCCCTGGCGACGCCTTTTAATGTTAGCAGCTGGTGTATTAGCAGCTGGTCTCACCAATCAATATAAAATGCCGATAGCTAGTGCTGGACTAATTCTATTAGCAGTTTGCCTAGTGTGGCTTACTTTTCAACGAGATAAAACTTCAGATTCAAAACTATTTCCAAGTAACGCTCTTTCTCTCCTCACGCCCGTCGGACTTGCCTATTGGTCATATTTTTTAATCTCCGTAACTCATACAACCCTTCTAATTTTCGCCCCACTTTTCCTACAAGTACTGCACAACATAACTCCACTCCTCCTTGGCTATCTATCCCTTGTTTTTTCGATGGGTTGGACAACCGGTTCAATCGTTGCATCTGGCTGGACTGGCAAATGGGAGCGTCATGGATCAGCTGCTGGAATGCTATTCGCGTCAGTTACCACTATAGCATTCACTTTCTCCATATTATCTGGAACCATTTTTTGGGTGACGATATGGAGCACCTTAATCGGGCTAGGAATTGGGGCAACAAACGTCCTTATGACAAATTATGGGATGGGCGTTGCCCGAGAGGGGGAGGAAGCTATTACCGCCGGTTCAATGCCAACAATTAGGTCCCTCGGTGTGGCTTTTGGTGCCGCTGCGGCAGGGCTTGTTGCGAACAGTGCCGGGCTGGATGAAGGCATGTCAAAGGAGACAATTTCGCGAGTTGCCGCCTGGGTTCTATGGTTTACAGCGATTATCCCGGCGATTACAGCAATAATTTGTTTACGCGCGACAAGCTGGGGCTGGAAGTTTAGGACAGGGCGCTAGCCTCCTCAACTCTTCAATTATAATATCCGGATAATTACTTTAAAAAGGAACTGACTATGCCAATTAAAACTGTTGCTATTTTAAGTCCTGGCGAAATGGGTGCGGCGACTGGTAAGGCCTTTCAACAAAATGGGTTTGACATCATTACATCGCTTGAAGGCCGCAGTGATACGTCGCGAAAACGTGCCATTGCAGCTGGTTTTAGAGACTGTGGCTCCATTACTTTGACACTTGCAGAAGCAGATATAGTTTTCTCCATTTTACCACCTGGAGAGGCATTAGCGCAGGCCAAACGGGTTGGAACAATAATGAAACAAACCGGCCATACACCACCCTACTTTGATTGTAATGCAGTAGCTCCAGAAACCGCCGCCCAAATTGGGTTACTAATCGAAGCAGCAGGCGCCTCTTTTATTGATGGCGGAATTGTTGGAAACCCTCCCGGGACTGCAGTACCAACTCGATTTTTTGTAAGCGGCAGCGGGGCTCAACAAGTCAACATATTTGACGGCAAAGGCATAGACATTAAACAATGTGGCCGGGAGGCTGGGAAAGCTTCTGCCATAAAAATGTGTTATGCAGGGATTACTAAAGGCACCAGCGCCTTGCATGCGGCAATGTTAATGGCGGCTGAAAAACTCAACATCGCGGACGAACTCCATCAAGAGCTCTCCTACAGTCAAGGCGGATTGTATAAACGCATGGAAGGGCTCACTCCTGCCCTGCCCGCGGTATCAGACCGTTATATTGGAGAAATGGAAGAAATTGGGAAAACGATGGGTGCTGTTGGGGTCCCAACCGGTTTTCATAACGGTTCCGCGGATTTATACAGGCTAATGAATAAATCACCCTATGCTTCGGAGATCCGCGAGACAGTGGATAAACGCCGGACATTACGTCAGACTGTCGAAGGCTGCGCCGCCGTCATCGGCAACAAAGACGGCACCGAATAGACTTCTCCGTCAACGGTTTTAGAAAGTTTTGTAAGCAATAAACGGCTATTATTGGGAACCGTGAGAAAATGAGCGGGACAGAGACGACAGTCCGAGCTACCAAAGCCTCGCCCTGCTACCGTTAATTTGGATAGAGCCATAGCCTTTTTGCGAAGACTACACTCAGAGGCATCAGGTGCTATTAAGAATTCAACCACTCGCCCCGCAAGAGTAATTCGATCGATATGCCAGTGTATTTTCTTGTTCGCACTTAAATGACGTTTGATCCGCGCCCCAATATCGCCGGGTCCTCGGGCGCTGCCAAAGTAGAGATAATGCCCTGGCTTAAGAAAAATTTTCCCAAGTTTTCCAACGAAACCAACAAATTCTTCATCTAACTCGATCGCAATGACATAAGAGCCGGTCAGTTTAGACAATCGATCCTCTTGCAAATTAAGCATCCAGTCAGCCATTATTATAGAAATGATAGAGATGCCATCAGACAGAAATTTAGAGATAATATTGCCGAGTGGCAGGCCGACCACAATCAGAATCAGAAGGAGCTCCCGCGCTCGACGAGTAGTTCTTCGAATTTTACCCTCTACTGGTCAGGCAGAATTAGTTTTACCCAGGCATGTCTCGGAACAAAAAGGAATTTCCTTCCTCTATCAGAAAACAAATTGGCTTGATGGACGCTTGATGAAATACCTGGAACCCATACCCTTCAAAGATGGTGAGACAGTTCCTTTTTTGGGCGAGTCTATAACGATTTTTCACTCGCATTCCTTCCAAGGAGACATTCATAGGGAGGGAGACAAGCTTATCGTTGCCGGGCCCAAGGTTAGCCTGTCAAAGACTATTCACGACTGGTATCGGCGGGAGAGCGGTGCCGAAATTACTCGCCGGGTCAAAAAGAAATCAAAAATGCTTGATAGGACTTACGGTCGATTAACAATCCGAGATACAAAGAGTCGGTGGGGAAGTTGCTCGAGTAAGGGTAACCTAAATTTTTCATGGAGGATCGTAATGGCTCCACCTTACGCATTGGACTATTTGGTAGCCCATGAAGTTGCACATCTTGTAGAGATGAACCATTCGATGCGATTTTGGAGTATCGTGGAAAGTTTATTCGATGAATTCCAAAGAGGCCGTCTCTGGCTCCGCCAAAACGGGCATGAGCTTCACCGTTATGGTGTGGAACCACCTATGAAAGAAGGACGAGAATCTGAATAAGAGTTATAGAATACTGCAGAAAAAATAACGACCGCACCCACACCCACCCAAATTTCTGGCACCTGGCCAAAGAAAAAATAACCAATCAGGCTCGCCCAAATAACCTTTGTAAAATCTGCTGGTAGAACCAGTGTCGCATCTGCATTTCGGAAAGCCTCTGTTAAAGCCAATTGCGAAATTGTGCCAAAGATTGCTATCCCTAAAAGCCAAAACAATTGTTCAACTGTCGGCCATTGCCAAAAAAATAGGGCGAACATAAAAGCAAGAGGCGTTTGCAGAAGACTCGAATATAGAGCAACCGTAACGGAAGAATCAGTGCGGGTAAGTACCTTGATGACAACTAATGCAACTGCCCACAGGGTGTTTGACATCAAAACCATGAGTGCACCTAGAGATACCACCTGTACGCCTGGACGTAATATGATCAATGCTCCGACAACCCCAATGCCAAGAGCAATCCATCGACGTAACGTCATCTTCTCCCGCAAAAAAATTACCGCACCGACCGTTGCAAACAGAGGTGCTGTTAAACCTAGCGATACAACTTTGGCCAAGGGCTCTAAACTCAATCCGTAAAAAAAAGCGAGCATGGCGACCACGTTTAAAATCGACCTCAAAACATGCAACCAAATTTTTTGGGTAATCAGCGGTCGCAACCCACCCCTCAGGAAAAGAGCAGACATAAGGACTAGACCAAACAGCTGTCGGAAAAATGCGATTTCAAAAACGTGTAAGCCTGTGTATGACAGGTGCTGGACAGCCCCATTTGCTCCAGATATGGATGCTGCCGATCCAAGCATATACCCCACACCCTTTGCGCCGGGGGGCGCCGAGGCAAATCGGGCGGATATTCGGTTTTTTATATTGTCCATATATGAAACGTTGCAAGCTGGGCCTTCTTATATCACGTTTCTTGGTGGACAGCACAACTTAGCAGAAATCTGATAAACAATGCAGAGAAAACGCAAAAGCTTAAAGAAATTATGAAAACCAGTACCTTCGACTTCAATTTACCTAAAAATTTAATTGCCCAAGAGCCGGTATCGCCCCGCGATTCTGCACGATTACTCCACGTCGGGAACGAAATGAGGGACTTGGTGGTGAAAGACTTAATAACACTGGTAAACCCGGGTGATGTATTAGTAATCAACGACACGAAAGTCATCCCCGCACGCCTGCGGGGTAAACGCAATGAAGTATCAATTGAGATCACACTACATAAGAAAAATATCGACGACACATGGTGTGCCTTCGCCCGCCCCGCTCGCCGACTACACGAAGGCGAGACTATAAAATTTTCTGCCAATTTCTACGCCACTGTTCTAGAAAAAAGAGAGGCAGGGGAAATCGTTGTTAATTTTTCTGGGCAAGAATTTTTTAGCGGATTGGCTGAGAACGGCTTCATGCCATTGCCCCCTTATATTGATAGGAAGAACGCTAACAAAGAAACGGACCGACAAGACTATCAAACTATATATGCGGCAAACCCAGGCGCCGTTGCCGCACCGACAGCGGGCCTTCATTTCACTGACTCACTAATCACAAAACTTCGTAATTACGGAGTAGATATCGTAGAACTTACTCTTCATGTTGGCGCCGGCACATTCTTGCCAGTTAAGGTCGATGACACCGACAATCACAAGATGCACTCAGAAAGAGGGGAGCTCGGTGAAGATGCTGTTCATCGAATTTTAACAGCTCGAAAAAAAGGTAGCCGAATTATGGCCTGCGGCACTACAACAATGCGTCTTTTAGAAGCAGCGTCACCAGCGGTCGGAGAGCTCCTCCCGTTTAACGGCGACACTGATATATTCATCACCCCAGGCTACAATTTTCGGATTGTGGATAGGTTAATCACAAATTTTCATCTGCCAAAGTCAACGCTATTCATGTTGGTCTCGGCATTTTCAGGAATTGAGAAAATGAAGGCGGCCTATACCCACGCTATTCGCTCACGATACCGTTTCTATTCCTATGGGGACGCTTGCTTGCTAGAGAGGAACGAAAGTTCATGACGGCAACAGCGGCCACCAAATTTGAACTCATTACCACCGACGGGGTCGCACGACGGGGACGCTTATCGACTGCCCATGGCGAAATAAACACTCCAGCCTTTATGCCAGTTGGAACAGCGGGAACTGTTAAAGCGATGATGCCTGAGGATGTCGCGACAACCGGTGCCGAAATAATCTTAGGAAATACCTATCATCTCATGCTCCGGCCAACCGCCGAACGAGTGGCAAGGCTCGGGGGCTTGCATAAGTTCATGAATTGGCCAAAACCAATTCTAACCGACTCCGGGGGGTACCAAGTATTCTCCCTCTCAAAACGCCGTACGATTAATGAAAAAGGTGTGACCTTCCAATCTCATATCGATGGAGCAAAAGTCAAACTTACACCAGAACGATCAATAGAGATACAAAGATTGCTTGGAACTAATATTACGATGGTTCTTGATGAATGCACCGAATGGCCAATATCAGAGGAGGATGCCCGTAAATCAATGGAACTTTCTATAAGGTGGGCGGCTCGCTGCAAAACTGCCTTCGAACAAAGACCGGGTTTTGGGCTTTTTGGCATCGTTCAGGGGAGTATGTACCCAGAACTCCGCCGCGAATCTGTTGCACATTTAAAAAATATCGGATTCGAGGGATATGCTATAGGGGGTTTAGCGATCGGTGAACCACAAGAAGAGATGTTTGAGGTCCTTGAATATACCGTTCCGGCCTTACCAAAGGGGCGACCGCACTACCTCATGGGTGTTGGCAAACCTGCGGACATCGTCGGCGCTGTAATGCGCGGTATCGATATGTTCGATTGTGTCATTCCGACACGTTCTGGCAGGACCGGACAAGCATTTGTACGTGGCGGTTCTCTTAACCTTAGAAATGCCAAGCATGTTGAAGACAGTCGACCACTTGATGTGGCATGTAGGTGCCAAGTCTGCGCTAACTACAATCGCGCCTACCTCCACCACCTTATTAAAGCCGGCGAAATGCTGGCAGGCATGCTTTTGACATTTCATAACTTGCACTATTATCAGGATTTGATGGCTCAAATACGAGGATCAATTGAAAGCGGCACGATGAGTGATTTTGTCACTACTTTTGATAGAGAACAGAGAACCGGCGCAGTAATTTCGGAGACTGAATAGATGACGGAGTTCATTGATGACTTCTGACAGCAATGAAAAGCTAACTTTACTGGGTGCATCTGGATCCTTACCGACATCCCCAGATGAGGCCATACTCGAGCGCGTTTCTAACCCCCAAACTAATTCTTCATATTTAGTGCGCTTTACCTGCCCGGAATTCACGAGCCTTTGTCCGGTCACCGGGCAGCCTGACTTCGCGCACTTAGTTATCGACTACGTCCCCCAAAATTGGCTTGTCGAAAGTAAATCATTCAAGCTTTACCTGGGCGCCTTTCGAAACCACGGCGCATTCCATGAGGATTGCACAGTGGGTATTGGAAAACGATTAGAGGAGTTCCTTTCACCACATTGGCTTAGGATTGGTGGTTATTGGTATCCGCGCGGAGGTATGCCAATCGATGTGTTCTATCAAAGTGGGTCACCGCCAGCAGAGCTTTGGATACCAGATCAAGGGGTCCCTAGCTATCGTGGGCGCGGGTGAAAAAAACAATAGAAAACGAGCCTGACGCAAAGGAAGCGATAAGAAGCCGTGCCCTTGAATTAGGGTTTGATGTTGTTGGATTTGCTCCTGCAGCGCTTAACGAAAATGCCCGAAATCGCCTTTCTGAATTTATTTCAAATGGTTACCACGGTGATATGGGTTGGCTAGCGGAACGCACCCAACAACGATCTCAACCAATAGATTTATGGCCGCGGGTTCAAAGCGTTATTGTCGTAGGGCTCAATTATGGCTCCGATGAAGATCCGTTAGAGGTAATTGGTAAACCAGAGCGCGGATCAATTTCTGTTTACGCGCGAGGACGTGATTATCACGATGTCGTCAAAAAAAAACTCCGCAGCCTCGCTCGCTTTATCGTGGATGAACTTAGTGGCGACGTGAAGTTCTTTGTCGACACTGCTCCGGTTATGGAGAAACCTCTCGCACAAAAGGCTGGACTGGGATGGCAGGGCAAACATACAAACCTGGTTTCAAAGACCGTAGGGTCATGGCTTTTCCTAGGCGAGATTTTTACTAACCTTTCGTTAGGCCCTGACTCTGAAAGTAAGGATATTTGTGGCAGTTGCTCACGTTGCCTGACAGCTTGTCCAACAGAAGCATTTCCAGCGCCTTACAAACTTGATGCTCAGCGATGTATTTCATACTTAACGATTGAACATAAGGGGCATATCCCCCGCGAATTTAGAAGAGCTATTGGAAACCGAATTTATGGTTGTGACGATTGTCTTGCCGTGTGCCCCTGGAATAAATTTGCAAAAAAAACTAATGAATTCGAGCTTGAAGCACGACTAGAGCTAAAGTGGCCGCGACTCGCCGACCTAGTGCAGCTAAATGATACTGATTTTAGAACTATTTTCTCGGGCTCCCCTGTTAAACGACTTGGTCGTGACAGATTCATTCGTAACGTCCTAATTGCAATTGGCAATAGCGGTATTTTAGAATTGGCAGCTCTTGCAAAGGCAAGATTGATAGATGAGTCACCTTTAGTAAGAGCAATGGCTGTATGGGCGCTCCTACAACTACTGCCAAACAAAAATTTTCAACAAATCCGTTTACATCACCGAAATAGAGAAACCAATATCGAAGTACTTAAAGAGTGGGATAATCCATATTAAATTTAATGCCGAAGCGGCACCTTCAGGTAGTCATGACGATCACCAGATCGAATAACAACGTCGATTTGGTGTGATCCTCTTACGATGCTGATCCTGACGTCTGAACCCGCGCCGCCAACCGCCCAAATTTTACGATACATATCCGGCAAGCTTTCAATGGCCTGCGATTCCACCTCTTCAACTATATCACCCACCTGAATGTCGGCTTTATCTGCCGGTCCGCATTCGTGAACACCTGAAACCACCAGATGCCCCACAGCTTCTGTTGTTTGCATACCCAACCAAGGTTTAGCTTCTTTTTTCGCTCTGCCGGTATCAACCAACTCTTGATAAATAGGGGGCAATAAATCGATGGGGACAAACATATTTCCCTGGCTCTCGCTATTATTACCGCCTGGGTCTTGGACAAATAACGATCCGATCCCAACAAGAGTACCAGAGCGGGGTTCAATTAAAGCACCCCCACTCCATCGTGGGTGCATTGGTACCGTAAAAATCGCCGAATCGAGCAAATACTCCCAAGACCCTGCAAACTCACGTCGATCAACAACATCGCCTAATACTGCCGATGGTATGCCACCCGACGCGGCTACGATAATTTTCTCATTAGGCAATATCGAACTCACGTTGTTCGAAATGGTAAGGGGGATAAGGCCAAGTGGTTCAACGGTCCTAACCAAACCAAGGCCAGTTCGGTGATCATATCCAACTACCTGTGCTGGTATATCGGCACCATCCGGCCCACCAATTGAAATATCCGTGGCTTCAGTTATCAGATAACCTATTGTTACCAGGGTACCATCTTCATCGATCAGTACCGCGTTACCCTCCCTTTCGGTACCGAGATTACGTGCACTATGTGCGTCGGCCGGTATTTTTGACTTTAAAGACCTAACCGCCGACAGCCCAACTTCGAGATCAAAAGAAACGTCGTCTTCTGTAGGCTGCGGCTCTGGCATTGGGGGCTCGCCAAGGGGCAGTATACCATCGAGTCTATGCCCGTTAGCCCGTGTTATTTCAGTCAATTGCACTATCCTGTGAAAAATACAAAATTTATAGATGGCGCCTATTATCGGGAGGCGCGGCATTGGTGACAACACCCTTGGCCTTAACCTATCACCTATACCCGAAAATAGGCCAGTAACCCAAGTCGATTAAAGGTACTCCCTTGCCACATCGGAAATGTATTAGTTAGCGTTTTTATACCTTGCCATTCTCTTCAGGCTGACGCTTTAGATAAATGTAACCACCGTCGACCAAAAGGTTTGTCGCCGTCACGAAGGAAGAGTCCTCCGACGCCAAGTAAAGTACCGCATTTGCTATTTCCTCGGGTTGCCCCACTCGGCCAAGCATATGCAACTTACCGCGTGACTCATGAAACTCATCAGCTGTATCGAACCTTCGGCGGGTTCTAGGGGTTTCAATTACGCCGGGTGATATGGAGTTAACGCGAATATTATCATCTGCAACCTCTGCTGCTAAAATGGTTGTCAGGTGGATCAGCGCTGCCTTGGTCGTGCAATAAGCCGAACGATTGGGTACACCAATGGTTCCAAGCTGAGATGCCATATTAACAATTGCCCCGCCACCCGCCTTTTTAATTTCGGGAACAGCAAATTTGGACATTAAGAATGGGCCAGTGAGATTGACCGCAAAGGCCCGGTTCCAATCCGCAATTGGGAGCTCCTCAATTGGTGCATCAGGCGTTACCGCCGCCGCAACATTCACCAACACATGGAGACTACCAAAAGCTGCAACAGCGGCAGTCACCGCTGCTTTACCCTGGGATGGGTCCGCAACATCAATTACAATTTTTTCTGCAACGCCTCCAGAGGCTATGATCTCTTGGGAGACACTTTCCGCGGCTTCTTCACGTTCATCTGCGACTAAAACTTTAGCACCCTCACTAGCAAGCAATCGTGCCGAAGCACCACCAATTGCGCCGCCGCCGCCCGTCACGAGAGCAACCTTACCATTCATTTTATCATTTCTTGCCATATCGCTCTCCATCCAATTAGTTGTAACTTCGATCAAGCCGTCATGTGGGCGCCCCCATTTACGCCAAGTGACTGGCCTGTCATATATGTTGCATCAGCACTCAACAAAAAGTAGGCAACGGAAGCAATGTCAGCAGGTTGCCCTATTCTTCCCAATGGCACCCTACTGCCGCGAGAACGCAATTCCTCAAGCGTGGTGTCTTCGAGTGGCTGGGCTGTTTCCGCAACACCCGGCATTATGCTGTTAACCCTTACATTATGGGGAGCCCATTCCTTAGCGAGACCTTTAGTCAGAGCGATAATTCCAGCCTTACTCACACCATAATGTACGGCGCGCTCACGTGGAACCAGCGCCCGACCCGAGGAGATATTTACTATCGCACCACGATTGTTGTCCACCATGTTACGGCCAGCTGCTCGGGCGCAAAGGAAATACCCTGTGAGATTTATTCTAAGTACTTTTTCCCAAAGCTCCAATTCCATTCCCAATACCGTAGAACGCGGAAAAATACCGGCATTATTTACAAGCCCATAAATGCCTCCCCAGTCATTTATCACTGATATAGTGGTAGCTTCCACAATAGTTTCATCACTAACGTCCACCGTATCTAACCGAACCGTCTCTGCACCAGCTGCGCAGCACAAGGCTGCCGTTTCTTTTAAGCCTTCCTCTTGGATATCCCACAAAGCTAGCTTCGCGGCGCTCTGAGCCATCCGAAGCGCAATCCCCCGCCCTAAACCCTGGGCCGCGCCCGTAATGATTATGCCATCACCCGCTTGGAAGGCCGCCGGTTTTATATCATCTGACATTGCAAACTCTTTGTTGTTTCCCGGGAGGTAGGGTATGCGCCGATATTACTAGACGCAACGGCAGCGTCACCATTTGACATAGAACATCACGGCGCGCAAATTGCATATCAATGTCAAACTCTCCGAAACCCCACCCTTCACTCCTGCTGGTTTACTCACGAATTCTCGAGCGGTGGAATCTGATTTCTCCGAATGTTCGCGGTGCTTGTTTTGTGATTGTTGGGGCCTTTTTACTCATTGTTATGGCTTCGCTGGTCAAGCATCTAGGAAAAACATTACCTGCTTTTGAAGTCCTTTTTGTCCGCTTTCTTGCGGGTCTGATCGTAATTACTCCATTAGTCTGGAAAATGGGTTTTAAAATTATCGCAACCTCTAAGCTTCATCTTCATGCAGCAAGGGGGTTTGTGGGATTTATGGGTAACCTTTGTTTCTTTTTTGCGCTTATCCACATCACTCTAGCTGACACTGTTACGATTCAGTTTTCCCGTCCGATGGTCATGATTTTGGTTGCCGCCTTGTTTTTAAATGAAGCTATTGGATTAAAGCGCGGGATGGTCACGATCCTCGGCTTTAGCGGGATTTTATTAATCACCAAACCATTTGGCGATGGGTTCGACCCATGGTTTATCGTTGCACTTGGTGGGACCGTTTTTGGTACCGGTGTAGTCCTGACAATTAAGCTACTTAGCCGAACAGAGGAAACCGTCACTATCATGTTTTACTTCGCCCTATTTACAACCCTTTTAGCTTTTATTCCTGCAATGATTGTCTGGGAAACGCCGACTTGGACGGAATTTATTCTTCTTATCCTGACTGGCACTCTTGGAATCGTCGGACAGGGTCTGTTCACGCATGGTGTAGGGCTCGGAGAAACAAGCTTCGTCATGCCATTCGACTACATGCGAATTGTCTATGCATTTGTCCTCGGTGTGATTTGGTTTTCGGAGACACCGGGCTGGTGGAGTTATGGTGGCGCAGCGATAATTATTGGGAGCAGCGTCTATCTGCTCCGCACAGAAAACTCCCAAAAGGCTATGGCGAAAGATAGCTGAAGCCGTTATTGATAAGGGTATAAATAAAAATATATCAGGGGGAAATTATGACAACTTTGATTACCGGGGCAGGACTCGTCGGCACTTCTTACGCACAACAGGCTAACCGCCGCAGTGAGAAGGTCATTTTTGTGGACCCTATTCCACGAGAAGATTTTATCCGTAGCAAGATGGGAAACGCTGATTTTACCTATTTAAATGAAGACGTCAGGAGCCTCCCAGGCCTAATTTCCACAATCAACAAATACGAAGTCGACACAATTCTAAATACTGCTTCAGTGATTGGCAAAAGAGTTAACGATCCAATTCACTTTGGCTATTCCCTAAATGTTGGTGGGACACAGGCTGTGGCCGATGCCGCTCGGCTGACTGGCATTAAGCGAGTACTCCACATTAGCACCTTTGGCGCCTATGACTGGAGAAAGGTCGGCAAGGGTCCAATCCCGGAAGATGATCTTCTCGGCACTGGTACGGCATACAGTAACTCAAAAGTAGCACAGGAAATGATCATCGAAGCTTATGCAATAGAGTCAGGTTTCGATCTATTTATGTTACGATTGGGTAATGTTTTTGGCGTCGGGCATTTTTGGGGAGGTTCTGGTGGAGGGCAAAAGGTACAGGATTTAGTTATGGCTGGGATCACCGGCCAGCCAGCAAAAATACCAGAAGAACAGACCATGGATTTTGTCTACCTTTATGCCAAGGATTGTGGCCGGGCAATAGATATATGTGCAACTATTGACGCTCCGTCAGAGAATGTTTTCAACATCGCTTATCCCGTTACGACTTCTTTTGAAGAACTTGTGGCATTGATTAAAGATCAGCTACCAAACTTAAGAGTAGATATTGTTCCGGGAACTCCTCCCGTAAACAGAGCAGCACCGCTTGATATTAATCGTGCAAAAGAAATGCTTGGCTGGGAACCAGAATTCTCCATGCAGGATGCTTTTGCCGATTACATAGCCGACCTCAAGGTTCAGCTTGAAGGGTGAACTTGAAAGGAGACAGTGGCAACGATTTCAATCTCTCATTAACGAAAAAAAGCCTATTTTTATTCAACAACATTGATGGTGCTTTAATGTTCAGTTTTTGCTCATAAATTTTCTGGCGGAGACGACCCAGTAGCACTAGAGTTGATAAAAACATTATCGCTAAAAGCGGTATTGACCAAAGGGGGAGACATAACGTGATCTCTATAAGCGAACTCCACAAAGAATTTTTTGTGGATGACGGCAAAGTAGTTGCCCTGAACAAATTGAATATTGAAGTAAATGCTGGTGAATTTTTTGTCATTGTTGGGGCAAGTGGATCCGGAAAGACCACCCTGTTGAGGTCGGTCGCTGGTCTAGAAACACCAGACTCCGGACAAATTGATATCTCTGAACGAACTATTTTTTCCAACAAACCTCCCATTTGGGTGCCTCCGCAAGATCGTGGTTTTGGTATGGTATTTCAATCTTACGCGGTCTGGCCACATCTAACTGTTTTCGATAACGTGGCCTTACCGTTGCGTGAGGGCACACAAAAGATAGCTAGGAACGATGTTCGTGCCAGAGTTAAAGAAGCGCTCGCTATGGTCCAGTTGGAGGAACAAATTGACCGACCCTCTACATTGTTGAGTGGGGGGCAGCAGCAACGCGTTGCACTCGCAAGAGCAATAGCGGTTAACCCGAAAGTGCTCTTAATGGATGAACCACTGAGCAACCTAGATGCACGTTTGCGGGAGGATGTTCGTGGCAAAATTCGTGGCCTCGCAAAAAACTTAGGAGCCACGGTACTTTACGTAACACATGACCAAATAGAAGCAATGGCTGTCGCTGACAAAATAGCTTTGATGAGTTTTGGCAAGCTACTACAATTTGGCTCCCCAATAGAACTTTACAACAAACCTAATTGTGCGGAGGTGGCAGAATTCTTTGGTACAGTAAACTGGCTGCCAGGGGAATTAAAAGGCAATCTGGTTCATACTCAAATAGGCGATTTCTCTACAAGAAATAAAAAAATGACTGACGCTAAGGTCTGGTTAGGAATACGGCCCGAAAACTTGAGCTTTCCTGATGAGATATATAGCCCACAACCGAATCATATATCCGCCAATCTTAGAAATTCCGTATTTCTCGGCGACCAGTATACCTTTGAAGCATTCTCATCTGAAACAGTATTGCATGGCAAAAGCCGAATAGCGCCAAAACTACAGGATGAGCAGTTGCATATTGTAGTCGACCCCAATGATGTGATGATATTTCCCGCAGACGAAAAAAATACCCCTTTTATTAAAAATTCAATCGAAAATAATTAGGAGTGCCGAGAGAATATAAACGTAATGACAGTGGTAAAATAACCAAAAAAGAGGGTTATAAATTATAGTTGTGATAAGCGTAAACAAATATAGAAACTAGGAGGTTATAAGATGTCTAATAGAATTTTACTTATAAAGGGAATTGCCATAATTCCAGTAACGGCAATGTTAGCATGCGGCTCAGCTGTAACTGCGGACGCCCCTAAGAATTTGAAAGAGTTAATAGCCGGCGCCAAAAAAGAAACAGTTTTGCGAGGAATGTGGTCTTCCAGCAGTCTCAGTGGAGGCAAGGGCTTTAGGCATGTTGTCTCTGCGATGAATAAAAAATATGGGCTTAACCTTAAAGCGAAATTTACTCCGGGTCCGTCCATGACCCGAATGATTGCCAAAATAACGCGTGAGGTAAAAGCTGGACAGCCGGGCAGCACAGACGTCCTTTGGAACAATGCTGGAGGTGCATTGAAGGGGGGCAAAGTGGGAATATTGCGCAAGATGAATTGGCTATCTTATCTAGACCGCCAACCGCTAAAATGGAAGGGCTTTGACCCCGTCGCTCCTGGAGGTTTTGGCTTAGCATCAGCAGGCTCACTCGTAGGTATAATGTATAACTCTGACTTGGTTAAGGGTGACGACATACCCAAAACTTTTGAGGATGTTTTTAAGCCAAAGTTTAAAGGGAAAATCGCATCTACGCCCTACGCAGCAGGGATGAGAGAATTTGGCATGCCCGATGTCATGGGAAATAAGGCAATGACAACTTTCACAAAGCGCCTAACTAACCATATTGGTGGTTTGATGCGCTGCGGTGCCGCTAATCGTCTAACTAGTGGTGAGTTTCTTATGCTTGTCTTTAGCTGCGGTGACCAATACGTGAACCGCGTCCAGAATTCTGGATCCGGTGAGCCGTTGGCATATGCATTGATGAAAGAAGCGGTTATCTCACATTCCCGCTACGGNATGGTACCGGTCAACTCCCGGTCCCCAAATTCCGCAGCACTATTTGTTNCTTACCTTCATAGTAAGGAAGGNCAAAAATGGATGTGGAAGGTGAATGGATTAGATCTCCCGCTCTACCCAGAATCAGTNATGCGNAAGAGGCTNCTGNCAGCCAAAGCGGGTGGTGCCAAGGTAATAATGAACTCACCTCANTGGCTCGGCAGCCAAGGNGGCTACAATAANTATNGGAAAGGNCTTTCCAAAATTCTGAAGAAAAAATGGAAAAAGAAAAAGAAAAAATAAACGAAAATTTATAAATCTTAGCACCAAGTCGAGGAGTGTCACTCCNCGACTTGGTGCTTTTAAACAGAACAAAATTCCANAAACCANATGGGTTCGTGATGAGTAAGAATTCATCTCCNATANTGATAGCACTTGCCGCNCTGCCCATGCTGATCATTNTAGTACTNGTTTCGGTACTAATNTGGATTAGTTTCCAGACTGGGATTATCGGTACATCTGACGCGACATACACCTTAGNTAATTATGGTGATATCTTTAACGACCCCATCTTTTTCGACGTAATCTGGAATACTGTAATTTTTTCTATAACTGCAACTTTCATTGCCATGGGTATAGGTCTTCCTATTGCGTGGGTAACCGAACGGACAACGCTATCCGGCAAAAGCTGGGTTTACGTTATCATGACCTTGGGCTTACTTATCCCTGGAATTTATACAGCCATGGGATGGACTTTTCTCGCGCATGAGAGGATAGGATTTCTTAACCGGTGGGCTGTAGAATATCTTTGGTTTACCGAGGCGCCACTAAATATCGCGACACCCATCGGAATGGGATTTGTTCAAGGACTGAGCCTCGCGGCTTTAGGCTTTATTCTTACTGCTCAAATGTTTCGCGCGATGAATCCATCTCTAGAGGAAGCAGCAGGAATTCATGGCCTCGGGTTCTTTAGCACATTGCGCCGTATCACCTTACCACTCGCGATGCCGGCAATACTTGCGGCGGTCATTTATATCGTGGTTATTGGCATCGCCACCTTTGATATTCCGGCGATCATCGGCTTAGGTTCTAGAGTTTATCTGCTTAGTACTTTTATTTATGAAAAGACTAACCCNGGCGACGAAGAAATGGCTCAGCATGGAATCACGGCAGCNCTNGGGGTAGCNATGATCGTCGTCGCAATCCTTTTGACCTGGTGGTACAGCAANATATTACGTAAAGGCGATCAATACGGTGTCGTTACAGGTAAAGGTTACACGCCAAATCTCATAGAAATTGGAATTTGGGGAAAAGTCGCCTGGGGATTAATATTTATTTATCTTTTTGCTGCAAAAATTATGCCACTTATCCTGATTGCTTATACAGCATTCATACCCTACATGGCGCCACCATCAGCTAAAATGTTCGGACTTATGACGCTGGAACCATTTCTAGAGCAGATCGACTGGGACCTGGTCTTCAGGGGCATGAAGAATACCGCTATTCTCGTAATAACCGTGCCAGTCGCAACACTTGTGTTAGCATTTTCTGTCTCTTGGCTAATTGTTCGCAGCCGCAGCAAGGGGCGCTANCTCCTTGAGTTTGGNGCCTTTCTNCCCCANGCCCTGCCTGAAGTCATACTNGCTATTTCAGCTCTTTTGCTCGCTCTTTTTGTCATGAAAGATATTGTCCCTCTCTATGGCTCACTCACCCTAATTGCCATTGTATATGTTATCACCCGTATTAGCTTTGCGACGCGCGCTATTAACAGTGCCCTTCTGCAAATTCACAAAGAACTTGAAGANGCCGCTCATTCAGCAGGNCTATCTCCAGTTAGAACTTCATGGCGAATTCTCGTTCCTCTTCTTCGACCNACTTTAATGTCTGTGTGGATCTGGTCAGCAATTTTAGTTTATCGCGAGCTGACCGTAGCAGTTTTCTTAGCGGGTCATGATAACATAACCCTACCCGCCGTAATTTGGAGTTACTGGCAATCTAGTGCGATTAACCTTGCGGCNGGNGCGACACTCGTTATGACCGTACTTCTCACACCCTTAATTTTAATTTTTTGGTGGTTTGGAAGAAAGTCTGTCATGGAGGGTTAAAATCCCTATTTTCAGACCTAGAATGGCAGGAGAATTATGCTCGACTCATTTGATGGAAAATACAATGTCGGCGGCATTTTACTTGACCGACCTTTTAANATTCGGCGACTAGGACATTTTGGCATCAANGCAATCAAGATGGAAGAAGCACTCCATTTTTATCACGCGTTGATGGGGTTCAAGATTGTCGATATAAGGGACCCATTTCCCGAAGGGCNGGNAATTCCCCCCGAGNTGAAAAAGTTTGGAGATTTACGTGGGTATTTCTTTCGCTATTCTCACGATCACCATGCCTTTGTGCTTTACAATCACCGCCAGCGGGGAGCCCTCGATAAATTGGGCCGCTGGCGCGAAAATATCACCGTCAATCAAATAACGTGGCAGGTAGGAACACTGACCGAAGTCGTTCAGGGCCATCAATGGCTCACCGAGCGCGGTAATAGTATGATCCGAGCAGGGCGTGATATGCCCGGGTCAAACTGGCATACCTATCTGATGGATGCAGACTGGTTCCAAAACGAGCTTTATTACGGAATCGAACAAATTGGCTGGGATGGCTATTCCAAACCATGGGATATGCATAACCGAGAATATAAAGAACCCGCGCCACTTCCCCAAATTTCGGAATACCGCGAAGTAACAGACGCTGTCGGGTCGGGTGTCGGGCTCAATACTGGCTATCGCGATATTGAGCCAATGGAAGAAAAATATGACGTCGATGGTATTCTTCTGGGGCGTCCGTTCAAAATCACCAAAATTGGCCCAGTGCGATTATTTTGCCAGGATATTGCGGCAGCGCTCGATTTTTACCGCGGCACCCTTGGCTTTATTGAAACAGAGACAGTTGAATATAAGGGTCATCAATGCGTGTTCTTGCGCAATAACACTGAACATCACTCGATGTCACTTTACCCCATTTCACTTCGTAAAGAACTTGGTTGCCGCGAAGATACCCAACTATTCGCCTTTGCCGTCCGTCTCGCTAACTATCAACAACTAAAAAACGCAGTGAACTTTTTCCGAGAGCAAGGATGCATTGTGAGAGAAGATATACCGCAGGAACTGTACCCCGGTATTGACTATAGCGCATTTGTTGTCGACCCAGATGGCCAGCTTATTCAACTATATGCCTATATGGAGCAAGTTGGATGGGATGGTAAACCTCGGCCGCCATCAGAGCGCCGTAAGGTCAAAAGGGGAGATTGGCCAGACACTGTTGACCAAGTTTCCGACAGCTACATGGGTGAACCATTTTTAGGGCCCCTAGGTTAAATTCTCGTGGCAGGTGACCGGCTACCAACCCATATCTGGATAGACGCCCATCTGAAACGTTGCTCTGTTGAAGGCATCCCCGCTGTTATCATAAACTCGGGCGAAAAAATGGGAGGCACCGTATTACTTAAGATATATCAAGTCGGAGTAGGTTGCCGGTTAATGTCTCAAATGCGGGATTTAGATGGAAATCTTAGTTGGTATCCCGCCCATAGAGAGGAGGTTATCGACGAATATAATGCGGATGAATACATTAAAAAATCAATCGACCGCGATCCAGATCTATGGGTCATGGAAATTGAAAGCCGAGATGGAACTGTGCCGGTCGACGGGCTCTAATTTCTGAAATAAGACAAAACACGTATAATTAAAAAATCATAGTTTGCTTTGCTTCGGCGCATACTGGTTTGCGTCCAAAGTTTTGCTAAACTAACGCCAAACGCCAATTATAGGAATCCAGCGCGCGCCCAAGGAGAAACAAAAATGAGCGATCCCAAAGTATTTATTTTTGCACCAGTCGATCAAGCAGATGAGTGTCATCAAAAATTGGAAAAATTTGGTTGCGAATTATCTATGGGCCAGGCCGGCTGGCATTCACCCCAGGGCGACAATGAGCAAGACATGATCAAGATGGCCCAGGGGGCTACCGCCCTTATGGGAACCTCCATACGATCTAGCCCAATTACTAAAAGCATCATGGAATCTAGCCCAAACCTAAGGGTTGTAGCGAAGTGCACCGTTGGAACGGATGATATTGATGTCGAGGCGGCAACTGAACTTGGTATTTTAGTCTGTCACGCACCAACAGAATCAAACTGCTACGGTGTCGCCGAAGGTACCGTTGCCTTTATTCTGGCAACTCTCAAGAAGCTCTACCAACGTGATGTCGCCGTTAAAAGCGGTAACTGGCGCGACCCTAGCTTGACCGGTCAATATCTCGGCCGCCGCACAACTGATGATTATCCAGGGCTTACGCTGGGGTTGATTGGTCTAGGGAGAATTGGTGCTAGAGTTGCACAGTTGTTTGCACCATGGCGCATGCGAATTATAGCCACGGATCCATATATTGATGACGAAAGATTTATTCGTAATGGAGTTGAAAAAGTGGACATGGATACTTTGTTGCGAGAGTCCGATATTGTTAGCATGCACTGCGTAAACACTAAGGAAACATCAAAACTGATGAATGCGGAACAGTTTGCAAAAATGAAGCCTACAGCAATTTTTGTAAATACATCGCGCGGTGCAAATGTCGACGAAATAGCCCTAGCCGAAGCTTTGGAGACAGACGTTATCTCTGCCGCGGCAATTGATGCTTTTGCTGATGAGCCTATCGATACTAACTCCAGATTAAAGAAGCTTGGTGATAAGGTAATTCTATCGCCACATATGGTGTCTTCAAATCAGGCAAGTGGGCTTGGGCCTGGCTATAAATGGGCAACTAATGCGGTATTGCAAGCTTTAGCTGGTGAAGTCCCAAATAATGTCTTCAACCCAGAGGTCATTGAGCGTTGGAAAGAGCGTTTTGGCGGCACCACTACGCTCACAGCCAACGAGCCTATTCCGGATCATCCAGGGTATGGACCACCAAACCCATAAAACATGGGTAGAGAAAGTCATCCGTATTTAGTTTTTAGAAACTGGTTTGACTCTATTATTAGCCGTCCTATAGAAATTGCCGTTCTTTCCTAGATTTGGACGAGACGTTGGTAGAATATTATGTCAAATAACAATACAGCATTGTTACTCTTTTCCGGTGGGCAAGACAGCACAACATGTCTCGGATGGGCGGTTGAAAACTTTAAGAAAGTAGAAACTGTCGGCTTTGATTACGGTCAACGACACTCAGTAGAGCTGGATTGCAGAATGGAGGTTTTGTCGGCTGTCCGTCGGGCATTTCCAGCGTGGCAGCCTAAGCTTGGAAGAGATCACCTCCACGCAATTCCAGTCCTCGGGGATATCAGCGAAACAGCCCTGACGAGGGAGACAGAAATTGCCTTTGCGGAAGGTGGCCTACCTAATACATTTGTACCCGGCCGTAATCTAATGTTTCTGACGCTCGCCGCCGCGATTGCCTATCGCCGCAATATTCGGCATATAGTAGTTGGCGTTGGCGAAGTTGACTACTCCGGCTATCCTGACTGCAGAGAACAATCAATATCTACAATGAAGGACGCCCTTAATTTAGGGATGGGTTATGACTTTGTCATACATACACCCCTAATGCACCTCGACAAAACGTCAATTTGGGAGATGGCGGATCATTTAGGCGGCCCTGAATTAACCGATATAATCGTGGAATATACTCACAGCTGCTATCTCGGAGACCGAACTATGCGGTATGACTGGGGATACGGTTGTGGTCATTGTCCCGCCTGCGCATTACGAACGGCAGGCTACGAGGGCTTTATTGAAAAAATGGTCAAGACTGACAAGATAATCTAATAGAATGAATAATTTAAATACCAAACAAGAATTTAATAAATTTACTCGAACTGAGGGATATCTGTTTCTTGTTGGCTTTATGCTTACCATACCAGCCGCGAACTGGCTGATTGGTAATGCTGGAACACTTTGCCTTGAAAAGGGGCCGTGCTTAATACCTGTGGCACCTGGTTTGATGGCGCCGAGTGGTGTTTTGATGATTGGACTTGCGCTTGTTTTGCGCGATATGGTTCAACGGAGACTTGGCACAATTTTTGCGATTGGTGCGATCATAAGTGGTGCCGCTCTATCATCTTTCCTCGCCGACCCGTCATTAGTTTTAGCCTCTGGTGCCGCGTTTTTATTGTCGGAGCTTGCCGATTTCGCAGTTTATACTCCGCTGCAACGTCGCCGTTTAGTGCTTGCCGTATTCGCAAGTGGTGTCGTTGGGCTAATTATCGACAGTGCTTTTTTCCTTTATCTAGCTTTCGGTAATTTAGATTATATTTCGGGGCAAATTGTTGGTAAAACCTGGATGATAATCCTAGCATTACCGGTTATTGTTTGGATCCGGCGAAGAGAGGAAAGATTAGGCATTCAACCCGCTTGATAACCCTTCTTTTTATTCTTTCTTCAAATGTGAATCGCGGCGGGAAAAGAGCTCGTCATCCACATATCCCATAGTTTCTGGTACACCTCTTCCCAACATCACCTGGAACCAAACTGGCTCCAAACTGTTATTGTCATAGCCGTGAATGACGCCAGGGGGACAAGTTATACAGTCCCACTTGCTTAGCCTTGTTGTGATACGCTGTCCACTCTCATCCTCTACAAAGGCATCAAGATGTCCTTTTAGAATAAAAAATGTTTCCTCGACCTCATGCGTGTGCGGCGCGTTTCCCTGACCTGGTTCAACATACATTATGCTCAGCGTATGCGCTCGGGGCGGTATGGTATTCATATCGCCATGTTTACCTGACCCGCCTGCACCAATGAAACGATGCTGCGCCCGTTTATAACCTTCGATTTTCGCGTCTTCAAACGCTTCCCAGTCAGGTATTCGATCCTTAAACCTCGCAACATATTGATCCATGATATCTTCGATTGAAGTATCGACAAGCTCTGGGGGTCTTGGGTGACGTGCAACTGCCATTACATATCTCCTTTAGCATAAAAGAGGGAGACGGAAACACGCTAAGCTTCACGCGTCAATGTCACCTTTTAAATTATAAAAATAAGAGTGCTAAGCCGTCTTAAAAGCGGGATATTCCGAGAGTTCCTCATAGAGTGGCCCAC
>PBOV01000115.1 GCA_002724505.1 Rhodospirillaceae bacterium | reverse complement strand
AGAAGGAGATTAACGTTGGCTGATAATGGTATAATAAACACCATTGGAGTAGATCTACCGGACACCGAGATTTCGGTGAAAGACGCCTTTGGCCTTGAAACTGATATGGTAGTGCCGGGTTTTAGCAAACGTACCGAGTATGCGCCTGAGATCGATGAAGCGTATTGTTTTGATCATGATACGACTATCGCCATCCTTGCCTCCTTTGCGCATAGCCGAAAATTAATGGTTCAAGGCTATCACGGCACCGGAAAATCGACGCATATAGAACAAGTAGCCGCACGCCTTAATTGGCCCCTGATTAGGGTTAATCTTGATAGTCATATTAGTCGAATTGATTTAATCGGTAAGGATGCGATTGTCTTGAAGGATGGTAAGCAAATTACAGAATTTCGAGAAGGTATCCTTCCCTGGGCGGTACAACATCCAGTAGCCTTAGTCTTTGACGAATATGATGCCGGCCGACCCGATGTCATGTTTGTTATCCAACGTGTTCTTGAGGCTGATGGAAAAATGACCTTACTTGATCAAAATAAGGTTATCCATACCCACGGTGGATTTCGTCTCTTTTCAACAGCCAATACAGTGGGATTGGGTGATACCACTGGTCTTTATCATGGTACCCAGCAGATCAACCAGGCACAAATGGATCGTTGGAATTTGGTTGCAACGCTAAATTATTTGGCGCACGAAAAAGAAGTAGAAATCGTGCTTGCTAAGGCACCGAGCTATAATAACAAGGAGGGCAAAGAAACCGTGGCGTCGATGGTTCGTGTTGCTGACCTCTCGCGTGCAGGCTTTATGGCGGGTGATATTTCTACGGTTATGTCGCCCCGAACTGTCATTACTTGGGCGGAAAACTCTGCTATCTTTGGAAATATAGCGGATGGTTACCGTATGACATTTCTTAATAAGTGCGATGAACTTGAACGTTCGACGGTTGCTGAATATTACCAGCGTTGTTTTGGTGAAGAGCTTCCCGAATATAAAACAGCGGAAAGTAACGCCGCTTAAGGGTACAAGGGTTTGTATCTAATTTGGGACCGGAGTAGACATGGCGTCAGACGACAATCAAGTTGAGAACTTTCGTCAAGTAACGGCGGCAACTATGCGCGCTATTTCTGAATGTGATGAGATCCAGCTTACCTTTGGATCGGAAGCGCGTTTGGTGGGTACAAATGCCCGTTTGCCTGCACCCCCGCGTGAAATGAAGGAGGAAGATGTTGCTCATCTTCGTGGAGAGGCAGACGCTCTTGCCTTTCGAATGAAATATCATGATACAGAGGTCCATAAAAAGTTTGCACCAGCGGCAAGCGATGCTCGCGCTGTTTTCGAAGCAATGGAACAGGTAAGAGTTGAAGCCCTTGGTGCGAAGGAGTTTCAGGGATGCAAACAAAATCTCAGCGCTGCATTTCAAGAAAGATGCGAGGCGGCGAGCTACCATCGAGTTAGCGACCAAGAAGACATTTCTTTGGCAGAAGTCGTCAGTCTGCTGAGTCGGGAAGAGCTCATGGGCGAGGAACTTTCTGGTTCGGCACAAAACGCACTAGGGTATTGGCGAAACTGGTTAGAGTCTCGCATTGGTTCAGATTTTAGTGAGCTTGAAAATACTATCCATGATCAGGAGGCATTCGCTCATACAATCGATAAAGTTCTTGTTCACCTTGATTTGCTTGACCTTGAAGATGAATCTGAAGGTGATGAGCAAATAAGTGAAGAAACTCCGGAGGATCAAGAATCAGATGATTCCGATGACGAAAGTGAAGCCTCAGAAAGTTCCGAAACTTCTGATGGCGAAGAAGAAATGGATGATCAAGACCAGGAGGAGGGCACCGATCAGTCTGAAGATGATTCTATGTCCGGAGAAGAAGATGAAGACCTGCCGGAATCTGATCGACGTCGTCAGCAGCAAGGGGGCGAGGGAGAGAAGGTTTCGTACAAAGCCTTTTGTTCGGAATTTGACGAAGAAATCGATGCCCTTGAGTTGTGTGAAGTGGAAGAGCTTTCAAGGCTTCGTCAACATTTAGATCAGCAGCTTTCTCACCTGCAAGGGATTATTGGTCGTTTGGCAAATAGATTGCAGCGTAGATTGATGGCAAAACAGTCACGATCTTGGGAATTTGATTTAGACGAAGGATTGCTGGATGCGGCTCGATTGACGCGTGTTGTCGTTAATCCGATGCATGCTCTTTCTTACAAAATGGAACATGAGACCGAATTTAGAGATACTGTAGTATCTCTCTTAATCGATAATTCCGGTTCTATGCGTGGCAGGCCTATAGCTGTTGCTGCTATGAGTGCTGACATTCTCGCAAGGACATTAGAGCGTTGCGGTGTTAAGGTTGAAATTTTGGGATTTACAACTCGGGCCTGGAAGGGCGGTCAGGCCAGGGAAAAGTGGCTCTCTGAAGGTAAACCATCTAACCCTGGGCGACTAAATGATTTGCGTCATATTATCTATAAATCGGCTGATGCGCCTTATAGAAGGTCTCGAAAAAGTCTAGGACTGATGCTCCGAGAGGGATTACTCAAAGAAAATATTGATGGCGAGGCACTACTTTGGGCGCATAGCAGAATTGTAGCTCGACCTGAGCAACGAAAGATTTTGATGGTGATATCAGATGGCGCGCCAGTTGATGATTCTACCCTATCGGTAAATCCGGGAAATTACCTCGAAAACCACTTGCGTTCGGTAATTGAGTGGATAGAAACCCGCTCCGCAGTGGATATTGTGGCTATCGGAATCGGGCATGATGTCACGCGATATTATCGTCGTGCAGTTACGCTGATGGATGCAGAACAACTTGGTGGGACAATGATGGATAGCTTGGCTGAGCTGTTTGATGATGACGAAAATAAAAAGTCTAGCCGTGGTCGCAACCGTGCAGCCTGATTGTGTTTTATTATTTTTATTAAGACTTTTTAGCCTTCCAGCGTGCAGGGTTAAATATGCATAATAGTGCGATCATCATTAATCCAGCAGTTATCCAAAAAATCCATCTCACTTCGCCTTGATCAATTATCCAGCCGTAGAGAACTGGGACGATAACCCCGCCGACTAAATGGCCCGTCGACATAAACCCAAATACTTTTCCGGCGTTTCCATCAGGAGTGATGGCCCTGACCATCATGTCACGCGCCGGCCGTACGAGGCCGAGTAGCCAGCCGATGATTGCAAAGCAACAGAGGACGGCTGCGTGATGGACTTCATTACTCGCCATAAAGAAGGTGACTATTCCAGACAATCCAAATGCGATCGCCGCGATCAGGTCATGCCGTTCGGTTTTGTCTGCAAGGAAGCCACCACAGAGGACACCGAAAACCCCAGCTGTTGCAAATGTTGTAAGGGCGGCACCTGCTGCAATTAAAGGGGTTCCATAGAGTTTTACAAGTGAGGTCACAGTGAATGCATTAAGGCCGATAGAAATCATAGCTGTGGTTAGAAAGAATAGGTAAAGGATAACGAAGCGTGGTTGGAATAGGAGTGTTATTCCCTCTCTAACGCCCAGACCTTTACGAGCGCTTTTGTTTTCGCGTTCTTGTTTAACATGATCGTGGATGATATTCCCTTGCAGTATCATAGCTAGGCCAGTGGCGGCTCCGAGCATTGCAACGGAAAGAACGGCAACTTTCCAATCCCAAAATTCGGCAATTAGAACGATGGCAATTGGGGCGGCTGCTGTTCCTGCGGTTCCGGAAGCAGTATGAATACTGAAGGCTTTACCAATCCGTCTTTTGTCTATTGAAGACATCAATATTGAATAGTCCGCTGGGTGAAATACCGCGTGTCCCAGGCCGGCGATCACCGCCAGGATTAGCAGTAATTCGTATGAAGGCGTTAAGGCCATTGCGCCAATAGCAAATGTTTTGATTAATAAACCAGAGATCAAAATTCGTGTTGCCCCAAATCGATCTACCATAAAACCGATAGGTATTTGGGAAAGTGCGCCAGATGCGTTGATAAGCGTAATCATCAACCCTAGAGCCGCGAAGCTTACGTTGTAATCGGTTTGCATAAGGATAAATAAGGGCGGTAATACAAGCTGTGAATAGTGGCTCATAAAATGCCCAGTACAAATTAAGCTGAGGACACGGGTATCTCTACCAAGAGTAGATGGGAGGTTAGTCACAGTTAATCGCTCATTTTATTTGCTAAACAATGTTATTAACCCAGCGGCAAATATTCCGGCGAGTGGGGGAAGCATAAAGGATGATGATATTCTTAGCCCAACGAAATGCACCCCTAGAAAGGGTATTTCCCATGCCAGTATTCGATGAATAGCAAATACCTCCCACGATGTTAAAAATGCAGTAAGTTGAGGTATTCCAACACCAACCTTGATCATGGCAAGAGCTAGTGGAAAAGCCACTACACCGCCGGCTGGCACCATAATTCCAATTACAGAAGCAATCAAAATTCCTTTGACACCAGATTCAGAGCCAAGCCAGCTGCTTATGAGATCTCCGGGTAAAAGCTCCGCCACAAAACTTGCCATGAAAACTGCACAAAATACCCGGGGGGCCATAACAGCAAGGTAGCCGACACCCATGCGCAGCCCCTTTTCAGTGGAACCATCATTACGTTTGAAACTAACAAGAATGAGCGCAAGCGCTGACAACCACATTAATAACGCGACAAGGGATAAAATATTCATTTTACCCTCGGTGGCGCGTGAACTTTGAGACGGATCGGTAGATATAACGCTATTGTCCCGGCGATTACCGGCAAGAATATACTGGCGCCTACTCTAACGGCTGTAACATCGGGGCCGAGAAGTGGCAGCTCCCATACAAGTATACGTTGCATGCCGATTATTGCCCATGAAGAAAGATAAGCAACAAGGGCACCTTTGTTTGCACCAGCGGCATAAAGAGCAATTACAACGGGAAAGGAAGTGAGGGGACCACCAGGTGTTAGGGCCCCTGCGAACGTTGCAATTATAACACTTTTAACCCCGGCATTTTCTCCGATAAGGCGCGAAACCACTTCTTTTGGAACAAGAATTTGGAGAAAGGCGGCGATGAGTACAGCTGCGCCGACGCGGGGGGTAATAAATAGCATCAAATTCCAGGCGTCTTGGATTGCCTTTTCGTAGATTATTGGACCTTTAAAAAAATAAACGCTAAACCCAGCGCCTATTGCTAGTCCTAGAAAAATGAAAAGGGATGCGCCAAAGGAACGTTTAAGAAGTGATTTCTCCTTTTCTTGGTGATCGCTAAAGTTTTTCATTACCAGTAAGAATTAAGTTCACTTAAGGATGTACATCTTCTGTGAACCAGTCTGTTGGCAGTTCATGTCCGAGGCCTGCCTCTTTAGCTTTTCGATAAGCGAGCCCTGCTGCAGCAGCAAATTGAAGGCCTAAGCCCATATCATTGATAAAAACTGTTGATTCGGTATCACTATTTCGACCTTTTACCTCGCCAACGATCATTTGCGGTAATCTCGGACAGACATCGAAATTAAAGGTTGGGTTAACGGCCCATCCTTTGCCCGAGCGACGGTCCGGTGGCGCTAGATTGCTAGCGGTTACGGTATCCGGTTGCCGCTGACCAAAGTGAAGACCAACCGTGTCCGCACGTCTTAATGCTGCCTCTTCAACCTCAGGCATTTTTATTGAGCTTACATGGAGGCCGGGTCTCATCCATTTTTCAAAAAAAATCGCATCGATACTATTTGAAGAACACATGACNATATCGACATCTGAGANGACAGCTTCAACATTAGAGACTGGCGCNATTTCGCAGTTNAAAACGTCACTCATTTCTTGAGCNAAGTTGACGCGGTTCTTTTCATTTGGACTAAATACTTTAATNGATTTGATGTCNCGCACCGCACATGCTGCCATGAGCTGGGTGCCCGCCTGCCAACCGGACCCAAGTATCCCAATTGTATCAGCATTCTCGCGCGCCATATATTTAATTCCTAGACCATTCGTGGCACCGACACGGGTTCTTTGCACGACGCCGTCTGGCATTATCGCCAAAGGTTCACCATTGGAAGTACTAAATAAAAGTACTAAACCGACCCAACGATCATTGGGAGCCGCGGGGACTTTAACCCTCCGCATAGTTCCTTCAACTGTTGGCCAGGTGACAATATCAGAATTTAGACGGATCGCGCTTACACCTTGGCTCGGAACTACCCCATCCATAGTTTTGAAACCGTAAATGGCATCTTCACGCTCCGTAGGGGTTAAACAGTCAGAGCGTCTCCGAGTTATAGCGGTTCCAGCATGTAGGCCACGATAAGCATCTTCTAAAATTTCTAAACAATCTGGCATATTTAAGACTTTGTTCACATCATCGTTAGACAGAATGAGTGTCATAATTAATAACCCCCTATGTATCTTTGTTCCGCTTACTATTTATTGTCTCGAATAAAAAACGCCGGGAATAGTTTATTTTTCCCGGCGTTTTTCAAATATTTTTTGTCGTCTAAGTCAACTGACGCAACGCTTTTCTAGCCACGCATTCCGTGTTTTTCAAGAAAAGCGATGGGGTCTTCCCCTTCGACGTAACCTTCGTATGGTTCCAGCTGCTCGTACCAGGCGGCGCCCATAGCCTTGAGTACCCGATTGTGAATACTGATGATCCGTGCCGGATTGTCTGCATTAGAATTAAAGTGCTTGTGGGCGACGTATGGCGGGATATACACAAAATCACCCCGTTTCCATTCAAACTTCTTAGGTTCCTCTTCCCATTCCCACGTAAATTTAATATCGACTGAAAAATTTACATCCCAGTGAAGGTCATAACCTTCACCTTCTGCAACGAAGAAAACCTCCTCTGCGAGATGACGATGTTTACCTGATGCCATGCCGCCGGGCAGAAATTGCATGTAAATATCAACACAGTTTTCGACGGTATTCATTTTCTCGTGGATCATATGTTTGAGAATTCCGTGCGGTGAGTTCTCAAAAGGCATGTCGGCGGCTTTGACGACTTTGAGTTTATTTGAATAGTAATCTTCCACGTAAGCTGCGGTCTCGGCGAGGTTTTCGCTATAAAAATTACAGGTTTGCTCGCCTTTGATAATTGCTTCGCGCTCGTCCAACTTAACTTCTCCCTAAACTTAATTTATCTTAATAACAACTTGGCATTCTAATAGTCAGCCGGTGGCGAGTAATCTTCTTGTCCCGGCTGAATATCTGTTGGTGGCATTTTTACATTTTTCTGGAATACCATGTGCATAAAGAGGAACAAAGGCTTTGCTTTCATGACGAGAACGACATACTCCTCATCAGGGCTCGAGTTAAAATGCTGATGTACACAACCATTCTCAACAATCATTACATCGCCGGCTTCGGAATCCACCCGTTCTCCATCGTGTACGTCGTAGCCTTCGCCCCTAAGGATGTAGAAGACCGCACTATTCATGTGTCCGTGGCGTTGGCCATAGCCGCCCGGTGCAAATGAACCCAGGTGAGTTTCTATTGATTGCGCGATATCCATTCTCTGCGGATTGACCATGGGTTTATCAAAAAACTGAGGTCCTCCCGTCCATTTATAGTCATGAATGCTGTAGACGCGTTGCTTTTCGTAAAGACCTTGCTGCATTTCTCCGTAAGTACCCTCTAAGGCACGCACAAAGGTACGCTTCTTTACCCATCTGTCCCAAACAACTTCGGGTTGGTTGTGTCCAACACCTACGTCATCAGCAGTCGTTTCTTCCCTGCTACCTTCCGCCATATTCAATCCCTTTTCTAAAAGGCTGGATTAACCAAGCCTACCACTTGGTTTTCTGTAAAATTTCAGACGCTCTTGTGCTAAACGCCCGGTAAAACCTTTGCTTTTAAGATATATGACGGACGCATTTGGGTGTCAAGGATGGGGCAGTCAGGAAGCCTATTAAAGATGAAAATGACTAACTCATAATGATTTTTAACGTTATGCATTGGTGACTAAAAAACCTAATGGGAGCCTTGACTAGTTTTTGAAATACTCTGGCTTTTTATAGATTTTGTTTCAATTTTTTACAATGCCCTGCAAGAACCTTTTCTAAAAATTGGGGTGAGTGTAAATAAAAAGGGTAAGGGGCTTCGGATAATGATAATGTTCTTTGTACGACAGAACAAATTCTCTTTGCGCTAGGAAGATGACTTTATTTGGTGCAATTTGAATATTGCTTATTATATATTCTTTGTGGTTAGTCTTTATCTCGTTGCGGTTGGAGGCGATGAGTGAGGTCGTTCAACTTACGTCCCTTGCGCCACGTGAAACAGTGCGTTAATTACGCGGAGGCCTGTAATTAATGGTTAAGATATAATATATTAAAAGATGATAGAAACTTGAGCTATCGGTAAATAACCAGATTGCGTTAGTAATTTAGAGGTAGGGATGAAACCACCACCCTTTTCATATCACGACCCGAG
>PBOV01000114.1 GCA_002724505.1 Rhodospirillaceae bacterium | reverse complement strand
TACCTTTAGGTTTGTATAAATAGGCCTCAAGTGCTTTGCCGTCTCCTGGTGAAATTCCTTCAATTTCGATTTTTTGGCTACCTTCTAGGACTTTCTCGTAGTCCTCAAACGTTATTGAAAAGGCGCTACTTGTATTTATTAAAATGAAAAAGACTAATGTAAAAGTGACACCAAGGACTGTTTCCGAGAGGGCGAAGACCTTTCCTGTTAATTGCTCCGAATTATATTATGGTAGACTGGTGTCAATTTGTTTATGGGCTTATCGTTATTACCAACCGTGCTTCAAAATGGATATTTGCTGCATTGAATTGGATAGGACATGGAAACACGAGAGCTACAATCAGGATTCGCTATAGAGGTAGTTAACTATAAATCGAAACGAGAACTGAAGAGCCTTCGAAAACTTCTTCTTCGTTTTGGGGTTATCTTTATCAGGGACATGGAGCTAGATTTCGAAGAGCTGGAAAGCTTGGCCAGAGTGTTTGGCGACTTGCAAGACATCAGTGGCAAACCATCTAGCACCTCTTTACCTACTGATAATAAGTACATCAGAACTATGGAATATGATGGAGCCCCCGTTGATTTTCCTGCAGGTTGGTTTTGGCATTCAGAGATGTCTTATTCAGAAATTCGTCCGTCTGGGGGTCTGCTATACATGACGAAAGTGCCTGAGAGTGGTGGTGATACGTTGTTTGCTGACCAACGTAAAGCTTACTCTCAATTATCGACCGGAATGCAAAAATATATTGAAAATCTGACATGCGTCCATGAGGTCGGGTGGTGGTTTAAGAATAAGCCAAAAAAAGGAACGGTCCAGAATGTGGTAGAGATACATCCAGAAACAGGCGAGAGATATCTTAACGTCTGCGATGTTTTTACAACCCGTATTAATGGTTTACCATTTGATGAAGCTAAATACCTACTAACTTTTCTTCAAAACCATGCGTCCAATGATTTATGGACACATAGACATAAATGGACAAAAAATAGTCTTGCAATATGGGATGATCGGTTAGTCCAGCATAAAGCAGTCCATAATTTCAACGGGGAAAGAGTAGGTCATCGTATCCAGATAGTTTAAATTTAAGTCTAATTCTCTCTGAGAGGTCTCTATGCTAACGGAAAAATTTAATCTCCTAGCGAAAATGTTGAGACAGAAATTTATCTATTTCTTTTCTCGAAAGATCAAAAGCCTTTTGTTGGAACGCTTTTCCAAAGTCGCCAACTGAAGGATGATTTTTTTCTCTATATGGTCCTAATTCATCAAATTTTCTGTAGGCTTTATCAAATCCGACCACCTTGATCTCGCCTGAATACCCAGCTGATAAGAGCGTTTCATATGCCTGTTCAGACTCAAGAATATCGTATTTACCGTAGAGTATAAGTGTCGGTTGCTCAATCGGGCCGGTTTTTGTCCATTGTGGTTTATCCAAAACAAATTTGAGGTTCGGGTAGAATGCTATTGTTGCTTTGAAACCACCGTTCGGCAAAGACAGCCTTCGTGCAATTTTTTGAGCAAACATGGCCGCTGCCCCTCCCCACGACCAACCAATTAGGCCGATCTTGCTTTTATCTATATAAACCTCCTCCGATAACCAACTATACCCTGCCACCGCATCAAGAACCCTCTGCCTCGGACTGACTTCTTGCCAATTTCTCATTATTTCACCACGAGCCTGATCTTCATCATCCGATTTAACCTCACAGAGGAGATCCCTGGTGCAATAATGATCGATAAATAAAACAACGTATCCCTTTTTAGAAATTTCTTTAGCCCACCATAACTGGTATGGGAAAATTCCCCCCGCCCCGTGCAACGCAATTAAGGCAGGGAAAGGCCCTTTACCTTTTGGTTTGTATAAATAAGCCTCAAGTTCTTTACCATCTCCCGGTGATATGCCTTCGATCTCAATCTTTTGACTACCTTTTAGAACTTTTTCATAATCGCCAAAGGTTATTGAAAGGGCATTATTTGTATTTATCAAAATCGCAAATATAAGAATAAAAATTACATTAGGGACTGATATTTTATTGGTCACATTCCGCTCCCTTTGTTTTCCCGACGAACCAGATCTTCTTGTAAATAGGGCAAAGAAACTAACAAAACCCCCGATACTTATTTAATACCCTGACAGATATTGTTGTTAATTTGGAGTCAAAAACTCATCAATAATGATAGTAGTGTATATTATTATGGTTAGCTTGTTCGTTAATTAGTTTGTTCTCAATCTTACCTTAATTGGAACTCAATAAGGTCATCTTCTTATAGATAATTAGAAATGTTCAGCGAGTTTGGTCTCCATTGGCTCGCTGCACCTCCCATCGGGGTCACGGTGTTTGATGCCTCTAAGGACATCGTGACCCTGAACCAATTCGTTAAGGGATACCCAATATTAGATGAAGAAACCCAAATACATCCTCAGGACATTTCCCCTTTATGGTGAGTTTTTTGATTTCCTTCTCTACGAAGAACAACAGCGTGAACTTGCTCTTGAGAACAATTGGCTCTGTGATCAAACCTATTGGTTATTCGCTCCTGTTACTCAGCAATGAAGATGAAGAAACTATTCTTAATGGTCGGTCTCTTATGTGGAATTATAATCGGGCCTTCTAAGGCCGCTCTACCCGATAAAGATAATGGCAAGAGTTTTAAACCAATGCTCCACTATGGAGTTGGTTCCAAGGGCCAGTGGCGGCTCTATATCCATGATCCTGAATTAAGGTCAGCAATTGGCAGAAAGATCATACCAGCCAATGACTGGTGTTCCCTCGTTGATCAACCCTATTCTGAAAGATTAAAAAGTGGTCTGACACAGTTTGCCAGGCTAATTAAATTTGATTTTAAACAAATTATTGGGGGGCTTTCAATCTATGGGTACAGCCCACGTCTTAAGAACGGAAGAATCAATAACGCTGTTGTCCTGGCAGGGCTGTCTGCCTTGGGCGCCGAATCTGTTGGTGGAAAGCGAAGAACTGAATGGGAAAGAGATTTTGCCAGGGCAGAACTAGGTCTTCTCCTGGATCATGGCAAACTGGGGTTTCCTAAAGACAGGGAAGCCGCCAATTGCTGGTGGAAGAAATCTATAAATAGCAAAGATCAGGCTATTAGAGATTTAAGCCAATATAATCTTTGGTTGCACGCAAGGGCTGGGGTTGGTGCTAAGTGTCCCGAAGGAACTCTTGAGGACACGATCAATGACCGATGCGTAAAGGACCTAGAAATACCTGAGACATCTGAAAGCAAAGCCATTCACTCCCTCAAAACTGCAGCCTTGAAAGGAGATATCAACGCCCAAAGGGATTTATTTAAAATCTATAAGAATGGCCTCCAGGGAGTAGCGCAGGATTTTAAAGAAGCACTTCGGTGGGTACGCATGGGTGCCGAGAATAATGACCCTGAAGCACAAGCCAACCTCGGTACGATGTTATCTATAGGACTAGGCACCCCTATTAATTACCAGGAGGCAATGAAGTGGACACGCCTTGCAGCGCTTAAGGGTTATGCCGCTGCTCAGTTAAACCTAGGCGTGATGTATCTGGAAGGTCATGGCGTCAAACGAAACCTCAATCGGGCTGCGAAATGGCTTCATAAGGCAGAAGCGCAGGGAAACCTTATTGCAAGCCGTGAACTAGGAAGAGTTTATCTAGCCAAGGGTCGTCGACTTAGAAAATCTAATCTCGATTGCCACGATATGAAGGCATGTTTGGAAGCCCAAAGATTTTATAGAAAAGCAGCAAGGTACAAGAATACAACCGCTATGGTATTTTTGGGGAATATCATTCTCGCCTTGAACACCTTTGATCGAAAGAAGGGAAAAACAAAACCTATTAAGTTTGTTAAAGCTGTTATGTGGTGGGTCCTAGCCAACAGGATAGGGTTGGAAGATTCTAGTATGGATAAAAATGTTAAGACATTCTTGGGTGGACACCAGAGACCAGGTCTAATCAAAAAAGCGAATGCCCTTGCGGATAAGTGCATGTTGAAACGGCTAAAAGGGTGTTGAAGAAATTAGCGCTTTTACACACCCCCGCACATCCAAATAGCAGGGCAACAGTCAGACAGAGTGTGGTGGTCAGTTTTTTCATATAAAAAGTCTGACACAAATATTGTAGAGAAATCAAACTACTAAAAGAACGCCTTATTCGTTCTTTCCTTCAATCGGCTAGATGTCAAATCAACTGATAGATTAGACAGGCCCCAACCAAGGCAATCACCACAATCCAAAGAGCCGTGTCTTGCAGACGTGATATTGCATTGGTTATCTCAATCTGCGGGATTATTTTTTTCAGCGAGTATATTCTAGGAAAGTTGTACATCTCCAAAGTCTGGCACAAATATTGTAGGGAAATCAAACCAAGACTAGCGCAGTTAGGTGATAACTGAGAAAGCAGAACTGGTTAGTTACTGCCCTACTTTTGAAAGTTGTCTACATTTTTGGATAGCCTAGCCTGAGTGGTAGATCTTTTTTTATTGTAATGGATCTGTACACGGCAAGCCGAGTTTAACTGAACCGAAAGTACTTGCCTGAATATCCCAAATCAAGCCGACATGTTGTGCAACCGAGTGTACGTCACGCCAAGCCCGTTGAACGGGATTACCTACACTTAGACCACGTCCTCCCATTAAAGGAAATAACTGGTCCATCGCTTCAACACAGAGCTTTGCTGAGTGGCCTAAAACCAAACGGTATTTTGTCTTTGTTTCAATGCTGGGAACTATTCCCTGGTTTGCATCAGAATTAATTTTATAACGAATTGGTTGCAAGGCGTTCCAGGCAGTTTCAATTAACGCTGTAACTTGGGCTACTCGAAGTTGTACACTTTGCTGGTTTTTCAGCACTACTTGAGCGGAACTCCTCTGCTCCTTTAAGCCATCAACAATAGTATCTAAAGCCCCTCGTGCAGCACCAAAGGCAGCCCCAACTAAATTAAAGGGAAGAACTGAAAAAAGTGGTAATTTAAAATTTGGACCTGAATTTATTACCGAACCAGGAGTAGGCCCCCCAGTGGTATCCTTAATTCTTAGCACACAATGGTCGGGTACAAAGGCCTCTTTAATGATAAGATCGTTACTTCCGGTGCCAGTTAAACCGGTAGCATGCCAAGTATCTACGACTTCGTATCTACTTTTTGGGACTAGTAAAAGAGCCGGCTCACGGCCTTTACCTGAGTCCAAAGGTATTGTGACCAATAACATAACGGCTTGACAATAATCTGCGCCGCTTGAAAAGCCCCAACGACCCTTCAATTGATAGCCGCCATTAGTTCTTTTGACCGATGTAGGACCCAGTGAAAGAAAAGAACTGGAAATTAGAGCATCAGGATGATCGCCCCAAATATCATCTTGAGCTTGTTCAGGAAACATCCCAACCATCCATGAATGACAAGAAATAACACTTAGGACCCAAGCACTAGATGCGCAGCCACGACCAATTTCAGCTGCAAGATCGGTTTGGATTCCAAACTCTAAGTCGAAGCCCCCATAACGTGCCGGCTGAAGAATTTTGTAAAACCCAGCATCTAAAAAATCCTTGTGTGTTTCAGGAAGTATCCGACGTAATACCTCACATTGCTCCGCCCTTTCTCCCACCACGGTGGAAAGCTCACGTGCTCGAGAAATTAATTGAGCCATTTGATCGTTTAACACTGTCGTCATATGCAAGTTGTCTTAATTTTTATATTAAAATTTGTTTTTGTTTTATTTAAGAAGCGTTACAAATTTTTGTTAGTCAACGGGGACGATATTGCCTGAAATTCGAATTATGGAAAGGCGATAGAGGATTTAAGTACATTATCGTCTGGGGGTTTTTGCCGCAATTCAAGAGCTTTCTTGTATTTTATTGAAGACAAATATTGACCATGCACTTTTACTATAAATTATATATTTCCTTTTTCAATTTCAATTTCCTTCGCCCAAAGTTGAACTTGGGATTTTAGATGAAACGTTTTGGTCATCTCTAATTTTTCCCGGCTTATTCGTACCTGCCATTTGTTTTGTCTTTTCCTAATTGAAGCCATTTTCTAATCTCCTTGGCGTGTGAGTGGCGTAAAGTAGTTTTTGGAAAACTTGAGAATGCCTTTACCCCCATGGAGTGATTGCAAGAAATCCCATGGTTTGTTAGGACTTCCGACACTAAAACATTTTAGAAGGCCGCCTTAGCTCAGTTGGTAGAGCATCGCATTCGTAATGCGGGGGTCGCGTGTTCGAGTCACGCAGGCGGCACCACTTTGATAGCCTTTTCGATATATGAGAATCCTAAGGCCAATTAGGCCGCAAAGTCTTTGATTTAAACTAGTCACTGTGCGACGGTCATTCATTTGAAACCACCTCTTGTTTATATAGCTGTCATCGCGATGCTTCTCCAGCAAGCGATGTCGACGATGAGCGGCTTAACAATACCTGTTTTAGCCCCCTCCATCTCTGCGGAAACTGGTCTCAACCCTGGGCTTATTGGGCTTTACACAGCTATCTTGTATGGTGGGTCAATGATCTCGGCGTTGGCCGGCGGCGGGTTTCTGCTGCGCTTCGGAGCCCTAAGAGTCAGTCAGGTGAGCCTTTTGGTTGTCGCCATAGGCTTACTAATTAACGCCCCAGGCCATCTCTTTTTTTTGGTGTTTGGCGCTCTCGTCATAGGACTAGGTGGGGGGCCATCAACACCCGCAAGCTCCCAGATCCTTGCTCGTTATGCAGAGCCGACAAAGGCACCCCTTATTTTCTCAATCAAGCAGACAGGTGTTCCTGTAGGCGGGGTCTTAGCCGGAATTCTGCTGCCTGTGTTTGTCACGAACTTTGGTTGGCGCGGGGCGCTGATTTGTGCAGCCATAATGGCCCTTGCTCTAGCTGTTGTATTACAGCCATTGAGGAGTGAATTTGATGCTGACCGTCAGTCAAGCCGGAGCTTAAGGCTTACAGATTTACGAATTACCTTAAGCGCCGTATTGAAAGACCGAAAAGCTCGTTTGCTGGCTCTTGGTTTGTTTGCGTTCACCGGTGTCCAACTAGGCTTCGCGTCATTCTTTATTTCTTTCCTAACACTCGGTTTAGGATGGACCCTTACAGAGTCAGGGGTCGCCTACTCCATATCCATGATCTCCGGAATATTTGGGCGCTTAATTTGGGGTTGGGTTGGGACTCGTTATGTCCAACCGGTGATATTGTTGGCGCTGCTGGGTATTGCCATGGGCATTGCCTGTATGGGGGTCGGGCTAGTTACTCCAAATTGGCAGAAGGCTGCAGTCTGGGCTGTAGCTTTTGCATACGGTTTAACCGGCATTGGTTATCAAGGTGTATTACTTGCCGAGATTGCAAGGGTTTCTCCTCCTGGGATGGCGGGGGTTGTTACTGGCGGCGCAGCCTTCTTCGCTTATGCCGGGATGATTGCAATGCCCGCATCCTTTGGTTTGATTTTAGAGGTCTTTAATTCCTATCGGCTGGGTTTCATTATTCTCGGAAGCATTCCCATTGGCGTGGGCCTTCTTTTTCTTTGGTCTGCAAGACGATTACAAACAGCAGAGAATTGAGGAAAAATTTTTTAAGGCTTGTTTCCTATCCGGATTTAATTTTTTCGCCAATAGCCTTGTTCGCAAAAGAATGAGATTATCATTCTTAACGCAAATTCTATTGGGAATAAAATAATGAGAAATACGTTGGATGGCGGCGAGGCAATTGTTGAAGCTTGCCGCAAGCTTGAGTGCAAATACATTCTGTCTTCTCCCGGCACTGAATGGGCACCGGTTTGGGAAGCAATGGCCAATCAGAAGCAGTCAGGCAATAGCGGACCAGTGCTGATGGATGTCTGGCACTAGACTCTCGCGGTTGATATCGCCATGGGCTACACCATGGTGACTGGCGAAATGCAGATGGTGCTGCTTCATGCTGGGGCCGGGTTGTTGCAGGGGAATATGGGTATCCACGGCGCATTCTGCGCTGGTATCCCGATGGTGGTGATCTCCGGTGAATCAATGACCTATGGTGAGCAGCCCGGCTTTGATCCGGGTGCCCAGTGGATAAATAATTTAAGTATAGTAGGCGGTACAACCCGGCTGGTTGAACCCATCGTGAAATATTCCAATGTCGCGGGAAGCCCTTACACGGTTTATGAGAGCATCATTCGCGCTGGTGAGATTGCTCAGCGAGCACCAACCGGCCCGACGTATTTATCGGTTTCGACCGAAACGCTTATGGATGAATGGAATATGCCGGAAAATGCCCGGGCGGTGCCGGCTGCACCTCGGGTTTTGACTGCACCGGAGGATGTTGAGAAGCTGGCGGATAGTCTGGCAAAGGCCAAGATGCCTGTGGTACTTACCGAAGCGGCTGGGCAGGATCCGGCTTCCTATCAGGCGTTGCTCGATCTTTGTGAAGAGCTGGCTTTGCCGGTGGTTGAAAATACTGGCGCTCTGTTTTCGAACTTTCCCAAGGATCATCCCCTTCATCAGGGTCAAAACTTCAAACAGTTCTGGGAAGAGGTGGATCTGGTCATGGTTATTCGGATGCGGGCCCCCTGGTATCCGCCCAGTGATCGTCCACCGAACGCGGCTATAGCGATCATCGATGAAGACCCACATCGGATTTCCATGGTCTATCAGAGTCATCAGGCGGACATGTACCTTGAAGGCAACGTTGCTCAGACCCTTAGGGATCTGGCCGCCGCAATGCAGGAGCGTGATGTGAGTGCAGAGGCAATTGAAGCGCGGAGGGCCGCCTGCACAGAGCGACATGATGCGCTAATGGCCAAGCGGGCAGCAGAACATGCTGAAGCCCGTAAAAGCAAAACGATTGATCCGATTTGGCTCTGTGCCTGTCTTGGCGAAGTGATGCCTCAGGGCACGACCTATGTTGATGAGGTTACGACCCATACCGGGCTGCTACGGCAGCATATCATGTGGAACGAGCCACAGGCGATCTTCAGCCGGCAGGGCGGTCTGGGCCAGGGTTTGGGCCTGGCGCTTGGTGTCAAACTTGCCAAACCTCGATCACCTGTCGTGACCATCATCGGCGATGGCGCGTTTCTTTATAATCCGGTGTTGCAGAGTCTTGGCGCATCACGTGATTTTAATCTGCCGATCATGGCGGTTATATTTAACAATACGAAATATTCCGCGATGCAGGGCATGCATCTCAAGATGTATCCCGACGGGATTGCCGTTGATACGGATGTGTTCCATGGCACGCATATTAATGCCCCGGACTTCACCAAGGTTGCGGAGGCATTTGGCGCCTATGGTGAGCGGGTGGAAGATCCTGAGCAGGTGCAACAGGCTCTGAAAAATGGTCTGAAGGCAATGGAGGAAGGCCGCAGCGCGATCATTGATGTCGTTATTAAGGATTTTCAACGTCCCAATTAAGAAAGGTCTTGTGCGTTTAAATAAAATCCCCCGCATTGCGAACGGTGTGGGGGATTATTTTTATAATTCGACCCCCAGCGCTATCCAGATCAATCGTAGCGCTAGCAATGTGCAGATCGTTTTAAACACGATCCGGAAATTTCGTTCCTTGATATGATTAAGGGCTTTGCTACCGATATAACTTGCTCCGATCGCTGCGGCGATCATGCACAGCATCAATGGCAAGTATGCAGCGAGGGCAAAACCGATAAATCCAAAGGCACAAAGTTTCAGTATATGAACGAGCGCCATCAGGGTTGAAAAGGTTGCAACATGATTGCGCCGGTCTGGTGCTTCACTGGCGACAAAGGGTGCGACTAGCGTTCCAGTGGCACTGACAAAGACACCAAGAAAGGTTGCAAAAAAACCAACCAGAGCGAACCGATTGCGTTGTCCACCGATTTGACCGACTGACGGCATCCATAAAAAGACAAGCACCGAAAGACCCAGCAACCCCTGCAACACGGCAACCGGCAAAGAGATGAAAATATTTGCTCCGGCGATGGCGCCGATGATGCCGCCAATGATGAAAGGCAAGAGTACAGGCTTTATGATGTATTTAAACATAAAGACGGTACGGCTGAGATTGCCGCCCATCTGGACGACGGTATGCAAAGGGATCGAGACAACCGGTGGAAATATTGTCGCAAGCGCGACCATCATGAGCAGCCCACCTGCTGCACCTGTAGCAATACCAACAAAAGCAGTAAAAGCTGCAAAAAGGGTCAGGCCCCAAAACAGCCAAGTGCTGACATCAGGGACCCCAAGAAATCCTGGTTCCATAAGGTATGTACTATCATTCTTGCTGCGTCGTGGCCAATTGCTCAGAAGTTCTCTTGCTCATAAGTTAGTGAAGCTGTAAGTAAACACCATCGCGGGGCGGTTTGTATCTCTGTCGCCGGGCGCAGAAAATTATGACCCAGATAGACCGACCCCAGAATATTCGTCTTGGCATCGTCCTTATGATGATTGGGCTCGCGCTATTCACCGGTGGGGAAGCCATCGTTAAAACATTGGCTTCCAAATATGATGTAACCCAAATCGTTTGGTCTCGTTATGTATTTCACGCCCTCGTAACTTTTATATTGTTCTTCCGCTCGGGGATTTTTCAATTAGCGAAGACAGCGCACCCATGGTTACATGTTTCGCGTTCCGCATTAATGTTAATTGCGACCAGTTTGTTCTTCTTTGCGCTACGCTATTTGCCTTTGGCTGATGCGGTGGCTATCCATTTTATCGCACCAATTTTAATTACCGCCTTTTCAATTCCTATTCTTAAAGAGCAGGTAGGGTGGCGGCGTTGGGCGGCTATATTTGTTGGATTTATCGGGGCCATCATCATTATTCGACCGGGGGGGGTGGCAACCCACTGGGCCGCATTGCTCCCACTCGGTTCAGCGGTCTGCTATGCGATTTATCAAATTTTGACTCGGATAGCTTCAAAAACGGACAGTACTCAAACTAGCCTCTTCTGGACCTCAGTATTTGGTGTTGGGGTGACCTCTCTATTTGTACCCTTTATTTGGATAGCGCCTACATTTATGGAATGGGTGATGATGGTAGGTCTGGGTGGCATGTATGGCGTTGGCCATTACTTGTTGATACGCGGGTTGGAAATCGCTCCCGCCTCACGTCTGTCTCCATTTCTTTATACGCAAATCATCTGGGCGACATTGTTTGGCCTTATCTTCTTTGGACAATTTCCGGATTTAATCACAATTGTTGGGGCCGCTGTGGTTATTGCCAGCGGCCTCTATATCTGGTGGCGCGAAACCAAAGCCGTTGACGAGTTGGGAAAGACCTAGCCTAAAGCCCGGATCGAAAGCCACCACCACGACCATATTCGTTTGGCCACGGATAGTCGTAACCAATTTCTCGCGCGATGTGGCGGGTCAGATAGGGGTCATAAATATGACCGCGCCCGACAACACAAAAGTCCGCCTGCCCGCTTCGAATAATCTCATTCATCTGATCGCCGTTTTCGATATTGCCAACGGCCATTGTAGCTATACCTGTTTCAGCCCGGATGCGTTCGGCAAATGGAACCTGAAACAGTGAAGTGTCCGGTGGACGCTTATTCGTGACCATGCCACTTGAAACATCCACAGCGTCGGCGCCGGCAGCCTGAAACATCTTGGTAACCTCAACGGCGTCCTCTATTTCGTGACCGCCTTTTTCCCAATCAACTGCTGAGATACGGACGACGATGGGTTTGTCCGCCGGCCACGCCTTACGAATTTCAGCGAATACATCAAGCGGCAGACGCATGCGGTTTTCCAGCGGTCCACCATACTCATCGTTGCGATGATTGCTGAGTGGCGAGATAAAGCTCGACATCAGATAGCCGTGCGCACAATGGAAATTCAGGGCATCGAAGCCTGCCTCATGAGCCCGTTCGGCGGCGCGTTTGTAAAGACCCGGCAATACTACAATTTCTTCATGCGTTATGACGCGCGGCGTTCGCGCCCTTTCCGAAACGGGGATGTCGGTGGGCGCAATAATATCAAAGCCATATTCCATTTGGGCATCCGTACCGCGCACCCAGCTCAGTCCCGTATCGGCTTTACGTCCCGCATGGCCGAGTTGTATGCCAATTTTCGACTCAGTGTGTTCATGAACAAAATCAACCACCCGTTTCCAGGGAGCGGTATGTTTGTCGTCCCAAATTCCGGCATCACGGATTGAAATACGGCCATCCGGATGTACTGCCGTCATCTCAGCGAATATGAGACCTGCACCGCCGATTGCCCTACTGCCGAGGTGGACGACATGCCAATCCCCGACAACCCCATTTTCGGCGGAATACATGCAGAGGGGGGACATCACCACGCGATTGATCAATTCCAAGCCCCTTAACTTAAAGGGGGTGAACATCGGCGGAGTTTTTTCGTCTGTGTCAGGGTTTGGTGCCACCGGGCTATCTCATGATTTCCGGGTTGGGATTAAACACACCGGCAGCCGGATACTGTTTGGGCCATTTAAGATCATAGCCAAGCTCGCGCGCCGCATGGCGCACGAAATATGGGTCAAACAGATGTCCCTTGCCGACGCAGCACAGATCAGCACGGCCCTCGGCAATTACACCATTGATTTGTTCAGCGACCGCAAAATTTCCGACTGCCATGGTGGGCATGTCTGCTTCACGCCGGACTTGCTCACTGAACGGTGTCTGGAATAGGCCGGGGGTTACGGGGCGCCGCTCGCTTGTGACGTTGCCGCTTGAGACATCGATAATATCCAGCCCGGCTGCTTTGAACATTTTGGCAATTTCGACGGCATCCTCAATCTGATTACCATCCTCGTTCCAGTCGATTGCCGAAATACGCGCCGAAATCGGTTTTTCGTCAGGCCAGACTGTGCGAACAGCCTGAAACACTTCCAAAGGTAATTTCATCCGGTTTTCTAAAGACCCGCCATAGGCATCCGTGCGTTGGTTTGATAGCGGTGACATGAAGGATGAAAGCAAATAACCGTGTCCTGCATGCAGTTCTATAATATCGAAGCCTGCTTCATCGGCGCGATTGGCGGCTGAAACAAAATCATCGACAACCTTGGCGATATCCCCCTGATTCATCTCGCGCGGTATTTCGCTGTCGGGACCAAACGGGATGGCACTAGGTCCCACGATCTCCCATTTTTCATCTTCGGTGAGGGGTGTGTTGCGTTTCCAGGCGATCGGCTCGCAGGCCTTACGCCCGGCATGGCCAAGCTGCATCCCAATCTTGGCATCCGAGCGGCGGTGAACGAAGTCCACCACTTTCTTCCAGGCTTCGATATGTTTGTCGTCATAGATGCCGGCATCGCCAGGCGAGATGCGGCCCTCGCGTGACACTTGAGTCATTTCGGTGAAGACCAGGCCAGTACCGCCGATCGCCCGGCTACCCAAATGCACAACATGAAAATCAGTTGGTGTTCCATCAAGATCATCAGCTGAATACATGCACATCGGCGACATAACGACACGATTGCTGATGGTCATTTCCCTCAGAGTGAAAGGAGTAAACATAGGTGGGGTTTGAACATCTGACATAGCAGTTTGTACTTTCTTTAATTTTGTTAATTGGGTGGGAGCTTACACGTGAATTGACCAGCGGCAAGGGCAAGCTGGTGCCCCCTTGTCCCGCGGAGTACATTATTAAAATCTTTTTTTAGTCCGCAACTGCTTCTGTGCCCAAGACAAAAAAATTTAGAAGGAGAACTATGATAGCACCGGCCGGACGTTCGCACGCCCCAACTTCTCCGGCGCTTCTCGCGACGGCTTTCATGATTCTCGCTGGTGCACTTTTTGCTTCAATGCATGGCACGGTGCGTCTGATTTCATTCGAACTTCATCCCTTCGTGATTGCATTCTTTCGCAACCTTTTTGGCTTCTTAGTTTTAGTTCCACTTTTAATGCGCGGTGGCGCTGGGATGTTTAAGACAAAGCGGTTTGGTTTTCACACCATTCGCGCCTGTGTCAACTCTATGTCCATGTTGTGCTGGTTTATGGCGCTTTCCCTAATTCCATTAGCAGATGCCACGGCTCTGGCCCTCACAGGGCCTCTATTTGTAACTTTGGGTGCGATTATTGCATTTGGCGAGCGAGTTCGCATTTGGCGTTGGACAGCTCTCGTCTTAGGGGCAGCAGGCGCCTTGATGGTCATTCGCCCAGGTTTTGAGGGGGCGAATATTGGTGCACTTTTGACTATAGCGGCAACTGCACTGGCGGCAATCTCCAAACTTTTCGCTAAAAGCCTTACCAAAACAGACAGCCCGGCGACAATCGCCGCTTATGTTCAGTTTTTGATGACACCAATCACATTAGTTGTGGCCCTTTTTTACTGGCAAACGCCTAATATGGAGCAGTTATTTGGTCTTATGGCTATTGGTGCGCTCGGCAGTCTCGGTCATCTCTTTACGGCCAAGGCGTATGCGATCGCAGATCTCAGCTTTGCAGAACCGCTTGTGTTTACGCGTATGATCTGGGCGACCTTATTCGGTTACGTTGCCTTCTCAGAAATTCCTGATCTTTGGACGTGGGCCGGAGCTTTAACAATTGTTTTGGCGACGACGATAATCTCAAATCGCGAACGGATTATGAAAAAAAGGTTGGCGAGAAAATAGAAAACTAAATTACAGCGCATACCCCGGTTGATCCTTACAATTCGTTCATGGTTTATTGCGGCTTAACCGACAGGGGATAAAATGAGTAAAGACGAACAATATGGTGGAAGGGGTTACCCTGATCTGCATGACCATATTGCGAACCTCCGAGACGCCGGGCTGCTGCATGAGGTCGACGTTCCGGTAAATAAAGACACAGAACTGAAACCTTTGGTTCGCTGGCAGTTTCGAGGTGGAATTCCTGCATCAGAACGCAAAGCCTTTCTTTTTAAGAATGTCACTGATAGCCGGGCAAACAATTATGATATTCCTTTAGTTGTTGGGGCGTTGGCTACCACACCGGAGATTTACGGGATTGGTATGGGGGTCCCGGTTTCTGACATCGGTGAACATTGGAAACGAGCCTTGGCAACACCCCTGCCCCCGATTGAGGTAAAGGAGGCGCCCTGCCATGAAGTTGTTCTCACTGGTTCTGAACTCCAAGGAGAAGGAAAAGGTCTAGACTCTTTACCAGTGCCAATCTCAACACCTGGATTTGATGTTGCACCATACCTGACAGCGACCAGTTGCATTTCTTGTGACCCGGACACGGGCGTACAGAATATGGGTACTTATAGGGGGGGAATCAAAGCGTCGGATCGGCTCGGGCTCAAGATGTTTGTTAACTTGCGTCAGGGAGGACATGGTCATTGGGAAAAATATAAGGCGCGTGGGGAAAAAATGCCGATGGCCATCATGGTTGGTTGTCCGCCGGCCTTGGCCTATGTGAGCCCACAGAAAATCAAGCAAGGTGTTGATGAGATCGACGTTGCCGGCGCGCTCGCAGGAGCGCCCATCAGGATCATCAAAGCTAAGACAATTGACTTAATGGTGCCGGCTGATGCCGAAATTATCATTGAAGGTCTAATCGACACAGAATTCCTGGAGCCAGAAGCACCATTTGGTGAAAGTCATGGTCATATCAACCTTGAGGAATACAATTTTATTTTTGAAGTTACAGCAATTACTCGGCGAAAAAACGCTATTATGGCGTCCATAATTTCTCAGGTGACGCCATCAGAATCGAGTGTGATCAAGCGGGTTGCAATGGAGCCCAAGTTTCTTAATCACTTGTCAGACACTCTTGGTATCAAGGGAATTAAGCATGTATCACTGCATGAGCCATTAACTAATATTAGGCGCCTGGCTTTTCTGGTGTTTGAGCGTGATGTTCCGACCACAGAGATTTGGCGGGCCCTTTACGGGACCGCAAATTTTGACTCTGCATGCGGCAAGTATGTAATTGCTGTCAATGAAGACATCGACCCAGAGCAAGGTGACGCCGTATTTTGGGCGTTGGCCTATCGCGCCAACCCATCATTAGATATAGAAATTCTTAAATATCGTGATAGGGGCCATGGACCTGCCTTGGAAAGGGGCGATGGATTTGATGGAACTATGCTAATTGATGCAACGCTCAAAACGGATATGCCCCCGATTGCGCTGCCTACAAAAGAGTTTATGGAAGGGGCAAAGGAATTGTGGGAGAAACTCAATCTACCATCTCTAAAACCTGAAAGTCCATGGCATGGGTATTCGCTTGGGGACTGGTCCGAGGAATGGGAAGATATGGCCAGGCGCGCAGTTGATGGTAATTATTTGGAAAACGGNAGGCGCAGTGCCCAGTTGCGGAGAAAGGATATTGCACCAAATACGTCAATTCGAGATGTGGTTCGGGGCTTAGAAAAATAGTAGAGAATGATAATGGATAAAGAATTGAAAGAAGCACTCAACCTTGCAGGTGACGCTGTTACGCGAGAGGGGGATGGCACGGTTCGGTTGGTTGGCTCGGNATGCAATGATTGTAATAAGCGAATGTTTCCGCCTAGCGATGTTTGCCCAGAATGCATGTCGGAAAACCTATCACCGATTAAGTTTAGTGCGGAAGGGACGCTATATTCGTGGTCTGTTGTCNATGCGGCGCCGAAAGGATGGAAGTTGCCTTTCGTAGCGGCTTATGTAGATTTGCCAGAAGAAGTTCGGGTTTTTGCTCACATTGTTGATGCTGATCCAGATCGGCTGGAAATGGATATGCCAATGAAAACCCGGATTGCCACCCTTGGTAAGGATGAGTCTGGGACCCCATTTGAGAGTTATGCCTTTGCCCCCTGCCTGAAGGCTGTCAGCTAATGCGTGATGTTGCAATTATTGGCGCCGGAATGGTCCCGTTCGGAAAATACCAAGAGAAGACCCTCGCTGATATCGCCTGGCCTGCCGTCAAACAGGCAGTTGGAGATGCCGGTATAAAGAAGGCCGATATAGAGGCGACTTANTGTGGAACGGCTCTCGGTGGCATGATGGCTGGACAGCGTATTTTGAAAAAGCTTGGAATTACAGGCTTGCCAATTATCAATATCGAAAATGCTTGCTCTTCAAGCTCTACAGCCTTTCGCGAGGCTTGGATCAGTGTAGCGGCAGGAGTCTATGATTCTGTTTTAGTGATTGGTGTCGAAAAACTTACAAAATTTGGAGGTGGGACGCTGCCCCTTGAAAAAGAGGATTGGGAGGTTTCGCAGGGACTTGTTATGCCGGCACTTTATGCCATGCGGGCTCGGCGTTACATGCATGAGTATGGACTTACTGAAAATGATATTGCCGATGTATCTGTTAAGGCGCGCCGGCACGGTGTGTGGAATGAAGATGCACAATTTCGTAAGGAAGTGACGCGTGAAGAGGTGTTAGCGTCGAGGCCAGTTGCCGACCCGCTGAAACTTTTTCATTGCTGTCCCTCCGGTGACGGTGCGGCGGCGGTGGTTATTTGTTCTGTTGAAAAAGCAAAAAAATATTCGTCATCACCGATCCGTGTAATCGGATCCGAGATCAATTCTGGTAAATACATGACTGGCTATCGTGATATGACGTCACCTGAAATCACTCTGCGTGGCGCAAAACAATTATATGAAGAAGCAGGTATAGGACCGGAAGATGTTGACCTTGCTGAAGTTCATGACGCCTTCGCTATAGCGGAACTATTGTATTACGAAGCGCTCGGCTTTTGTGCTANGGGCGATGCAGCTAGGCTACTTGCGGATGGGGAAACGTCAGTCGGAGGTCGCATTCCAGTTAATCCCAGTGGCGGGCTGTTGTCCAAAGGACATCCAATTGGCGCGACAGGTGTAGCACAGATCGTTGAGATTGTGCGCCAGTTGCGCGGCCAGTGTAGTCAACGCCAAGTAGAGGGCGCCAAAGTCGGCTTGACCCATTGCACCGGTGGTGGCGTATCCGGCTTTGATCATGGTGTTTGTTCCATTCACCTTTTTGCACGTTAGTGGCAAGAGAGAGATAGTTTCATGGGAGCAAAGCTATTTGGTGCCGCGGTTAAGCGGCTTGAAGACCCCGACCTTCTAACGGGTAAAGGGCAATTCACAGATGATATACGGGTGGAAGGAGCACTCCACGCAGTATTTATCCGTAGTCCCCATCCGCACGCTAGATTCAACCAAATAGATACCGCTGCTGCTATCGCAATGGAGGGTGTTCGAGGAATTTTTACATTAGCTGATTTTCCAAAAGAAATTCAGGAAAACAAACTTTTATTACTCTTGCCAAACCCAGCGATAACCCAGCCAATGATGCCGTATCTTTTGGCCCGAGACGAGGTGCATTTTGCTGGTGAAGCGGTGGCCTGTGTCATAGCGGACACTCGTTATATTGCGGAAGATGCTGCGGCGATGGTT
>PBOV01000113.1 GCA_002724505.1 Rhodospirillaceae bacterium | reverse complement strand
TACGTTGTTCTTTTGTGCTGGTGCTATTCTCGTAGCTAGCCATAAGACTGAAATTTCAGAAATGGATGGCTTAGGTCGTGTCATGCCCTTTACCTTCATTTTCTTCTTGATTGGAGCCCTAAGTGTAATAGGGCTACCGCCGCTTGGTGGCTCATGGAGTAAATGGTACCTAATGCTGTCGGCAGCGGAAGCCGGGCATATTATTTTTATGTTGGTTTTTATGCTCAGTTCTTTGCTGAATATCGCATATCTAATGCCCTTAGTAGCTCGCGGTTTTTTTGCCGAAGTAAAAGATAATGCCAAAAACGTTAAAGATACTCATGATGAAAAAATTAATTTTTGGAATGGCGTCCGCATAGGCGGCATCCGCGAAGCACCACCATTTTGTATATTTGCGATGGCAATTACGAGTGCAGGCTGCATTCTACTCTTTTTTTACGCCGATAAAATTTATCGCCTGTTAGCGCCAGTTGCCGGAATTCAAGGCTAGGTTGGGAATTATGGCAGAAAAACAAAATTCCGATAAAAAAAGCCACTGGCTTGATAAAGAAAACAACGTAAAGAAAATCATATGGGCACTTTGCATCGCATGCAGTCTCAGCATTATCGCCGATTTATTTTATCATAAGCACACCCACTACGCCGCCGAAGACTGGATCCCAGGGATGTATGGCTGGTATGGGTTTATCGTCTGTGTCTTCCTTGTATTAAGTGCAAAACTTCTTCGAAAAATACTTATGCGTAAAGAGGACTATTACGAAGAGGCCGAAGATGACTGAACTTCCCCCCGGCCTTCTGTTAATAGTTGGAGCGGTTATAGTCCCGTTGATTCCTCGGGTCATGCGCAACGCCTACATGCTCGCGCTGCCAGTTATCGGCTTCTGGGGACTGCTGATAATACCGGAAGGCGTTCATTTTTCTTTTGATATTTTTGGATATACGCTCTCTCCAGTGCGAGTTGATGGTCTTAGCCTATTATTTGGGTATATTTTCCATATAGCCGCAGCCATCAGCATTATTTTTGCTTTTCATATAAAGGACACGGCCCAGCAAATGGCTGGATTGATCTATGCCGGCGCTGCAATTGGCGGGGCTTTCGCGGGCGACCTGATTAGCCTTTTCGTTTATTGGGAAGGCACCGCCATAGCCTCAGTTTTCCTCATTTGGTCAAGCCGAACGGATGCCGCCTACCGAACGGGCATGCGATATTTAATAATTCAGGTCGGCTCAGGTGTCCTGCTCCTGGCAGGTGCCATTATCCATTTTAAAGAAGCAGGGTCTCTAGACTTCACAAAAATGGGCTTAACCGGTTTGGGCCCGGCGCTGATTTTCATAGCCTTTGGCATAAAGGCAGCGTTTCCGCTTTTACATAACTGGCTTCAGGATGCCTATCCCGAGGCAACGATTACGGGGACAGTTTTTCTGTCAGCGTTTACGACTAAGTTGGCGATCTACGCTTTAGCGCGCGGGTTTCCAGGGACAGAAATGCTTATTTGGATTGGCGCAGCAATGACCGCCTTTCCGATTTTCTATGCAGTAATTGAAAACAACCTTCGGAGAGTTCTCGCATACAGTTTAAACAGCCAACTTGGTTTCATGGTGGTTGGAATAGGAATTGGAACCGAACTAGCACTTAACGGTACGGCAGCCCACGCCTTTTCAAGCGTCCTCTACAAAGCGCTACTTTTTATGTCGATGGGAGCAGTTTTATATCGCACAGGTACGGTTAATTGGTCAGAGCTTGGCGGCCTCTACAAAAGCATGCCCTATACTGCTGGATTTTGTATTGTTGGCGCGGCTTCAATTTCCGCCTTTCCACTATTTAGCGGATTTATATCAAAATCCTTAATTATTGCCGCCGCAGCCGAGGAAGGTCACTGGATTGTATGGTTGATGCTTCTTTTTGCATCGGCGGGTGTATTGCATCATTCAGGAATAAAAATACCTTACTTTGCCTTTTTTCAGCATGATTCTGGAATGAGGCCAAAGGAAGCGCCAAAAAATATGCTGATTGCCATGGGCTTGGCCGCATTTCTCTGCATAGCCGTTGGTATTTACCCAGCGCCACTATACGCAATCTTGCCCTTTCAAACTAACTTTGTTCCATATACGACGACACACGTCGTCACCCAATTACAACTTCTCTTATTCTCTGCGCTTGCCTTTACCTATTTAATAAAGACTGGCCTATACCCGCCGGCGTTGAAATCTAGAAATCTTGATTTTGACTGGATCTACCGCAGACTGCTGCCGCACCTTTTGAAAATTTTTGCCAGGACTCTCGTCTCGGCCGATCGCAAGGCCCGAGCAATTTTCATAGATCGTATTGACAAAATTATTGCGGGCGTTTTCCGTCACCATGGACCGGAGGGAATGCTAGCTAGGACCTGGCCGACTGGCTCAACTGTGTTATGGGTTGCGGTTTTATTGGCGATTTATATGGTTGTCTACTTCATCTAGACCAATGCTTTAATTAAAGTTAAGTGGTTCTCATCATCCTGAAAAAATTACTACTGTTACGGCCGGCTTGATTGAAAAATTAGTCTAACAAAAATAAAACGCCTCTCAAAAAAAAACCCCTTTGTTCTCGTTAGCGCTTTTTTATATCTGATCGTTTTTTAACCTTGTAGATTTTTCCAAATCGCCAACAATTCTTTAGATTCATTGTCTCCGAGGTGGCGAAGCGACTGCGCAACGCAATCAATTCCGACAACCTCATTCCAACTTTCCATCAGTTTGAGAGTAATCGGTCCGGGTCTTGTTTGCCCTATTTCCATGCCATTCACTTTACAAACCGGAGTAATGGAACCGCTAGTGCCGCAAATAAAGGCCTCATCTGCGGCGTACAGATCAAAAGGGGTAAAATCATCTTCCAAGACGTTAATTTGAAGTTTTTCTGCAATCTCACATATTACCATTCGCGTTATGCCACCGAGCACAGTCCGTGATTTAGGGGTGCAAAGGGACCCTTTTGATATGAAGAATACATTAGCGGTATCTGTCTCAGAAAGATTTCCATCCATATCTAGCATCAACGGAATGGCATTAGGGTCTGCCTGCTGAGCTTCAAAGGATGCGATATTATGGTTCATTTTATTGGTAATTTTAGCCTGCGGATCCAGACATTGTGGCGGCGTTCGTCTCGTCGCCGGTGTCACGAGGCTTACCCCTTCGATGTACGACCTTGCATATCTTAAAAAATCCACGGGTTGCGCAAAAATCGCCACTGTTGGCTCAGACATCACCGCTGTGCCTGGCATTCTCACGCCACGGCTAATTACATGCCAAAGTGCATAATCATCATCTTCATCTAAGGAAGTTAGGTTGCGTTCAACTACTTCTATAGAGGTTTCCGTCAACTGTTGACGTGACATGCCGCAGTCAATTCTAACATAAGTCAGGGAATTAAGTAGCCGTTCAATATGTTCATCTAACCGAAAGAGTTTGTGACCGAAGGTTCGGGTAGCCTCATAAACACCATCCCCGGATGTAAAGCCACGGTCATAAATAGAGACTCTTGCGTCACTCTCCGGTACAAACTTTCCAGAAAGAAAAACTAACCGTTCAGCCATGTTTCACCTATTCTGATTAACAACTTAGTTAACTATGCCTCACTCCACCCCCCGTTCCAACATGAACCAACATCAACTGGATTAATTTGAATCGCATAGGGTTGTTACAAATGAAACAAAAGACTAGGTTTTCTCAGATTAATGATTAAATAAGACTAAACGTAATTGACGGAGAGTAAAGTATGGATATGACCGGGGAATACCGGATTGCCGCCCCTAGGGAAAGGGTGTGGGAAGCTTTAAATGATCCAGAAATTCTGAAAATTTGTATTCCTGGCTGTGAAGAATTAAATAAGGATTCCGACACGGAACTATCCGCAAAGGTTTCCACAAAAGTCGGTCCTGTTTCCGCTAAATTCACCGGAAAAGTTACGCTTTCTGATATTAATCCTCCCGAAGGTTATAAAATTACTGGAGAGGGTCAAGGTGGAGTCGCCGGCTTTGCTAAGGGTGGCGCAGAAGTAAAACTCGAAGAGGATGGTAATGAAACCGTTCTCACCTACACCGCAACGGCACAGGTCGGCGGGAAGTTAGCTCAAATCGGTTCTAGATTAATAGACTCAACTGCGAAGAAAATGGCTGGACAATTTTTTGGGAAATTTGCTGAAGCAATCGGAGAAGGATCTTCCACAGACACAGAGGCACCCAAAGCACAAAACGCCGGAATATCAAGCGAGGATGCAACGGCTGACGCTTATGAACAAAAGGAAACCAATGGAATTAGTCCAGCTATCTGGATAACCGGATTAATTGCAGCAGTTGTTGTCGTATTACTAATTTTAAACTAATTTGAAGTTAGATTATTAAAGGAAACTATATTGTGACGCGGGTTGACCAAAGGTAATTCCACGTCATACTTTGGCACTCAAGTAGTCTAAGGAATTTTGGTATAAACCGAACATAGGTTCGCTTCACCTTAGACTAATATTGATTTAATCAGGGTCGCTATTTCCCTGTATTTAGGAAGGATCTGATGTCGGTCAAGTTCAAATTTACAATTAATGGAAAGCCCGTAGAGGGTGACGTCGAGGATCGCACCCTCCTTGTGCAATATATTCGTGAAAACTTAGGTCTTACAGGTACTCACGTTGGTTGCGACACTTCGCAATGTGGCTGTTGTACAGTGCATATTGATGGAATCCCTATGAAGTCGTGTACCATGCTAGCCGTCCAAGCTAATGGCTGCGAAGTGACTACAATCGAAGGATTAGCTAAAGACGGTGAGCTACACCCTATGCAAGCGGCGTTCCGGGAAAATCACGCGCTACAATGCGGGTTCTGTACACCGGGCATGGTTATGAGTGCTATCGGAATAGTTGACCGCCATAAAGGCGAAGAACTTGATGAAAAAACTGTCCGGCATGAACTTGAAGGCAACATCTGTCGCTGCACTGGCTACCACAATATCGTAAAAGCTATCCTGGCAGCATCAGAGGTTATGAATAAATAAAACTGCCTTTAAGGAAAAATTTTTGATATTAAAACGCCGCAAGGCCCAAGTGGAGACAATAGAAGATGTATGAATTTACTTACAGCAAAGCGTCCTCAGTGGAAGATGCCGAATCTCAATTTGGAGAAGCTGAAGAAGGCAAGTTCATGTCCGGTGGTATGACGCTGTTGCCAACTTTAAAACAACGCCTTGCCCGTCCATCAAACGTTATCGATCTCGCTCAAGTGCCAGACATGGCTGGAATTGATGTCACCGCAGATACGGTCAGTATTAAAGCAATGACCTGCCATGCCGCGGTAGCTGCAAGTCCCGAAGTTCAAAAGGCAATTCCTGCTTTAGCTAAGCTAGCTGGCGGAATTGGGGATCCGATGGTGCGCAACCGCGGTACAATTGGAGGTTCTTTAGCAAATAACGACCCCGCAGCAGACTATCCGGGCTCCGTAGTCGGTTTGGGGGCAACAATTCATACCAACAAACGAGAAATCGCTGCCGATAGCTTTTTTCTTGATCTATTTGAGACAGCCCTCGAGGAGGGTGAAATTATAACAAAGGTTACATACCCCATCCCCGATCGCGCCGGTTATATGAAATTTCCAAACCCTGCATCACGATATTGTATTGTTGGTGTCATGGTGTCGCAAAAGGACGCGGAGGTGCGCGTCGGTGTAACGGGTGCCGGAGCCTGCGCCTTTCGCGTTACTGAAATGGAGGCTGCTCTAGCTTCAAGTTTTACTCCAGATGCAGTCGCAGATATAAAAATTCCAGATGGAGACTTAAATAGCGACATCCACGCTAGTTCTGAATACCGCGCCCACTTAGTTACGGTGATGGCGAAACGAGCTGTAGCGGAGGCAATTGCCTAATTTTTTTTCTAAAGGAATACTCAATATAGAGCCTTTCCTAAAATGTATTGTAGGGAGGTCGGAACCCGGCCTCCCAGTTTTTTTATTAGGGTAAATTGAGATTAAGCTATGAGCGCGCCCCTACCCGAAACAATCGAAACAACGTTAGATCTCCTCTCAGATGGAAAATACGTAGGCGACCGTTCTTTAGCGACTGCATTGTTTCTGGCTCTTAAGCTGGGAAGACCTTTATTCTTAGAAGGTGAAGCAGGGGTAGGCAAAACAGAAATCGCGAAAGTTCTTTCAAATACTCTTGGACGCCGCTTGATACGGCTACAATGTTATGAGGGTTTGGACGTCTCTTCTGCGGTATATGAGTGGAATTATTCCCGCCAAATGATTGATATTCGTATTTCTGAGGCTGCCGGAGACCGCGACCGAGATCAAATTGAAAATGATATTTTCTCGGAACAGTTTCTCATAAAACGACCATTGCTACAGGCTCTAGAAGCTGATCAAACAGGATTACCACCCGTTCTCCTCATCGACGAGCTAGATAGAACTGACGAACCGTTTGAAGCCTTTCTGTTAGAAGTCCTCTCCGATTTCCAGGTAACCATTCCAGAAATTGGTACCGTTACAGCAGAAAAGCCGCCAGTCGTTATTATCACCTCTAATAGGACACGCGAAATCCATGACGCCATCAAACGAAGATGTTTCTATTACTGGGTAGACTACCCCGACGCGCAGCGTGAAATTGAAATTCTTAGCGTCAAGGTACCGGAAGCTGAAACTGAACTATCCAAACAAATTGTCGCTTTCGTTCAACGGCTGCGATCAATGGACTTATTTAAACTTCCTGGTGTCGCTGAGACAATTGACTGGACTAATGCACTCGTGCAGCTAGATAAGATAGATCTAGATCCCCAGACCGTTAACGACACCCTTGGGACACTACTGAAATACCAAGACGATATCGAAAAAATTAAAGGTAGCGAGGCGGCAAACCTATTAAACCAGGTTAAGGCGGACCTGGCTGCGCGCCACTAACAACCAATGACGGAAACGGGAAACGGCACAACGCCGGGGCTCGACCTCCTCGACAAACTTGAGAGGAATAAACTCGTCACAAACATCATGCATTTTGGCCGCGTCCTCCGGAGCGCCGGAATGCCAGTTGGTCCAGGTAAAATCCTTGATGCCGTGAGTGCTGTTCAAACTGTAACAGCGACCAATCGGCGTGACTTTTATTGGGCACTTCACGCCGTTTTCGTAAATCGACGAGATCAACATGAAATATTCGATCAGGCCTTCCACATTTTTTGGCGTGACCCAAGACTTTTAGAAAGAATGCTTGGACTTCTTATGCCGCAAGGCGTGGGTGAGGAAGATAATGAACCGGAGGCCGAACCGCCAAGCCGTCGAATTGCCGAGGCAATGACCCCTGGAAACGATGAGGAAAATGACGACCAAGAAGAAAAAGAACCTGAACTTGAAGTAGAAGCAACGTTAACTGCTTCAGCCAACGAACTTCTTCAAAAGATGGATTTTGAGGACATGTCGGCTGATGAAATCGCAAAAGCAAAGGTGGCAATTTCTCGGATGCGCCTCACCATACAAAATGTAAAAACACGTCGATTTCAAACTAGTCATCGAATTGATAAAATTGACATGCGATCGACACTTCGGGCGGCAATGCGCTCCGGCGGATCAGTAATCCCATTGCAATACCGCGCCCGGCGAAAACGTACACCACCGCTAGTCATTCTCTGTGATATATCCGGTTCTATGGGACGCTACACGCGGATGTTACTTCATTTCATGCATGCTATCACCAATGATCGTGACAGGGTATCGACATTTCTATTCGGAACTAGACTTACAAACGTAACAAGGCATCTGCGCAACAAAGATATTGATATCGCGCTCATGAAATGTACAGATTCAGTTGAAGACTGGTCAGGTGGAACTCGTATAGGTGACAGCTTAAAGGACTTCAACCAATATTGGTCGCGACGGGTTTTAGGACAAGGAGCCGTAATGCTTTTAATCTCCGATGGGCTTGACCGCGATGCTGGCCGTGGCCTTGCCGTCGAGATGGAGCGTCTTCATAAATCATGCCGCCGGCTAATCTGGGTTAACCCACTGTTACGTTTCGAAGGATTTGAACCCAAATCACAGGGAATTCGCGCTATACTGCCACATGTTGACGAATTCCGGCCTGTACACAATCTAGAGAGCTTAACCGAATTAATTGAAGTTTTGAACAGTCAGCTGATTAGGCGTAAAGAAGGGATAACAGAATGGCTACAAGCAATGTAAGTAATGGGTCACAGGATGATAATGTACTACAGGAGGCCACTGACTGGCTAACAGCCGGAAAGAAGGTCGCCCTAGCCACTGTAGTCAGCAGCTGGGGTTCATCGCCGCGGCCGCCCGGAAGCCAGCTAGCGGTTACTGAAGACAGTACATTTGTGGGCTCCGTTTCTGGGGGTTGCATTGAGGGTGCTGTTGTCANCGAAGCCCTCGAGGTCATNAAGTCCGGTATCCCAAAGGTGCTAGACTACGGGGTAACAAACGAATTAGCTTGGGANGTNGGACTTGCATGTGGCGGAAAGGTAAGGGTTTTTGTAGAGGCTATTGAGGAATGAAAAAATCAATTCTGAAACAAATCTTGCTCGATCAGGAAGCTAAAACGCCTGTCGCCCTNGTCACCGAATTAGAGACTGGGAGACAAGCCCTTGTCTATTATGACTCCGCGNCCGGTGAACTAGCCGATAGACCTGAAATCGTAACTGCCGCACGCCGGGCGATACAGGATGACAAAACCGGAACTGTAAAGCTCGATGCAGGAGAAATTTACTTTCAAATTTTTAATCCCCCTCTTCGTATGCTAATCGTCGGAGCAGTGCATATAGCCCAACCGCTTTCTCGAATGGCNAGCACTGTCGGATATGACGTCACCGTTNTCGATCCACGCCAATCCTTTGCATCTCCCGATAGATTTCCAGGGATTTNACTCAATCATGAATGGCCGGACGACGGATTAAGAGAACTCGACATAGACCGGCGAACGGCAGTTGTCACATTGACACACGATCCNAAACTAGATGACCCAGCTCTAGCCGTGGCAATTCGTTCTGAAGCATTTTACATTGGGTCACTCGGCAGCANNGGAACTCACGCTGGCCGAGTTGAAAGGCTNAAGAATGAAGGCTTTACCGAAGTTGAAATAAGCCGGATTAACGGCCCCGTGGGTCTCAATATCGGTGCCATTTCTCCATCNGAAATTGCAATTTCGATATTGGCGGAAGTCACAGAGTCTCTGCACGCTAAAGACAAAAAGGCTGCGGCGTGATTTTCGCCGACCTAGACGTCAAAAATGCATTAGGAGCCATCCTNGCTCATAGTCAGAANGTAGGCAAACANACCTTTAGAAAAGGTCGAANTTTGTCGGCTACCGACATAACAGAGTTAAATAATTCTGGAATCAAAACCGTAACTGCCATCCAACTTGAAGCAGATGATGTCCANGAGAACGATGCGGCGGANCGGCTCGCAAACGCTATCGCCGGGAGGAATGTAACGCTTTCGGCAACAGCTACCGGTAGATGCAATCTCGTAGCTAATGCCAACGGGCTGGTCGTCCTTAATACTGAAGCGATCAATACTTTAAACCTTATAAATGAAGTTATCGCTATTTCAACAGTATTACCTTTCCATCAGGTTCGAAGAGGNGATGTCATNGCAACAGTCAAGATTATCACTTTTGGCGTATCCANAAATATCATCGAAAATTGCGAAAAAATTATAACAACTGAAGGNCCACCTGTTTCTGTATCGCCTTTCACACAGAAAAGAATTGGCCTAATCCAAACCAAACTACCAATTTTAAGAAANTCGCTTCTGGAAAAGGCCAGAAAGGTTACCGTTAACAGGGTATTACTACTTAATTGTAACCTCGACCATGAGGTCATTTGCAATCATACAACTCAGGATNTCNCCGAAGCACTCAAAGAATGTGCAGAAAAAAAATGTGAAATTGTCCTTATTATGGGGGCNTCGGCTATNGCCGACCGGGCCGACGTAATTCCTTTAGCCATAAAACAATGCCAAGGCGAAATTGAACACTTTGGGCTTCCAGTCGACCCTGGAAACCTTATGCTCCTAGCCAGCGCCTTCGACATGCGAGTTATAGGCCTTCCAGGTTCGGCACGATCGCCACGCCTTCATGGCTTCGATTGGATCCTTCAAAGACTTGTTGCCAATGTAAAAGTTACTAGCAATGACCTCATGCGTATGGGTGTTGGCGGGCTCCTAAAGGATATACCTAGCCGTCCCCTGCCTCGNACCGTAGCCGTTAAACCCAATACCACAATTTCTGTAACACCGAAAATTGCTGCTGTCATTCTCGGTGCCGGACAATCCCGTCGCATGGGTTCGATTAATAAACTTCTTTCAAAAATTGAGGGACGATCAATGATCTCTCATATCGTCGATGCAGCAGAAAAGTCTGACGTTTATTGCGTTTCTGTTGTCACCGGACACGAAAGTGAAAAAATCCGAAGGGCATTAAAAAACCACGACATAAAATTTGTCCATAATCCCGATTACGCGGATGGACTAAGCACTTCCCTGCGCGCGGCTATTAGCGCATTGGACTCAGATACAGATGGCGTTGTGGTGTGCTTAGGGGATATGCCCGGAATTTCGGCAGACCACATAAACGCCCTAATCAATGTCTTTAACCCTGAAGCTGGCAAGCAGATTTGTATCCCAACTTTTAATGGAAAATGGGGAAATCCTGTTTTATGGGACGGACGGTTCTTTGACGCGATACAAAATGTGTCAGGAGATGTTGGGGCTCGGCACCTTATAGGCGAGCACCAAGACGTTCTTTGTGAAGTCCCTATGGAAGACAATGCCGTAATTACCGATCTCGACACACCGGAGGCCCTCTCCGCGCATATAGCCGGATTAAAGCAAAAGGAATAAAAAAAAGTATGGCTTATTCCCCCACCGGGGCCACCAGCGAGGAAGGTAGTAATAAATCCAACTTTCGTTGGTTGGTTTTATTTGGGATTTGGCTCGTTTATTTCTGTTTCGGTTTATCGGTAGCCTCACTAGCTCCATTAGTTCAGGTCATTGAACTCGATCTATCCATAGAACATGCTTTAATGGGAACAATCCTTGGCGCCTGGCCAGTTGTTTATATTGCTTCTTCTCTGCCATGTGGCGCATTACTCGACCGCTATGGCACCAGCGTTATGCTGGTTGCCTCCACTCTAATCATCGCCCTTGCTATTGCCCTAAGAGGCTTTGCCGAAACTTATTTTGATTTATTATTTACCATGGTCCTTTTTGGTTTAGTTGCGCCAATTATATCGACCGGTGCTCCAAAGGTAATAAGCATCTGGTTTACAGGAAAGGAACGGGGACTCGGAACAGGGGTTTATTTTACCGGCAATGCCCTTGGCGGAATTACAGCTCTGGCGTTGAGTAATAGTTTTCTACTTCCAATGCTTGGAAACAACTGGCGAAATATCTTTTTCATCTATGCATGCTTCATCATTCTAGCTGGATTAATTTGGCTAATAATAAGTCAGAACAACTTATATCGTAATATTGAATCAAAAATTAAATTTGATAAAAAAATCAAATATAGAACCGTTATTAGAAATTTATTAAATCAGAGACTAATCCGTTTAGTTCTCATCATGGGGCTATTCATATTATTTTTTAATCATGGTTTAACGCAGTGGCTTCCAACAATTCTAGTTGAAAATGGAATGGACAAGGTTAACGCTGGTTACTGGTCTTCGATACCTGCCATTATAGGACTTATTAGCGCCCCAATTATAAATCGGTGGGCAACACCGCAATACCGCCTTCAAATTCTTATGGGGTTATTTTTTTGCGCCGCCATTGCCACCTTAATGATTTTTCTCAATCACCCTTCAACTCTTTTTCTTGGCTTATTCTTACAAGGTATGTGCCGGGGTGCCATGAATGGAATTGCGATTTTAATGTTAATCGATAATGAGGATGATAAGGGAAACAACGTCGGCGCCTCAACGGGGCTTTATTGGACCGTCGGAGAGGTCGGTGGCGCGTTAGGTCCAGCGACGGTTGGAACTATCGCCAGTTTAACTGGCAACTTCGACGCCGCACTTTTTATGATGACTGCTGTTGCCGGAATATTAATCTTCTGTGCATCGAGTCTTATTAGACACAAAAGGCATCAAAAGGCGTAAATCAAGAAGCAAATTCACCGCCCATCATGACATAAGCCATGTCAACGGCAACGTTGGACCTGTTGTCCCATGCATGCCAATTCCCTAGCTGCACAACAATAGTGCCTTTAGTTATTAAGACGTCATCTTGATCAAGCACAAGGTGACGTTCGCCTTTTAAACAAAACCCATAATCAACTGTAGGGGTCCTATGCATATTCCAGTGCCGCCCACCCTCTTTTAATTGAGAAACACCGCCTTTATTCATTGCAGCATGACTGCTGCGGGCATCGGCATCACTTAAAACTACTCGTCTTCCTGATGACTGCACTAAACGCCAGTGAACCCCCTTCTCTGGAGGTGAATGCCTCAAGTTACCATTAGCAGGGCTCGTATCTTCACTTGATAAAATTGCCGCAGGGATTAAATCGGAAGTCCAAATTTCATTAAAAAAGGTACCAGGACTGCTTGGCCGACGATGTACATTAGGCATATCACTGTCAAATATAACTTGTGACAGGCCGTCCTTATTATTACCAACGACAACTCTTCTTATCTTTTTATTTGTTGCAGGCATTTTAATTATCTATTTTTTTAACGAGCCATCATGTTTTGAGAAAAAGACGGTGCAAGGCATATTACTCCGATTACTCCAAGAGTGATTTGCTCCTAAAAGGACGACCGTATCCCCTTCATTTAAACCAACTTCTTCTTTGTCTAGGATAAGAGTTATCTCCCCCTCCTGGATATAACAGAAGTCAAGGCTATCGGACTTTTCCATATAAGGATGGGGAGAGCCTTGATTATAGGTAGACAAATTGGGTGAACCCATCCTTTTAAAAAAGTTGGCCACGTCAGATTCATTTACCGAATTATTCCAAACCTTGTCAGGCGGAAATTCCACTACCCTGCAAACCGAGCCATCCTTTGGGGGTTCAATTGTATGGGGAAGGTGAAGGGTTTCCCTAATTCCCCTTACCTTTGCCGGCGTGGTTTCGGTAACCCAAATCCTAGTTGCTGCATACCCAGGACGGGCGGGATCCTCTCTAATATCTGGCGATGGACCATCTGATAAAGCGACCGCTTTACCGTTGTCATCCTCTCCAGCTACAATTCTTCTTATCGGTTTTGGCAAAGCTAATCCTATTATTTTTTAAAATCTGCACCAATCATAACGTATCCCATGAGACTATTCTCAGAACGATTTGCCCACGCGTGGTAATTGCCTAACTGAACACAAATATCACCCGGGCTCATAGAAATCTCGGACTCATCAAGAACAAGCGACCGCGCGCCCGAAGCTACAAAACCATAATCTACGGAACGAGTTTTATGCATTCCGGACATCCCAGCATGTTTACCCCCCCTATCGCCTCGCTCTAGCACGGGATCCTCAATTGGGTCATGAAGAGGTACTGCATTGGGATCATCTTCAATTTTGTATCCAGGAGGTGCTTTTAGAGATTGGACAAACCGCAGAAATCCACCTGCTTGAGGGGGATGAATATTAAATGGCGGTTTTCCTAAATCTTCTCTACTAGAAAGATCAATTGGCATTTCCCAACACCAATGTTCAATCATACCACCACCAGGACGAGCTGGATCTGGCTTTAGATTTCTGGCGTCACTATCATAAATGACGCCAGATTTACCTGCCGTATCGTTGCCAACAACAATACGACGCATAGAAAGTGAGTTCTTTAACAAATTTTTACCTATGCAAGAAACTTACTTGATTAGTTTTTTAATTCTCTTAACGACCTCCGGCGGCGTACTAATGAGTTTATTTACCGCTTTCGTAACTTCTTCACCAGTATTCGTCGTCAACTTTAAGTTCGCCCTCTCAATTAAAGCGATAAACCCTTTGTCTTTCATTGTCTTATCGAACGCCCGCCTTAAAGCGTTGACCCTTTTGGAGGGAACGCCAGGTGGAGCAAACACTGACCGTCCAGTTAGCGACTGCAACATCATGTAACGAAAAACTTCTTTATCTGCGTCAGTTTTCGCAAGCTCTATAGTAGTTGGCACATTTGGTAATTCTTTAGTTCTCTCATTTGCATTTTGAATGAGAATATTTAATGGATTTCTTCCATCCTTAAACCAATGCGGTGTCATCGCTCTAAAATTTTGTAAAGTTGAAAAACTTCCTTCAACTTCTCCTTTTTCAATCGCTAAAGCACGGTCTGCACCCTTGTAACCGAGAACAACGTTAAATTTGGTACCGAGCAGACGGTTTGCAAGAATGATGTTCTGATAGATGGGAGAACTCTTTCCAGACCCTCCCATTTGAGTAACCCTTTTGCGGGCATCTTCTATAGTTTTTGTTTTTGATGTATGCCAAGTAAATAAAAGAGAAATCGACCTCTCCATATTACCGATCCAATTAAGTTTAGTCGCATCATATTTTATTTTCTTTGCTCGTAGATGCTGATTTGTTGCCACTGTCATCAAAGGCATTCCAACAACCGAGCCGTCCTTTGGGGCTACATTGTAGGCCCAGTTAGTCATTTTTGTCCCACCGGCGCCGGGCTTGTTAATTACTATTACATTCGGCTTGCCAGGAATGTATTTCCCATAGAACTTTCCAAAGGCCCGACCAAAAAAACCGTATCCGCCTCCAGCTCCGGCTCCAACATAAATTTTTACTGTGTTTCCTTTGTAAAATTCCGAGGCAGCCATAGCATTGCCCCCAAACAAGCTCATACCGGAGACCATTCCGGCACCTACAATTGTTTTTAGATATTTATTCATCATTTCCTCCCATTTTTACTATTTATCTTAATTTTGCCAGAGCGAATGCAAACTAGCATTAACCCGTTGTGTTTTAACCTCGACGACGGCTGTCCGGCCCCCACTAACGGTCTCAATAGCCGATTTTAATATATCTTCCAATTTACCAGGATCAGAAATTTCGTATGTCTTAGCCCCTAAAGCAGAACACAAACTTCCAATATCCACCCCCGTACCAAATCTCACGCGGGCCAAACGAGAACTCTCTCCACCGTCTGTATCAATGAATTTCCTATTATTCTTAACGATGATCAAAATTGGTGACGAATTCCTTATCGATGTCTCGACGTCCATCGCAGTTTCGTTGAAAGCTTCTTCTCCAACTACGATAACCACTAATTTTTTCGGATGCGCTTTCTTTGCCCCCATGCCCGCACCCAGAGACCAACCCATCGCACTCTCCACGCCAAAGCCAATAAAGGATCTCGGCTTAGATGCAATATAATGTTGTGACGTTGTACCTCTGACGGTACCCGCATCATGCAACAAAATACTATTTTCTTTATCCAATAAATTGGAGAGTGTATCGGTTACCCGGAATGGATTTATTGGAATTTCATCAGATTTCAAAAGTGGCTCACAAACTTTAGCCCAGTCGTCTTTATAGCCTTTAACCGCACTTGTTCTAATTTCCGTAGATCCAATCTTCTTCTCTGATAATTGCTGTTCAGCTTCGGCGATTAATTGTCCAAGAATAACTTTACTGTC
>PBOV01000112.1 GCA_002724505.1 Rhodospirillaceae bacterium | reverse complement strand
CCCCCTCTCACGCGCATAAGCGATGTCTTGAGCATTAGGGTAGTTAATCCTAATTGCTCGATAAAAATGACTATCTTCAATTTTAGAATCTAGGAGATAGTCTCCCTCCGGGGTTCGGGAATCCCCCTCAATTTGTTTATGACCTTTTGGATAACGCCCAAGAGAGACGGGGTATACCTTTAGGATAAGTTCACCTCTCATCAAGATCATTCGACGTTTAGACTTAAAGACTATAACACGGTCAGCTTTAGGTAGGGATAAGCTCTTAGATAGGTCGGCGGCTGCAACCGTTTGCCAATTGCAGCCCAACCCCAGTATGCCTGCCAGGACTACCCAAAAAACTGTGAACCGCATAGGTCTAACCCTGCTAATTTTTTGGACCCCAAAACTCTTATCGATTTTCGCCCGAGTTTGTTGGCGGATTATAGTTTGAAAGAACAGAATAGTTTAAGCCTTATTTGGCAATACGATCATAAACAACAAAACTATAATCGCATGTTTCGTTTGGCTCGGCAGCACAATGATTTCGGGAAATTTCAATCCAGTCAGCCGAGTTGAGATAGGGAAAGGTGACGTCTCCCTCGATTTCACAATGAACTTCTGTGATATATAGCCGGTCAGCGAAAATTAAAGCCTGAGAATAAATACTGGCGCCGCCGATCACCATTATTTCATCCACAGCGGCTTTCTCCGCTGCTATTTTTCCGGCAGCGACTGCATCGGTAAAATCACTTACTAGCGTAACTCCGTGGGCGGAATATCCCAAATCTCTGGTCATTACAATATTTTTCCGACCGGGTAGTGGGCGACCAATCGATTCAAAGGTCTTTCGCCCCATCACGATAGGCTTCCCTAGTGTGATCTCTTTGAAACGTCTTAAATCCCCGGACAATCTCCATGGCAGTTTATTATCACTTCCGATAGCGCGGTTTGTAGAAAAAGCAACAATGAGAGATAGGCGCATAATCCGTCAAACAGCAACTGGCGCTGGAATATGTGGGTAGGGATTATACCCGCTAAGGATGAAATCATCGAAAGAAAACGCAAAAATATCTGTTACTTCCGGATTTAGACGCATTTCCGGCAGAGGCCTAGGGTCCCGAGACAACTGCTCAACGGCCTGATCAAGATGGTTTATATAAAGATGGGCATCCCCAAACGTATGGATAAAATTCCCGGGCCTTAAATCTGTCACCTGCGCTATCATTAAAGTCAGGAGGGCATAAGAGGCAATGTTAAATGGAACGCCTAAAAAAATATCGGCGCTTCTCTGATACAGCTGGCAGGATAATTTTCCATTCGCCACATAAAATTGAAATAAACAATGACAGGGTGGTAACGCCATCTTTGCTATATCGGGCACGTTCCAAGCGCTCACAATAAGCCGCCTAGAGTTTTGATTAACTTTTATGTCGTGAATAAGAGTACTTATCTGATCAATAGCACTACCATCAACTGCCGGCCAAGAGCGCCACTGAGCGCCATAAACTGGTCCTAGCTCACCTTTCTCATTAGCCCATTCATCCCAGATTGAGACCTTATTTTCATTCAAATATTTAACATTTGTATCTCCTGCCAAAAACCACAGAAGTTCGTAAATAATTGACCTCAAATGAACCTTCTTTGTGGTTATCAAAGGAAACCCTTCCGAAAGGTCAAATCGGATTTGATGGCCAAATATACTCCGAGTGCCTGTACCTGTCCGGTCTCCTTTATCGGCGCCTTCTTTCATGACTAAGCGCATGAGATCATGATATTGCTTCATTACCCTCTTCCGCAGATAAGAGTTCCAACGCTATTTACTTTAATTTAGGTCAGAATCACCTTATATTGAAAGTGCTGGTTGACCAGCTATGGCGATAAACGACCTGTGAAATAAACGATGCGGACCCGGGGGCAGTACCCGGCGCCTCCACCAAAGTTTTATTCCTGTGATTTAAAGGACAATTTGGGGGCGAAATAGGATCGACGCGCGTGTAAAGACCGGTTTTTTGCCCGGCATTGTACCGCCGTTATCGGGCTAATTTACAAATGCCAATGATAATGATTTGGCCCTTGCTGCCTAAATATAGGTAAGCGCGGCACGGGGGGCGCCGGGCAACAGAAGCTCCCCACTCCTATAATAGGACTATTTCGCCTTAACTTTTTGTTTAACAACCCTTACCCTTGCGGTGAAGCGGGTAAATCCCGTAAAAATATAAATGTGATGACTGAAGAATTAATCGACTATGCAAACCTGATAGACGGCGCATTGCGGGGCGTTTTGCGGAGCGCCCTGGAGCGTGCGACCGACTGCGGCCTCCCGGGTCAGCACAAGTTCTATATTACCTTTGAAACAAAAAGGCCGGGCGTGAGTATATCTCCAGCTCTTGCCGCCCAGTATCCTGAGGAAATGACAATTGTCCTAGAGCACCAATTCTGGGACCTGGATATTAATGAAGAAGCGTTTTCTGTCGTTCTCAGCTTTAGCGGAAAACGAGAGCAACTATATATACCGTTCAATGCTGTGTCAGCTTTTGTTGACCCATCTGTAAATTTTGGTCTGCAATTCAGCTCCACAGAAGGCGCCCGTATTGCCGGTTCATCAAGCGGCACCGATAAACCACAAGAAGTTATTGAAAGCGAAGAAAACGAAATTTCAGATACAAATGGTAGAACGCAAGAGGGTACTATCGTAGCCTTGGATAGTTATCGCAAGAAGTGAACGTATGCATCGTGAATGCTGCTTTAAAACCATACCCAACTTTATTTTTTAACGGATTTTTAAAATGTCGGAATTTGCGTTCCATGAAATGTTTCCCTTAGAGGAGCAAAAACCAGATTACAGGTTGGTAACAACCGATCATATCGGTATGAGCCAAGTAAAAGGCACGGATATTATTACTATTGAAAAGGAAGGGCTGATCCAACTTGCCGCCGAGGCTTTTCATGATACCGCACATTTCTTACGTCCAAGCCACCTCAAGCAAGTAGCCGCAATTCTCGACGACAAAGACGCTTCATCAAACGATCATTTCGTTGCTTGGGATCTGCTGAAGAATGCGAACATTGCCGCTGGGGGTATTCTCCCCATGTGCCAGGACACCGGCACCGCAATCATCATAGGCAAAAAGGGACAAAAGGTCTGGACAAACTGCGATGACGAAGCAGCCCTATCTGAGGGTGTCGCAAAGGCATTTATAGAAGGAAACCTTCGTTACTCTCAGCTCGCACCTCTTTCCATGTATGAAGAAAAAAACACAGGAAACAACCTGCCCGCTCAGATCGATCTCTATGCAACCGGTGGGGAGGAATATAAATTCCTTTTCATCGCTAAGGGAGGCGGCTCGGCAAACAAATCTTTTTTATTTCAACAAACCCCTTCAATGTTAAATCCGGAGCGGTTAATTCCATTTCTCGAAGACCAAATACGCCTCCTGGGCACTGCTGCCTGCCCGCCCTATCATCTAGCCATTGTAATCGGTGGGACCTCGGCTGAATTTAATTTGAAGACAACAAAGCTTTTAAGCACCCACTACCTCGACGGCCTGCCCAAACAGGGAAACGAATTTGGCCAGGCTTTCAGAGATGTAGAAATGGAAAACCAAATTTTTTCCCTAACGCAGGGAATGGGTATTGGAGCGCAATTTGGTGGTAAATACTTTTGTCATGACGTTCGAGTTGTTCGACTGCCCCGCCATGGTGCGTCATTACCCATCGGTATTGGCGTATCATGTTCTGCTGATAGGCAAGCGCTGGGGAAAATTACCCGCGATGGTATCTTTCTCGAACAACTTGAAACAAATCCTGCTCAGTATTTACCCGATATCGATGGGTCACAGCTTGGTGGAGAAGTTATACCAATCGATCTCAATCAATCGATGGAGAATATACGAAAAACTCTGTCAGCCTACCCTATTAAAACCCGGCTTGCATTAACCGGTTCCCTGATCGTAGCACGGGACCTGGCTCACTTAAAAATTTCTGAACGTCTAAAAGCTGGAGAACCCATGCCAAACTATATGCGTAACCATCCAATTTATTATGCTGGACCAGCAAAAACGCCCGCAGGTTTTACTTCTGGCTCTTTCGGACCTACCACTGCGGGGAGAATGGATTCTTATGTCGCTGAATTCCAGGCGAAAGGTGGTAGCCACATAATGTTGGCCAAAGGTAACCGTTCAAAACAGGTCACAGATGCTTGCATGGAAAATGGAGGATTTTATTTAGGATCAATTGGTGGCCCCGCCGCCCGCCTAGCTCAAGACTGTATAAAGAGGGTCGAGTGTATCGAATACGAAGAGCTTGGAATGGAAGCAGTTTGGCGCATCGAAGTAGAAAACTTCCCAGCTTTCATAGTCGTTGACGACAAAGGAAACGATTTCTTTGCAGAAGTAACGGAAGCCGGTAAATAATAAGTATGGCGACATCTTGTTGTCCTGTAGTAGCTGAGAACTGGTGAGGATAAAACAAATGAACGAAGGTCCAAACTAGGGAGAAGCATCTTGTATAAAGATAATTCTCTTCTTCCACGCGAGGCCGTCCGTCTTGCCGCCCTCGGTATTCTCGCCGGTGGACCGCTAACTTATGCTGAATTAGCGGCTGCGGTTCGCAATTTTACGAGCCGTGTCGTAGGCCCCTCTCTTGATCTAATGGGAACCTCGATAGAGCTCCTTAGGTTTGAAGGATTGATTAGTACGGAGGGACCTCAAACTGTTAACGTTTCGGAGTCGGTTTTGAAGCTCACAGTGGCTGGGAGCCTAGAACTAAATTCTTTGTTGTGCGCTTCGGTAAGACCACCAGTGAACGACGTCGCAAAACTTATTCTGGCACTTAAATTTAAGTTCTTTCATTTACTAAAGGAAACCGATCAGTGTGATCAAATTGAAATGATGATCGAAGCTTGCGAAGGGGAAATTGCGCGGCTAGATGATTTACGGAGCCATGATCGTAAAGACCCAGGCCTTTTAATGGATTGGCTAGATCATGAGATAGGACAGGTCAGCGACCGTCTAAAATGGCTTCGCAAACTAAAAAAAGCGTCGGACGGGGGTAAACGTTTTTAAAACAAATGCTGACCACCGGTTACGAATATCTCTGTGCCGGTCACATATCCAAAATCCCTGCCACAAAGTTGAAAGACGACGGACGCCACCTCTTCAGCCGTCCCCATCCGGTTAAGAGGTATACGCGGAATAAGCGACTCATATTCGGCGCCAATCATTTCAGTGGCAATTTCACCAGGCGCTACTGCGTTAACTCTCACGCCCAACTCCGCAAATTCAACTGCCATTTCCCGCGTTAACGCAGATAAGGCTGATTTGGATGTTGAATATGCTGAGCCCGCAAAAGGGTGTGCAGCGTGACCTGCGATAGAGGTAATATTGACGATTGAACCTTCCGCTCGGTGTAGAGCGCCAGCAAAACCTCTTGCCAAAGTTAGAGGCGCAAACAAATTTAAGTCATAGACTTCCCGCCAATCTTCGAGGCTCCCGTTAAGAGAACCTAAACGTTCTTTATAAGAGGTTTTAGGAGATTGTGCGGCGTTATTTATTAATGCGCATAGGCCACCTTCACCCAATATAAAATTCGCCTCTTCGATAAAGGCATCCATACTTTTCTTTTCCGCAAGATCGGTGGAAATATGATGTGCCCAATTAGGATCCCGTCGGCANTCATCCGGTATACTTTCTCTTGAACAGGTTATTACCCGCCAACCCGCTTCGCTAAATCGCTTGACCGTTGCATGGCCAATACCCCTGCTTGCTCCTGTCAGCACGACAGACTTCGCAGGAGCAGCCATTAAGAAACTATCACAAAAGCTGTGGGATTTATTTGCAAAGGAGNACCGGAATTTCAGTAGNTGTAATTATGTGCCGGGTTCTTCCACCTAGAATCATTTGCCTCACTCGGCTTCGAGAATAGGCGCCCTTGATTAACATATCGGCCTTTACTTGATNTGCGTGCNTTAGGTAAGCAGCGCCAATTTCTTCCGCATTAGCATCAAAACGTNTAATTTCGGCTTTAATGCCGGACCAACCTAGACGCATCACGCCTTCTTCCGGCGGGATGGAGGGTGGCTCTACCGGGTCTGCGGCAAGTAAAGTTACCTTATCAGCCTTNTCAANTATTGGAATTGCGGCACCAAGCGCATGCGCAGCTTCAGGACTACTTTCCCAAGCGACAGCAACATGATGGCCGGTGGTGGTGGGNANTTNGGGTGGCACAACTAAAGTCGGTCTGCCCGTATCAAGAAGTGCCGCCTCGAGAGTAATCGGTGACGGCAATGCCGAATCTTTTACCGGACGGCCCACGACGACGANATCAAAAAGTCGACCGCGAATTGAGANAATATCATCTTCTCGACCACTTTCTTGGCGCCAACAGATCGTNGGGCCGGTTATGCCATTTGGCAAACCCACAACGGGAATACCACTGGTTTCACAAAATTCGTCAAAAATATTTCTAACGCCGNCAGCCCGNTCGGCTCCCTCTTTCTCCGATACCTCCATGATCTCTTCTATCATAGAACCATCCATCCCTTCACCGGTATAAGGGACAAGTCCCCGCGGATCCGCCTGAACGTGGAGCACCTCAATATGGGAATCGAAACGACTAGCAATTCTTCCAACAGTCTCAAGTATTCCCCGACCTGAATCATCGCTGCTTAAACAAGCTAAAATAGTTTTTATCATAGTCTTCTCCTCGCATTGAAAAAATGCTTTGTTGAACTGCCAAGAAAAACTATTTTTCTAGAATTTACGTTTTATCAACCATATTCAAGAATTTTATAAACAGAGTTAGGGAAATAACTGTGACATCGACCATTCATCTTTTTCCGAACGGTACAAAAATCGGCGATTTAGCCGAAGCGGACGCTCCTCCCAAAATTCTATAGTATCTGGCGCGACACAAAATCCTGACCAATATGGTGGACGAGGTATCTTTGATATACCGAATTTCGCTGTAAATTTAGCTACCCTCTTTTCTAACTCAAGCGGACTAGACATAGAACGCGACTGATCTGAAGCCCAAGCTCCGATCTGTGCTCCACGAGAGCGAGATGCGAAATATATATCCGCGTCTTCATCACTCACTGGCTTAACACTTCCAGAGACCCGGACTTGCCGTTTAAGGGACTTCCAATGAAAAACCAACGCAGCCTTCGGGTTTTCAGACAACTCTACACCCTTTTGACTCTCAAAATTTGTATAAAAAACAAACCCATCTTCGCCAAAACCTTTGAGTAGTACCATTCTAGCGGAGGGTATTCCATTTTTATCAGCAGTCGCTAAAGTCATCGCTTCTGCAAGACTGGGCTCAGATACTTCAGCCTCCGAAAACCATTTTGCAAAAACTACAAAGGGGTTTTTTGTTTCTCCTTCGACCATTCGATGCGGCTTCCCTTAAAATTTAATCATTAGTAATTTTGTACCGGAAAAGGATTTGACCTAAACCCTAACCTAAAGAATTTCCATTGATACCGTTTGGTTGCATATTTAAGCTCAAATTAGAACTTTTTTATAGGATTGGCCATCACTTAAGGCTGTGTGACAAGGATACCAGATTCGAAAAATGAAAGAAAACGCGACTAGTTAAGGCTTTAAAACTCGTGTCCTATTTATGACAAAAACCTGATATAAATATATTGGGCAAACAACTTGAGGTTTGAAAAATGTTTAGAATGGCAATGACCCTTGCGTTAATTAGTTCTTTTTGTCTCAGCTTAACCGCCTGCGTGAAAAGTAACCAGAACGAGCACGGCGGTGCTATAGTAGGGGGAGTTCTTGGCGGACTCCTAGGGAATAAGGTGGGTAAGGGTAAAGGCCGAGTAATTG
>PBOV01000111.1 GCA_002724505.1 Rhodospirillaceae bacterium | reverse complement strand
CATAATAATGCTGCGTAAGATGGTAAGGGAGTCTATTGCCGCGACATTAGAGGGCAACGAACCCAAGGCCCTGCGGTTAGAAGAAAATTCCGACGGACTAGTAAAATTAGACTCTTTTGTAGGTTTGCGACCAGAATAAAGGTGTAGGTGTGATGAATTCAAAAATCGTAGTGACAGGAGGTAGTGGCAATCTTGGTCGCGCAGCTTTAGATGTCCTCACTGATGCTGGATATGTAGTATTAAATCTCGATGTTGTTGCGCCGCAGGAGCGTATCTGTGAGAGTTGGATCGCCGACCTCAACCAAACTGGTGATCTCTATGAAGCGTGCAGAGGAGCTGATGCCGTTATCCACCTTGCTGCACACCAGGCACCATTTGTGGCAGCTGATGCCGAGGTATTTCGAAATAATGTAACGGCGACGTACAATGTATTTAAAGCAGCATCGGATATGGGTGTGCGCAGAATTGTTCATGCCTCAAGTGTTGCGGCGTATGGTTTTACTTACGCGCAAGAAATATGGAACCCCGAATATCTGCCACTTGATGAAACCCATCCGCTTGCACCAAAAGACCCATACGCGTTTTCAAAAGTTTTCGACGAACAAATGGCGGACTCATACGTTAGTACGCATGATCTGTCGGTTGTCAGCTTGCGTTTTGCTGGTATCAATTTTGATTTGAGTTATGAGAGCCTGCCAAAGCGATGGGCTAAACCGGGTGAACGGCTTGGGACTTTTTGGAGTTATGTCGATGTCCGTGACGCGGCGGAAGCTTGTAAGCTTGCGGTTGAGGCTAATGTTAATGGTCATGAGGTTTTTAATATTGCCGCCAAGAATAGTCGTTTTCAAACACCAACAGCCAAGTTAATTGAGGAATATCTCCCTGGGACTAAGATCAAGGGAAATCCTGCGGGTTGTTGGAGTGGGATGGACACGTCAAAGGCTCGCGCGAAACTCGGTTATAAAGATACCCATGTTTGGGAAAACTATATTCAGGTGGATGGAACGCTAGCTAATAAATAGCTAATGGCTTTAACATTATGGAATACGAATTTAGTTACAAGATAAAGACCAATACGTATTAATCATTCCCAGTTACCACTTTATTTACTCCGTTAAAACCACCTGCCGTAAGAGGGTTATAGCCTCCTCATAATCCGGGCCGAGTTTAGCTAAACAAACCTGTCCAAAACTGAGGTCTTCCGCATACTGCATCAGGTCGAGTATCTGGTCTTTACATTCCTCAGGTTCTCCGACGACAAAACAACTTTTTACCGCTTCATTTGGGATCATTTGGGCTGCCTGGTCCACGGTGGCTCCGTTTTTGAAGGCATCGTCAACAGCTTTGACGAGGTTCGGCTCGACGAAGATAGTCCTAAATTCGTCATCTGTGAAACCCATTTGTTTCAAAGATATTAGCATATGGCTGACGTAAGGCTTTGCGAATTGGAACGCGGCATCCCGATTGCGTGAGATTGAGACGTTGAGCTCACAGTTATCATACTGGGGGTTGTTTGGTTGAAGTTTTGCAGCGAGAGATCTGGGCGGTTCAAGCATCGCGGCGAGCCTACCCGTGCGAACAAGCGGGATATAATATCCACCGATAAGAATGCCGTCCATGATGCGGGCAGCAATTTTCAAAATCTTTGGGCCATTACCACCTGAATAAAATCGGACTGGTGCTTGGGTATTAAACTCAAGTTTGAAGTCCCAATCTGGATTCAGGTGGAAGTACGATCCAACATTAGGGTAATCCTTGTAGTTTACGGTTTCTCCCCGGAGGAGTGCCTTCACAGATTCAACAGTCTCTCGAACAGTGGCGAGTGGTTTTTCCGCCGTCACTTGGTTGCCTGCAATGGCGTGTGCACCCCGCGCGATACCAATACTCAATTCCCGGCAATCCGTTAGCTCGGTTAGCGAAGCGATACTGTCGGCTAAGTCGATAGGATTCCGGAAATAAGGGACAAGGATTGCACTGCCTAACCTTATCGGGACCTGGGCAGCGATAGCTGCCAGGACAACAAATATATTACGATGACAGAGGTTGTCATTGACCCAAACCTGGTCAAAACCCTGGTCGAGGGCTACTCTCGTTAGTTCGACAATTTTTGGCACCGGGTATTNATTCGCGATGTGAATGGTGAATTGGAGACCAATATCGCCAGAGAATTTTGTCATCAATTCAATTCCTCAACTAGTATATTTAAATTTACCGCAGCTGCCATCGATTGATAGCCGATGCGGTTTGGATGAAGTTTATCGCCTGGGCCTCCGATGCAACTGTTTGGAACCATTTCCGGTTTGAGTTCGCCGGTTGCCTCGGAAATAGTCGCGGCATCAAAATCTATGATGCCNTCAAATATATTNGTCGTACGGATGAAGTTATTGAAAGCACGGCGTCTNATATCCACAGANTTTTTNCCATGTCCGCCAGTAGTCGCGTTTAACGCNGTNGTTAAAGTAGCNCCAATAATTCGAACTCCAGGAATGGATTTTCGCATAGCGGTAACTCCATTTTTAATACCCTCAATGACTTTTTCCTCGGAAGCGCCCGTAAAGCCAAAGTCGTTTATGCCCTCCAGCCAAATCACTGTGCTTACGCCTGTTACGCTAACGACGTCACGTTCTAGGCGTTTAAGAGCTGATATTCCGCCTATCCTCTCNACTACGGGAGTNTCCTCTGGTGGGCCGAGTATTTGATTACCACCGATACCCTGATTAACCAAAGAGACGCTGTTGCCGTATTTTGCGTGAAGCTTCCTCGAGATGACGTCCGGCCAGCGGTCGTAGCCGTTAATTGTTGANCCAGACCCGTCAGAAATAGAGTCGCCAAAAGCTACAATCACTTTGGTGGGTGCAGTCATATTCATGTCAACCGCATCGAGGAAAAACCACGATGTGGTTGAAAAAGGAAACCCAGCCTCCTCTTGCGCAGAACAAACATCCCTGGCATTGGGTTCTGACAAGTAAGAAGTCTGTAGAGCCTTGGCATGATATGTCATCGGACCGCTATTTCCCGAAACATGGAAACTCACCGCGATCGTCCGTCCCGTCAAAAGGGGGTCATTCGGGTTAGTGATAAAATCGAGCGTCACCGGGTCGCTGACTGACCATTGACCGGCCTCAATTGTGACAGTATCGGAATTGCAAAATTGGAGTTGTCGGTTTGTGCCAGGCAAAATGGCACTGCTCATTGATTGCATTCCGACGTGTATATCATTGAAGGTAATTGGTTTCGAACCGTGTGCGTTCGATAGCCGGATGCGTAGCTGACGTCCCCAAATATCGGGGCGGATGATCATTCTGAAGGATTGATTGGTCGCGCTGTATTCTGGTTCCGAAAACAACGTCGAAAGATCGGGCTGTGCTGTCTCACGACCATACGGAAACGGTCCCTGTGCTGATGCACTCCATGCTGCTGCCCAGTGTTCGGTCATCAAAGTTTACTCTCTTCAGTAAGGGGTTGCATTCATATGCCCTCGGCTATCGATCATCACCCGTTCGGAATTTACAGGTTTGTTATCTACTCTGTCCCGTAGCCAGTCATAAACAAGACTATCGCGCGCTTCGCCGAGTTCTCCTGAAGACGCTGTCGCCATGCTGTGATTGGCATCCTGATATACGACCAATCTTTTAGGTGCCTTGATTAAATCAAAGAGCTCATAGGTGTGTTGAATAGGGGAGAGTTGGTCAACTTCTCCCGCGACAATCATGTAAGGAGCGGTAATATCTTTAGCAATCTTGCGAAGGTCAAATTCNTGGCGAAACTCGTCAAATGCATCTTCATCCTCGTAGCCNGCCATAAACATGAACCGGACTTTAAANGTCGGNGANGCCTTATTGAAAATTGTATCGCATCCGGGTTCCTGACATACGCCCGTGCCACAATAGCCTTTTATTTTCTTTTTCAGTCCAGCGGCGGCAATAGTTCCGTANTAGGTNCCAAANCTAGAACCACGAATTACGATACGGTCTGTATCGATCTCCGGCCGGTCAGCAAGCCATTGCACANCGGTTTCAGCGGCTTCNGAAAAGTTGTCTGAGGAAATCGTTATGCCACGATTTCGTGTTTCGCCTTGGCCGGGGCCGTCAAGTGCCAGTACAGCCATGCCACGCGTTAGGGCGGCATCGCCGTGGAGAGCAACCATGTTNTCTTTGCTGCCATCCATACCNCCGATNTGCAAAACACATGGGAANGATGTGCCNTCTTGAGGTNTCTCTGGCAGGTGNAGGAAGGCNGACATTTCACTATCGTGGAATGGAATGTCGACACGTTCAACGGGATGCGGGGCATATTCGATGAATTTATNATAGCACTCTATCATTCGACGTTCCCATTTAAGATNCTCGTCATTGATATCGAAATAGGGCCATTGGGCGGAAGCGAATAGAAGNGANGCGATNAAANAGNTTTCATAGGCCGAAACANTTCNACCCTGGTCTTCAAAGTTTCTCGCGATATCTTCCCTTCGTTGCCCCTCACGACCAAGTTCTGGTCCAATGTCGTCAAATTTTTTCATCCTAGAGCCAGCCCGGCGGAACGATGACAGGCCAGCACTCCCGCCTTTGCCCCCTTTGCTACCGAGACGTCCTTGATCCCATTCGGGGCCCACAGTTTTTATAACAGAGTCTAATAGCCAGCGTTGTTCCCGCCATCTTTTTGTGCGGTTTTCCATACGCAGTGTTTTTTCCATCGTTCTCTTCCCCCGTACATTTTTTGGCCCGCAAGCTTGGCGGGCATTTTGTTTATGGTCAACTTGCGAAGAATCTGCCAGAGGTTGCTTACAGGCGTGAGTTCCATGTTACACTTAAATAACCATAAAAATTTAGTAGGAATAAATAGGGCGAGTACTATGACGAATCCGAGGTTTGGTTTTTTGGTAGTATTAGTGTTGCCAGCCCCATCGTGCTTAAATCTTATTCAAAGAAAATAGGAGGAAAAAATTATGTCTTGTCCCGAAAAAAAATCCTATCGCAATGAAAGAAAATCATTTGAAAATGGGACCTCTAGCCCAAGTGGTTTCTTGGAAGAATGTTTAAAAAAAATTGGTGAATTGGAAGAGAAAGTTGCCGCGTTTGTCGCAACTGATATCGATGGGGCAAAGGTAGCGGCAAGAGAGTCAGATAAACGCTGGAAGGAGGGGAAACCTTTATCCTTAATTGACGGAATGCCGCTTTGCATCAAGGATATAATGGAAACCGCATCGATGCCAACCGAACAGGGCTCAGATCTATTTGTTGGCTGGCGGGGTAAACGGGATTGCGCGGCTGTTGCCGCGCTTCGTGAAGCCGGTGCCATCATTATTGCTAAGGCAGTGACTACAGAATTTGCAGCTCAGCCGGCTCGTGGGACCCGAAATCCCTGGGATTTGTCCAGAACGCCGGGCGGTTCGAGTAGCGGGACTGCGGCATCTGTTGCCGCAGGTATGCTTCCGGGTGGCTTAGGTACCCAAGGGCTGGGTTCGACAATCCGGCCGGCAAGTTTTTGTGGTGTTTTCGCCTTCAAACCCTCTTTCGGGGGTATCAACCGCGGAGGCAGTTTCGATACCATTAGTCAGAGTAGCACCAGCACATTTGGTGCAACGTTGGAAGAGACCTGGGAAATCGCGCGGGCTATTACGGTACGTGCAGGAGGTGACCCAGGGTTTATGGGGGTTTCTGGACCGACCGAAGCACCAGAGGCTGAAATGCCAAAGCGGGTAGCATTACTATTGACTGAGGGATGGGACCGTACAGTTGATGAGGCAAAAGAAGCGCTTTTGGATGCTCGTAAAAGAATGGAATCCGCGGGGGTGGAGGTATTAGATAAAACGGAAGACGATCGTGTATCCAAGTTAGAAACCTCGATTGAGGGTGCGGTGGAACTATCTGGAGGTCTTAATAATTGGGATTTTCGGTGGCCTTTAAACACTTACGCTAAAGATATAGATGTCAAACGGCTTAGCCCTGAAGCGCAAGAACGCTTGATTGCAGCAGAAGCGATGTCTCATGACGATTATCAGGCTTTAGTTCTGAAAAGAAAGTTGCTTCGCTCATCATATGATGAACTTCAAAATGAGTTTGATGTTTGTGTGACTCTTTCCGCTCCAGGCCCGGCGCCGTTAGGGCTCGAATGGACCGGCGATGCTGTATTTGCTGTACCGTCATCAGTTTTGGGGACACCATCGTATTCCCTACCGGTACTGGAAGCTGAAGGTTTGCCTCTGGGTTTGCAGGTGATGGGCTATGCTGATCAGGATGCAAGAGCATTCTCGGCAGCACGCGCACTTTTAGGCTTATTTTAAACCCCTAAAACAGAAAAAATGGAAATTGAGCCGGCCGTAATTCTTTTTAGAATCAAAATGTTATTCTCAAGTTACATATGATTGAATTCCCATAAAAANNTATATAATTTTTTAAANAAAAGACANACGGTCTATAAATATTAGGAATAAAAATGCGGCCTTANAAATTTGGNGTTACGGAACATGACCCATCAAGGGCCTTTCCAGGATTTACATTGTTTTCCCCTTCTGACGGATCTGAGACATTTTTAATNGATATGTCGGGTGAGCTTGTTCACAAGTGGGACTTGCCGCAGCAACTGGGAAATTATGCACAACTTCTGCCGACNGGAAATCTACTTGTATCCTGTGCGACGGGGGAGGGACCCAAGCTCAATGCGGCTGGTGGTCGTATCCTTGANTTAGATTGGGATGGGAATATTATTTGGGAATATACCGACCATCTTCAACATCATGATTTCAACCGGTGTCCGAGCGGCAACACGGTATACCTAGCCTGGGAATTGATACCGACCGCTAAAGCNGGTGGGATTATCGGAGGGGNACCGGGTTCTGAGCATGAGGATGGAGGAATATATTGCGACGTCGTTCGGGAAGTTAATCCAAGTGGCGATCTCGTTTTTGAATGGCGTATGTTGGATTATTTTCCGNTGGAGAAGTATCCGTTAAGGGCTAATCGGCANCGCCACGAGTATGCCCATGCCAATACTTGCTTCGTTCAAAANGATGGAAATTTTCTGCTAAGCTGGCGAGATCTTGACCTGATTGCGCTTCTAGACCGCGGCAGCAAAGAACTTACTTGGCAAATGGAAGAACGAAAANGGGGTGGGCAACATGACCCGCGNCGGCTCGACAATGGCAATATAACAATTTTTGCCAATGGGAGTGAACAGGTAGAGGCCGAATTTTCCCGTATCCTTGAGGTAAACCCAAAAACAGGGGAGACTGTTTGGGAATATAAGGGGTCTCCTGTAGATACATTCTTCTCTCCGCGTGTGAGTGGCGCCCATCGTTTGCCAAATGGAAATACGTTTATTTGCGAAGGTCGTCAGGGACGTTTATTCGAGGTGACANCTGAGGGCGACATAGTTTGGGAATTTATNTCGCCGCANGAACATATCCGAGGTGANGGGGTAATTCGGCAGATATTTCGTGCATTACGCTACGGCGTTGATTCCCCCGAAATCAACGGCAGGGTTTAAAAGGATTTTTGAGGATTTAATTAGGTTATGTTGACTTTATATCACGGGGNGACATCCACCTGCTCCAAACGAGTGAGGATGGCACTCGCTGAAAAAGGCGTTGAATGGGACAGCGTTCACTTGGATCTCTCTAGGCGTGACAACCTTGAGCCAGAATATTTGAAAATTAATCCAAACGGTGTAGTTCCCACTATCGTCCACGACGGGAAGATCATTTATGAATCTAATTTTATAATTGAATATCTCGATGAAGTTTTCCCGGACCCTGCATTACGTCCGGCTGAACCATATGAACGCGCACGGATGCGAATTTTGATGGATCGCATCGAGCATGTCCTGCACCGCAATATCAATACCGTCTCTTGGGTAAAGCAAGGCCGCTACAAAAGGTTTGATGGAATGACAAGTGGCCAGTTGCAGCAGGTGTTGGATGATCAGGCGACCGAAGAAAAGCGGGTAATCCTGAAAAAANGACTTGAGGAGGGGGTGTCAGAAGCCGATTTAGAGTATGCGGAGGCCCGGGTAGCGGAAGTATTAGATGAGTTGGATACTGTTTTGGATGGGCGGCCATGGCTATGCGGTGCAAACCTCTCCTTGGCCGACATCAGTGTGGCGCCTTTTATTGAAAGGTTTGAGGCCAANAAGATGCCGGGTTTGACGGATTGGGTTAAGCGCCCGAGACTNGGCGAATGGTGGAGTAGGATTAATCAACTAAGCTCCTTTAAAAAAGCTTTCGCCTTTAAAGCACCAGAAATATCTTAGGTCCAAAAAATGCCCGGCTAGGGTAACGGGTTCTAGTTCAGCTGGCTGAGTGNATTGTTAGAATTTTTTTATTGGGCNTGAAACGAACGAATTAAAATTCGTTATTGAATCCCTGTTTCTGGAAAACGATATTTTTCGAATTTAATTGAAAAACTCTATTTAAGAGGTTAACTCCTTCAAAAGGAAAATTTAACGGTGAAAAGTTTACTCGNNATGGGGTCTTGCTGAAGGACTAAATTACATTTATCAATGCTNCCTGTGGAATTTTNATGACAAATTTAAAAACAATGCGTTTAAATTTGGAGTGCAACAACAGGCCAACCCTGGGGGATATTATGATTAAGTATGCTTTACCAATGATTTTTGCNGCGACGNTAATCGGNGCTCCNGCACAAGCNGATAAAATTTCNGAGATTTATAAAGGCGAAAGAATTACCGTCACGATTCCTTATGGGCCGGGTGGGACATACGATAAATATGGATCAAGCTTTTCCAATCATTTAGGTCGGCATATTGCTGGAAAACCGAATATGATCATGCAATATATGCCGGGTGCTGGTGGCGCTAAGGCCATGAATTGGTTTTACAATGTNGCTCCTAAGGGCGGTCGCAATTTGATGGTCCCACTAGATAACACTGTCGTAAATAAGGTCCTCAGACCAAAAAAAATGCGCTATGACCCTAATAAATTTACTTGGCTTGGGTCTTCTAACCAAACTAATGCGGTCATTGTTATTAGATCAGACAAAAAGATAAATCATATACTTGATATGAGGAAAATTCCCGCCATCGGATCGACAAGCGGAAAAAATTCAAGCACCTACATTTTCTGTATGCTTTCCGCTAAACTTCTTGGTCTTAAATTAAAGATGGTTACCGGTTACAAGGGGTCTTCACGGTCAATTTTTGCCATTGAACAGGGTGAAGTTGATTTGACTGCACCTAACTGGCTGGCTTGGAGTTCAAAGGTTCCGCATTGGTTTGTCGGTAAAAACCCCTACGCCAAACCAATCTTGCAAAATGGTTATTTTAAGGACCCGAATTTACCGAATGTTCCCATGTTAACGGATTTAGTAAAACCCGAACAAAAGCCACTCGCCTCCTTCTTGGCGTCAGCAGGTGTACTTGGTCGTGGGTTAGTTTTACCACCTGGGGCGCCTAAGTTTCTTGTGAAGCCGCTACGCACCGCCTATGACAATATGAATGCGGATAAAAGGTTTCTTAAGGAGTTAAAAAAACGTAAGCTTCGCCTGATGGCAAGTACAGGAGCGCAAGTTCAAAAAGTTGTAGCGAATGCCATGAAGAGTACCTCACCAGAGGTTGTGGCGAAGGTACGAAAGCTAGTGTTTGGAAAATAAAATATCCTTATATTTATTTTCTAATATTTGTTAACAGCGTCATATAGAAATTTGTGAAGCAATTAATAGTTGGAGATTACATGTTAAATAAATTGAAAATTGCACTTCCTATCGTTGTGGCTGCGGCAACGCTCTCTACAGCTAGCCTGGCCAATGCCTTAGGAAATTTTTACAAGGGTAAAACGATTACCATTACCATTCCGTATGGCCCTGGTGGAACCTATGATAAGTATGGATCAAGTTTTTCTAATCATCTAGGGAGAGAGCTTCCAGGTAATCCGACACTCATCATGCAGTATATGCCTGGAGCTGGCGGCTCTAGGGCAATGAATTGGTTTGCCAATATTGCTCCGAAACAGGGTTATAACCTATTGGTGCCACTCGATAACACTATTGTTAATCAGTTGCTTCGTCCAAAAAAGATGAAGTACAACGCGAACGATTTTACGTGGTTAGGATCATCAAACCAGACGAACTCTGTCATCTGTATCAGAAGTGATAGTGGAGTTAAAAAGGTGGCCGATATGAAGCGGATTAAAACAGTCGCTTCAGTTACGGGTCCTGCTTCCAGTACATTTCTGTTTATCAGCCTTGCCTCTTATTTGCTCGATTGGAAGGTAAAAATCGTTGCGGGTTATAAGGGTTCTTCTCGTGCAATGTTTGCAGTAGAACAAGGCGAAACTCAAATGACGGCGCCTAACTGGCTCGCGTGGGGCTCAAAGGTGCCTCATTGGTTTGTCGGTAAAAATCCATTTGCCAGATGCATATTGCAAAATGGCTATGAAGAAGATCCAGCCCCGGCAATGAAAGGTGTGCCGATGTTGACGGACCTCATCAAGCCAGAAGACAAACCCTTGGCCTTGTTCCTTGCATCAGCTGGTCCATTGGGGCGTGGTTTGGTCCTACCTCCAGGGGCACCAAAACGTTTGGTCGCACCCCTGCGGGCGGCTTATGACCGAATGA
>PBOV01000110.1 GCA_002724505.1 Rhodospirillaceae bacterium | reverse complement strand
CTAGCGGATTGAAGCCGAATAAAATACCCAACGCGACGCCCAACAATGCGGTATGGGAAAGAGTGGCACCAAAATATGACATCCTACGCCACACCAAGAAACATCCCAATGGCCCTGCGACCATTGACACCCCAATACCAGCAGCCAATGCCAAGATAAGAAAATCATCCATGTGTATTTTCTGTGGTTAAATCAACCGTGGCGCCTGTTAGATCGTGTTGATGATCGTGCTGATGCGTATATACCGCCATTGCCGAAGCTGTAGCTTCTGACCCAAATAGGTTCAGATAGGATGGGTCGCGAGTAACCATCTCAGGTTTTCCTTCACAACAGACGTGTTTATTTAGGCAAAGTACGCGATCTGTTGCTGCCATCACGAGGTGCAGGTTGTGGGAAACAAGTAAAATACCGCAATGGTGGCGGTCTCGAATTATGCGGACAATCTCGTAGAGTTCCGCCTGACCACTGAAATCGACGCCAGCAGTAGGCTCGTCTAAAACTAATAAATCTGGATCACGTAGCAATGCTCTTGCCAATAATACGCGACGCATCTCACCCCCCGAGAGCCCCTGCATTGGCGTGTTGACGACTGTGGCCACGCCAACTTCCTCTAGAGCCGCTTGGATTTTATTTTTAGATTCAGGCGCACCGAGGAGGAGAAAACGGCATACGTCGAGGGGGAATGTCTGGTCTATTTCAAGAAATTGCGGGACATATCCGACTATTAAGCCAGGTTTTATCTCGATGCGGCCAGTGTCGCATTCGGTCAAACCAAGTAAGGCGCGAATTAATGTCGACTTCCCAGCGCCGTTAGGGCCGACCAAAGTAACAATTTCGCCTGCATTGACGACAAGGTTAACCCTATCAATTATTGGTTTACCGCCCTTGGTAACCGTTAAGTCTATCCCCCGGATTAAAAGTTGTTTTGCCACTCTATCAACCATTTTTTATCTCACCAGAACAGGCGGAGCATCGGCCAACAACCTCAACGGTTTGCTGTTCGGCTTCAAAACCCAGCGCATCAGCTCTGCGGATTACCGCGCGAGCAATAGCAATATCGTCGAGCTCGGCGACAGATTTGCAATCGCGGCAAATTAAAAACTGTCCGCCATGACGCCGCGCAGGATCTCCACATCCAACGTAGGCGTTGAGAGATTCGATTCGATGTATCAAACCATGTTCAATAAAAAAATCGAGGGCTCTATAAACAGTTGGCGGCTCAGCGTTTCCTCGACTAACTCTCAGCTTGTCAAGTAACTCGTACGCGCCAATGGGGCCGTGGCTCGACCAGACTAGTTCTAACACTTGACGTCGTAACGGGGTAAAACTGAGCCCGTTCTTCTTGCAGTAGGTTTCAGCGGCGGCAATGGCTTCCGAAATACATTGACCATGATCATGTCGGTCGGGCTGAAAGGGGACAATAACTTTATCATCCTTCTTCAATCTTCCCATCAACTCCTCCAATTTTTTATAAGTTATAATATATCATATAACCCTTCGATCGATGCAAGTTATGTTATCGAAACGACTTTCTTGTAGTCATCATTTTATTTTGATATTGCAAAAGTCATGGAATATTTTGACACCCTCCGGAAAGTTACCGCCGAATTCTTTGGTACGGCCTTCCTTCTAGCCGCCGTAATTGGATCTGGAATTATGGGGGAAAACCTATCTCCATCAAATCCTGGCGTTGCCCTCCTTGCTAATACAGCAGCAACAGGCGCTATTCTTGCGGTTTTAATCCTAATCTTTGGTCTAATATCAGGTGCGCACTTCAACCCCGCGGTNACNCTCGCNTTTTTGATCCGGCGTGAAATCAGNNNAGGATTAGCGATTATCTTTATTANCACNCAANTTTTTGCCGCTATCTTTGGCNCNATTGTCGCTCATTTNATGTTTNATGNGCCACTNCTTGAGGCCTCNACTCATATTCGNACGGGGNNCGGGCAGTGGGTTGCAGAAGTTGTTGCNACGTTTGGATTGTTGGCCACTATTTTTGGGTGTATCCGTTTCCGCGTCTCCGCTGTCCCATACGCTGTTGGTCTTTACATTTCCGCTGCCTACTGGTTCACCTCGTCAACGTCCTTCGCCAACCCAGCTGTCACTATTGCTCGAAGTTTAACAAATACATTTTCTGGTATTCGTCCCGAAGACATGCCNGGCTTTGTTGCGTCTCAGCTTATTGGGGCAGTGCTAGCCACTATTGTTTTTGGCTGGTTACTTAATCCAAAAACCCGAANTAAAAATACATCNANTTAATGTAGGAAAACGGATCAAAGAACCACCAGTCTCCAAGGATAAGTAATGCGTTTCTTTCTATCGTTTGTGGTCTTTTGCCTCACAAATTTTATAGCATTAAATGCCGAGGCAAATGACAGGCGACTAGTCCACTTTCATAGCTTCGATGTTGATCAGACCCTAATTCGCGGTGAGTTATTTAAGCCAAATCGAGAAGGTCCCTATAGTGCAATAATTATGATGCATGGGTGTTCCGGGCTTTACAAAAAATCTGGAGAAATAAAGACCAATTCCGCAGCCTGGATAAGTCGATTTGTAAAATGGGGCCACGTTGTCTTAGCGGTGGANGGGTTTACCCCTCGTGGTTTCCGTTCGATGTGCGGCAAACAAAAACGCCCATTACATGCGCTCGATGACCGGCCCTTTGATGCTTATGGCGGGCTGGCTTGGCTAAAAAATCAACCTTTCATCAAAAAAGATCAAATTATATTGATAGGATGGTCGAATGGGGCTATGGCAGCCTTGTCAGGATTACGCGAAAATAAGGCCGAACATTTCGGCGAAGGGCACCGATTTAAGGCTGTGGCTGCATTTTACCCCGGCTGCATNACTCTCCGTCGCAGAGTTAACAATCGTTTAAAGCCTTACGCTCCGGTGTTGGTCTTTGTTGGTTTAGCAGATAATTGGACCTGGCCTAAACCTTGCATAAAGCTAATCCGCCAAGCGGCAGAAGATGGCTTTATGGCCCGATATATCGCCTATGAAAACGCCTATCACGCTTTTGACCACCCAAACTTACCAAAGAGAACCAGGATCAGTCGTAATTCGAAATGGAAAAAAAAAGAACGTAAAGTCACCATCGGTTCAAACCAAGCAGCACGCGAGGATGCGATCGAAACTCTGCACGACTGGCTCAAAGAACGGTTCGATGAATAGACAAAACATAGCGTAATTTATTCATATGGAGGGCGGTGGTTTTGCAGAAAATTTTGAGTCAGCAAGACAAAGACGNCCCTGTTCATCCTGCCATAATTCTCCATCTTTGTGCAGCTTNCCCAGTGAACGAACCAGCGCTTTAAAGCCCTCTTTTTCAAAGGTTTCCGACAAGGCAGCAAAATAGACTGGTTCTTTTTTAAGTTTCATTTTTACCCTGGAAGCCAGATCATCAATATCGACATCTACCGTNTCNTCGGACTTCTCTTCCCGAGAACCTATGTAGTCAGAAAGGTCGAGACTTTCGGCATAGGCATATTTAATGCGCTCGAAACGNTCACGAGGTAGATCATCAGGGATTGTCGCGTCAATCCCACATTTGGTCGTAATCGGCGTTACGCCCGGCGTAATTCTTAGACTAGGATCGAGTGGTTTCGCGCGAACGTCTGGAATTGTAATAATGTCTCGATCCGCTTGGACCCGAGTAGCCAAAGCCCACTCGACATCGTCGCCGTCAAAGACGTCAATATCCTCATTTACAACGACGACATGTTTAATATCTGATGCAATCAAAGCCGTCATTATAGCGTGTTTTGCTTCGCCTGGTCGCTTACGAATTGATACCACNGCATGAAAATAACAGGATCCTCCAGGAGTAATATTCACATCAACTAAATCAAGATTAGCGAGCATAAAGGCGCGTCGCACCGCNGCTTCACGGTTGGCCGCACCGGGTAGTATNACCTCCCACGGCATATGAAGGGCGTAATACATTGGGTCCTTGCGCNTTNAAATTGATTTGATGCGNACNTGNGGNTTCCAGTGCAGACCACCCATCAACCTGGTAAATTCNCCNAAACGGCCNTCTGGTTTCGTCCAACCTATGGGNAGAATTTCNCCCTCAAGGACAATCTCCGCGTCAGCAATAAAGGGNACATCNNTCGTCNGTCCTGACATCANNCGCACGGCTTCACCCNNCATACCCCCGGCNATAGATAGCTCGTTCAACCCCAGGGGAGCNCTATATGTTGCNGCCATATTTACCGCCATATGTGTTCCGAGNTTGATAGTTATGGGGAGCACTTCATCCTTTTGAAAGGCTGTTAGAGCGAGCCTTTGAAGATCNTTAGGCGTAACAATATCAATNCCGGTTANATTTTTTTCTCTAACAAGGAACCTGTANATCCCNGCGTTAAGAGAGCCATCTTCAGTTTTCGCGATTGTTACCCCAGCCGTTATCATTGGTCCGCCATCGTGGATGGAAAATAATGGGACTGGCAATTCAAACAAATCAACATCCTCACCCGTCAAGATAATTTCCTGCACCGGCCCGTCATTAACCATTGCAGGTGGTATCGGATTGCTAAGTCCCTCATCAATACGCTTGTAAACTTCACCGTAGGGGCAATCGAAGGCTGCACCGATGCGTTCCCGACCATTTGAAATCCCAGAGACTACCGGCATCGCGTAATCATTTACATTGTGGAAGACGAGAGCCTTATCAGATTTGTCAACGAGCGCCGCAATGTGTCGGATATCAACTGATTTGTAGATATCCNCTACATGACCTTGCTTACGCAATTTATCGACCATTTCGCGGAAGTTGTATTGCATCCATAACTCCTATTTTTTTCAAGTATCAGCATATCCGCCCTTCCGATAATGGTGCAAACTGATCAAGCTTAAAATTTTGCAAAGAAATAGAAAATGATTGACCGTAAGACTGATGTTATCGATGTACTTGATCATGCTGCGGTAATGGTGCGGGACCTGCATGCGTCAGCAANGGCATATAGACGACTGGGGTTTAGTCTCACGCCAATTTCGCAACATTCGGGTGCGCTAAAGTCAGGTGACGAAGTTGTGCAATGGGGTTGCGGAAATTACTGCATTATGCTCCAGAAAGGATACCTTGAACTTATGGGGGTCATAGACCCAAACCTTTATGACAACAAAATCCCCGAATTCCTTGAACGTTATGAGGGTATCCATATTTTGGCATTTGGCTGTATGGATTGTACTGCTGCCGCCAATCATCTCGCAGAACAGGGTTTTGGGGTGAATGGGGTACACTTCCTGGCCAGGTCCTTAGATACACCGTGTGGGGAACGAAGAGCGGAATTTAACTTAGCCCGCTTGCCCCCCGAGGAAATGCCGGAGGGGCGCGTCTTGGCCATCCAACATCTGACACCGCAATACCTATGGCAAGACCGTTATTTGACACACTCCAATGNCGCCATTGCTCTCGANGAAATCATCGTCTGCGTTGAAGAGCCCATNACTGTCGTTAGGCGATATGAAAAATNTTTTGGAAAACCAGCTAGCGAGGAGTTTAATTCATGGAATTTCACTTTACGGCAGGGGAACTTTGTTATTACGACACCAGCGACCTTACTCAACAAATTTGATATAAATCCGCCAACCACGCCATATGCAGCGGCTATGAAAATTAAAACCCAAGNCTTGAAAACGACGAGAAGGATTTTAGAAAAAAATAATGTTGTATACACCGAAAAAAAATATGGNTTGCAGGTTGCCGCCGCAGAAGCCGCTGGTGCAAATATCATCTTTACAGAATAAATAATGTCTTTCGATATCATAATTATAGGGGCCGNNTTTGCCGGTCTTACAGCTGCAAATCGTGCTATTGAATTGGGCTTGAAACCTTTGGTTCTTGAGGCCAGCCCGGAAAAACTTTATCCTTGCAATTCGCGCTTCTCAACCGGGTCACTGCATGTCGCATTCCAGACACCTTGGACCAATGCAGAGCAACTAAGCACCACAATCATCAGCAACGCCAAAGGTGCTGCACGCAGTGACTTAGCAAAAACTATAGGTCGCAATGCCGCCCGAACACTTGATTGGCTTAAAGACCGCGGCGCTAACTTCGAAGATCACCCGCGGCGAACAGACCACATGCCAATGTTGGCACCGCTGCGTGAGATGCGTGCTGGACTTGACTGGAAGGGTGGTGGCGCAAACAAACTCCTGAAAAGGCTGGGCGACGAACTNACCAAGAATGGGGGTGAATTGCGGCGTGCCACGCGTGCTCAAAGGCTAATAAATATTAATCACAAAGTTGCTGGGGTAGAGGTGATTACCGAAGAACGAGAAGAAACTCTCTTTGCAAATTCTACCATAATTACCGATGGTGGTTTTCAGGCAAATGCCGAACTGGTTCGTCGGCATATCGGCTGCGACATATCCGAGCTCCAGGCACGGAATGCCGGCACCGGTGTCGGCGATGGAATACGTATGGCAACAGAAATCGGTGCTGCTACCGTAGGGCTAGAAAGTTTTTACGGACATGTTCTCAGCCGCGATGCCATGACCAACGATAATCTATGGCCATATCCTCAAGTTGATTTAATTTGTGCTTCAAGCATTGTCGTCAATGGCGATGGAAAGCGATTTGCTGACGAAGGNTTGGGCGGTATTTTTATGGCAAATGCAATAGCCAAGATGGATAATCCTTTATCGGCTGTAGCAATATTCGACTCCCGGGTCTGGGAAGACGCAAGAACCACCGACAATGTGCCACCCAACCCNTCACTTCCGGATGCAGGAGGGACCGTCATTGAGGCAGGAACACTGGANGAATTGGCAGATGCAGCAAATNTCAATANGANAGGGTTATCGGCAACTATCAACTNATATAATCAATACGTCGNNTTCGGTTCAATTCCTTCGCTTGACCCNATTCGGACCANAANTNCCNANANCGCNCNACCAATTTTNGACCCACCGTTTTATGCAATCCCGTTATGTGCCGGCATTACTGTGACTTCGGGTGGCCTNTCGGTTAATGGCAAAGGCCAAGTGATGGACACNAACGACTGTTCGATAGCAGGCCTTTATGCAGCGGGTTCAACAGTTGGNGGTTTGGANGGCGGGCCGAGTGCCAGTTATGTTGGCGGNTTGATTAAATCATTTTGCATTGGGCTCATCGCCGCGGAAACAATTGCCGCAGAGTATGGCTCGCCATAACAGGACTTAAAGTTTATAAAACTGAACCCGCCTTTATGAACGCTTGAGTTATCTCCTTAATGAGTATTTTTACAAACTTCCAAGAACGCCTACCACGAATGGCCCTTGCGCTTGCTATCAGTATCCCCGCCGGGGCATTACTTGCATGGCTTGAAACACCAATCCCATGGATGATTGGCCCGATGGTCGCTGTCGCAGCCGTTAACTTGTTGGGTATAAGAGCTTTTGCTCTACCCTATGGACGGCAAATGGGACAAGTTATCCTAGGCTCTGCAATAGGAGTTTATTTTACGCCCCCGGTTTTAATCGCTCTAGGGGCTAATGCATTTCCAATACTAATTACAACTCTTTCAGCCTTTGCGATCGGCGGCGTCGGGGCTCTGGTTATGTCAAAGGTCTCTGGAGTTGACGGCAAATCAGCTTTCTTTTCGTCAATTCCCGGCGGGTCGATGGCGATGGCAAATTTAGCGGAAAAATATGGCGCCACCATGCCGCCTGTTGCAGTCGCCCATAGCCTTCGGGTCTCCATTCTCGTTATTGTTATACCGTTTGGATTAACTTATGGGGGCATCCATATCGAGCCCTCCACCTTCCGCCCCGAATTTACCTTGAACTACTCAATTCTGATCCCATGGTTGGCCGGAGGATTTGTCCTCGGAGAACTTTCTGAGAGATTACGGTTTCACAATGGGTGTTTGCTGACACCTCTTTTTCTAGGTGCAATATTAGCCCTCAACGGCGTCACACTGTCGGAAATTCCAAGCTGGCTGACTGACTTTGCGCAGCTGATGTTTGGCCTAATTTTAGGGGAACGCTACGAGCGGGCATTCTTTGCAAGACACAAGCTGTTTATTCCCTTTGCGTTAGTCAATGCAGTTTTCATCATTTCTGCCTCGGTCGCCGTTGCTCTCAGCGTGAGCTGGGTTTTTGATCTACCAATTGCCACAATGATTATCGCTACCGCACCTGGCGGTATGGCAGAGATGGCTATTGTCGCTCAAGCGCTGCAGATGGCCATTCCCACAATCATGGCGTTTCACCTATTCCGGATCATAATAGTCAATATGGGGACCCAATATATTTATATTGGTGCTATGTGGTTGCGCGGCAAAGGTGACACCACGACATCTTAAGATAAATAGGTCGTTAAAGCGGCGTATAATAACCGCGCGGCTAATAGTGTCAAAATCGTCTGCAAACCAATTCGAAAAACCTTTTCTGGTAATTTATCAAGAACCTTTTTGCCTACAAGAGTACCGCATACGCCGAAAATGATGAGGCCTAACAACAATGGGATATAAGGGCCGAAGGCAAATCCTAGAACACCAAACAGGATTACCTTAAAAAAATGCTGCAATGTCATGAGCACCGCATGTGTCGAGACAACCTCCTGCCGTTCCTTACACGCTGCATTAACAACAGGCGCAACGAGCGGACCAGTTCCACCCACAAACATCGTGGCAAACCCACCAAAAACTCCACAACCAAAGAATTTCAATGGCCCTGGATTAGAGCTTTTGAATTTTGGAGCCCATGTCGCATACAGAACGAATAAACCAAGGATCGCCTGCAAAACCCAGATTTCCATCGCGAAAAGTGCCCTGCCCCCAATAAACGATCCAACTAACGTGCCAACAGCAAAGGCTGGAATAACCGAATATAAAATATCTCGCCGCATAAGAAGCGCACGAAAACCATTTGAGCCAATCTGAACTACTGCGTGAATAGGGATCAAAACTGTCGGTGGCAAAAATAATGTCATTGCGGCAAGATTGAGAAGGCCGCCACCGAGCCCTAATGAGGCGGCTATAAGGCTTCCGACAAACGACACCCCGCACAAAATCGAGAAGCCTAAGATGGTAAGGTTCGTTCCTTCAACCAAAAACCCAATGACACTTTCCAATGCAACCCCTCTATTGATAATTCTCTATTTACCACACTGCCCATAAGTATGCACGGCTACACTAACAACAGTGAATGGTTGCAGCCCGTGTAAAGCTGGGTTACGTCCTTCTATAATCAAAAGAAAGGAAATTCCGTTGCAACCACTTGACCCCGAACAACTCAAATTCGTAGAAATCCTCGCCAAGCTAATGATGGAAAACGAGGTTTTTAAGGAAGAATATACTGAAAAGGACTTCAACGAAGTGATCGATTGGCTGACCAAGTTGCGTGGGCAAATTGACATCACAATCGAGACCTTACAGGAACAGGTAAAGTTTGAACGATAATTTTTATTTAGAGTTCAAATCATAAAAAGGCGATTCCACCGTTTGCTGCAAAGGTTTGCCCGGTGGTGAACTCTGCGTCATCAGAGCACAAAAACAGCATAAAGCCAGCGTATTCATCCATTGTTGCCGGACGCTGGATCGCCTGTTGTTTAGCCAAGTTATCAAACATAGCGCCTGAAACCGATGGGCGCTCGACTTCAGTCTCTACTGCTCCAGGCATAAATAAGTGCGCGGTAATATTCCATTCTCCAAGCTCGCGTGCCATTGAGCGGGTCATACCTATCATCGCTGATTTGGACGTAATGTAATGGAGATAATTCGCTCTTCCCGTTGGTACGGTTGTGGATGCAATATTAATAATTCGTCCCCATTTTCGTTCCTGCATTGCCGGAACCACTGCCCTCGAGCAGAAAAATGCTCCATCAATATTCACTCGCATCGCTGATTGCCACTCTTCAACCGGCAACTCCCAAAAAGGTGCGATTGTAATCTGCGAAAACACCGCCGCGTTATTGATAAGGCAATCTATCCGGCCAAAAGCGGATAATGCAGCTTCCGCCATCGCATTGGCATCCGCTTCCTGAGAGACATCTGTTTGGACACAGATTGCCTTTCCACCCTTTTGCTCGATCTCCTGTACCACCCGATTACCATTCTCCGCATTGAGCTCAGCAATCACAGGTATTGCACCCTGCGCTGCAAATTCGTGGGCATAAGTTCGACCCAGCGCTTGACCACCTCCAGTTATTATAACGACACGGCCCTTAAGGCTTGGATAATTAGCAGTTGGCAATTTATTCTCCATTACTAAATTTTGTTTACGATATGTCACTAAACGAAGCTGANAAATAGGCCTTATTTACATCAATGAGAAACCCTTGAATCAATCCATTTAGAGATTACAACAGCAATNTCATTACTATTTTTTTCCAGCATCATCATNTGGCCATTTCCGAAAATTTCCCTATCCGGCAAATAACAGNNTTCAGCTGCTGCACCTATNTCCTGAAGCCAGTCAACAATTGCACCATCTATTTTATAAGTATGGTCGCGGTCGTGATCAGCGGTTACGATAAGAATTGGCTTGTCTGTAAAGGGTCCCGTNTTCGTAATTTTNAGCTGACTNCCCNCAATATTACCACGTTCATAAGCGAGCCTGGGGGGTGTNCCCGATAGACCAGCGGCNTANGAATTCAGAAAATCCCTAGGAAACTTNTCACCATCCCCAATTAATTTTTGCAGAATAAGGTCATCACTAAATGGTGTTGGCTTAAAGAGATCAATCCTTCGTTTGAAGTCGCCTCGTTGTACAACAATATATTCTTTTCCTTGCTCCAAGATTTTTGGTTCATCTTGAATATTACCCGGGGGTGCTGGTGCTACGCCGACGACAGCCTTAATTCGGCGACCATAATTTTGCACTAGGCGCCACCCATAGGCCCCTGACATGGAATGTGTCAGTAAGGCGCAGGGCTCTGGAAGCGTTTCTATGAACTCTCCCAGAATCTTGCANATAAATTCTCCCGTNAGCTTAGAATAATCGACATGTCCACTGCGCCCCATGCCTGGCCAATCTAATACATAAACTGGATAGCCAAGCTTCACGAAATGCTGCGCCCACCCGGGACTACCATCGGGTTTAAGCAAATAACAAGTTCCAGTGTGTCCACCCCCATGCACCAAAACTAAAGGAAGCTTGATTGCGCCTTCCGCTGGCTCCAAGTGATCAATCCAAAGGGCAGGGTTCGTCGCTGAAAAGCCACACGTATGAGAAATNTCTTGCATATTAATTCCGTAGTTGAATTATATTTCAGTCTAAGCAACAAAAACACAAGATGCATCCACCCCTTGACGCAAAGCGGACACAACCCCAATGTAATTGGGGGAATTTATATTGGTCATAGGAGAAAACCTTATCTAATGGCGACAGGCCCTACATACTCGGAAAAAGCGGATGCGCTTGAAGAACAACAAATAAAAGAGCTAGGCGATNGGATCGTCACAAAATCGCTGCTCTACAACCTAGCTGATGGCGACCAGTCTTTAGGCATCGGGTTTGCTGTTGGCTCAGGCAAACAACTCTTGATGGGTGATGATCCACGGCTGCCAAAAATGCCCGACTCACCAACATTACTTGATTTCTTTCGGCTACGTTTTTCGCCATCACAGGCTCACCTTCTTCAGAGCGCCAATTTAGCACAAAAAAGCGGGCTACCGGAAAAAATGGTTCTAGCCTGTCTACTCCACGATATCGCTGTCACCGGGTTTATTAGATCCGACCATGGATACTGGGGCGCACAATTATTGGAACCTTATGTCGATGAGGAAGTCAGCTGGGCAATCAAAATGCATCAGTGTTTACGGTTTTTCCCAGATGAATCAGTGGGCTATNCCTATCCAGAAAACTATCGGCGCATGTTTGGTGATGATTACGAGCCAGAGCCCTATATTACTGCCGANTATCAACGTGCNAGGAAGCATAAATGGTACATGTCGGCTCGGATGATTTGTGTAAATGATCTCTATTCTTTTGACCCGGATGTCGTCGTAGAATTGGAACAGTTTGAAGACGTCATAGGTCGCCACTTCAAACAGCCCAAGGANGGGCTAGGAAACGACAACTCCTCGTCATCTCATATGTGGCGCACTCTCCGGCGCCCCTGCAACGCACTTTAGCCCGCCTCGATAGCAGATGCAGATTCAAGAGCTTTCCTCACCGCGNCAGGTAGTGGTTTAGAGTTGCCCGTGTTGTAATCAAAAAATACAGAAATAACTTCTGCTGTTGCAACGCATCGTTCACTATCAAAAACGCCCTGCCCGAGCACAAAAGAAGAGTTACCAATCCGACTAACCACACTCCCAACATCAATCGTTGCNGGATAAGACAGNNCCTCNTGATAAGTNGCAGTGAATTTTTTGATAGCAAAGCCCCTAANAATATTGNCCCCAAGATCTNNCATTCNCTCCTCGCGCAGATAAACACGGCCATCCTCAAAATACTGGTTTATTGCCCCATTGTTGACGTGACCATTTGGATCAAGGTCNCNATAACGCACCATGTCCTGCGTCCANGTCTTATAAACGTGACGGTTNGTTAGATCTAATTCTGGCATCGCATCACNNAAATCCCGNTCTCCAAAGTTTATCGAGTTTTTTCATCGCAGCGCTGTCCAAGGGTCCCTTTTCAGCACCCGCAGCCGCCTCATCAAGATGGGCTTGATCTGATAAGCCAACAATTGCTGTCGAAACCATCTGGTTACTCAGTGCGAAGCGTACAGCCGTTTGCGCCCACGTACCAAATTCATCTCCTAATACTCCGAAGACTGCCTCAGCAGATCCGGCCTCCTTCTCTGCAGTAGTATTTTCAGTGAGTATACTCTCACGGCCAGTACGCAACGGCGTTGCGAGATAGCTGGCCGCAAAAATTCTGATTGCCATTATCGCCATGTCTTGTTCAATGCAGGCCTTCATAATCCCCTTTCCGTTATAACTAGACCAGCCACTAATTGTCCTCGTCCATGCCGAGGACGGATTGATTAAGTTGTAATAAACCTGCGCTGCATCGAAGCGACCGCTTTCGATTACTTCTATCGTAGCGTTATTATTACCAAGTGCCGTGAGCCCGAGAAATCGGGCCATCCCTTGATCCCGCACTTTTGCCATCGCATCAGCCACGCCACCATCACACAAAACGTGATTGGAGGAGATTGTACGACCAGAAGCCTCGGGCATAATCAAGCTATGAATTTGAAGCAAATCGACCCGATCTAGCCTTAAACGCTTTAAACTTTCGGCAACGCTCCTTTCGACTTGGCTCACTAGACTTTCGGCGCTCATCAAATCAATCCGAACCTTGGTCGAAACAAAGGGTGTTTCAGGTACCTCCGCGAGAAGCCACCCAAGGGCTTCCTCGGATTTACCCTCCCCGTATTGCGGCGCGGTATCGAACCAGTTGACTCCCAGATCTAGCGCCTTGCGTACAGCAGCGCGGCGGGTTTTTTCATTAGCATTGATCAAGATCCCGCCAGACCGCCCACCACCAAAAGCGAGTTCCGATACCTGCAGATTTGTTCGACCGAACCGCCGCAGTTTCATTTTCTGCCAAGCTCCTGTAAATTATAATCAATATTAGCTGGCATGATCGCTGGCAAAACAACCGCCACGGAGACAAAGATGCCAGACACCGCCTCAACACTCAAATTAACAAGTGATGGAGCAATGAAAGTTCTGAATGCTGCCATCAGCAAAGCGCAGGAGATGGGCGTACCTCAATGCATTTCGGTAGTCGATACAGGCGGACATCTGATGGCTTTCTGCCGGATGGATGGTGCCTTTGTTATGTCCAACACGTCCTCACGGCGCAAAGCCGAAACCGCCGCAATCTATGGGATACCTACAGGCAATATTCCGGAAGGTATTGATATCAAGCTGGCCCTTGTCACTGAGGGGCAACGCGTCAATTTGCCCGGTGGATTGCCGCTAATAATCGATGGAGAGGTTGTGGGCGCCATCGGGGTTGGCTCTGGTACAGGTGAACAAGATCTCGAAGTCGCCAAGGTTGGAGTCTCCGCTTTGGAGGGTGCTAAAAGGTTCGATTGAACAGTCAGGCATCAAGTAACGGTAACACACTATCAATAAACATCCCGACCGAGGATTCGGCTTCCAAGGACGACATATCGCCAAAAACAAACTGACCAACGAGATAATTTGCGTCTGATACCATCATCTCTTTGCGTAAAACATTGATAACTGTCTCCGGCGAGCCCGCGACAGCTCGACCCAATGCTGCCATCGCATCAAATTCTGATGGTCGCTGGTGTTTGGGGCCTGCAGCCCCCCTATGATTGAAAAGATAGTTAAAACTTTTGTGCCAGACCCTATAAGCACGGCGGGCGACAGCCAGGGCTTCCTCATCCGTTTCGCCGACCACGACGAAACGACCAATACCAATTTTTGGTTCAAAGGGCCCCTGATGGCCCGCCTCCCGCCTGGCGTCCTTGTAAGCCGCGACCATTGGACCGGTATCAACGGCAGTATCGAGACTTATAACGTTCAGATCATTCGTTCCTGCGCGTGCGGCACTTTCAACAGCATGAATGCCATACCACATGGGCGGATGCGGTAACTGCTTAGGCGTTAAGGCAACCGGCACATCATTTAAGCTATAAAACTTACCTTGGTAGTTAACGTGATGATCCTTGAGTGCCATCAAAATAATTTCGAGAGACTCCTGATAAATATTTTGCGCGTCCTTTGGGTTAGGGCCGAAAATGTCAATCTCAAGTGGGGATGCGCCTCGGCCGAAACCGAGTTCCAACCGCCCGCCGCTCATTTGATCAAGCATACAGATCTCTTCCGCCAAACGCAGGGGATGATAAAGAGGCAAAGCGTAAACCATCGGGCCGAAACGAAGAGTTTTTGTGCGCTGGGCAACGGCGGCCAAAAATACACTCGGTGACGGGGCCATTCCCAGAGGAGTAGCATGGTGTTCCGCGACATGATAACCGTAAAATCCACCACGATCATACATTTCGACAATCCGTAGGCGAGATTCGTAGTAGGCCTCCAGCGGAATATTACCATGATCAAGATGATCAAAAACTCCAAATTCCATAAAGTTCTCCTGAACCGATTTAAAACATTATTACCATTCAGCCACACAACGTATAGCGCCCCAGTGTTTATTTCTTATCGTCCATAACCAACTTCTCTTGCCAAAGTTAAACAGCAAGGCCAAATTTATTAAAATAAATTACGGAGTGCGCCCCATGCTTAATAGCAAGAAAGTCAAAGTTACGGACCATCAGGTACATTATTGGGAGGGTGGGCAAGGCTTCCCTATTCTGATGCTGCATGGTGTCGGACCGGGCACCTCGATAATCGGCAACTTTGAGCCAGTTCTAGATTCATTAGCAAAGCATTCGCATGTATTCGCAGCCGACCTCATTGGATTTGGTGGTTCGGGGAGGAAAACCAAACCACCTTTTTTTGATATTGATCTATGGGTGGAGCAGGCACTAAGAATGATTGACGAAGTTTTACCACCGGGCCCGTGCGGAATAGCCGGACATTCTCTGGGAGGTGCCCTAGCACTCAAAACTGCGAGCCGTTCTAGTCGTGTCAAATGTGTCCTAACCTCGAGTTCGATAGGTACGAACTACCCTATGAATGATGCATTAAGTTCATTTTGGACATTACCTCAAACGCCGGAAACACTTGAAATTTCAATGACCAAAATGGTTAGTAATGCGGAGGCGCTCACGCCAGAAATGGTCAATCAAAGATGGGACATGCTGCAAAAAAATGGATATGCTGATTATTTTGGCGAAATGTTTGCGCCACCACATCAACAATATTTAGATGCTGCCGTCCTAGATCCAAACGAACTCGAAGGTATCGTTGCCAAAGTTGTTATGCTGCATGGCCGTGACGACAAACCCTGCCCAGCCTCTGAAACAACAATGGTCCTGGCAAGGTCAATTCCTGACTCTGACATTCATTTACTCGGAAACTGCGGCCACAATCTACCACGAGAGCGTCCAGAGGAATATTTAACGGCGGCTATTCAACTTTTCGAAACAGGAAATTAAATATGATCCATCTATATGCAGCGTCAACAACCAATGGGATTCGGGCGAAGGTAACTCTCGAGGAATGCGGATTGAGCTATAAGTTACATAATGTNGATATGAAAGCGNGAGAGCATAAAACGCCCGANTATCTGGCCATGAACCCTATGGGNATGACCCCNGTCATCATTGATGAAGAGGGNCCTGGTGACGAANAAATTACGATCCCTCAATCGATTGGCATTATGTTTTATTTAGCAGAAAAAGTGGGAAAGTTTATTCCAAAAGATCCAGCAGCACGTGCCGCGTTTTGGAACCCCATGATGAATGCAACCACTGATATCGGCCCAACCTATGGCGCTATCTCTTTCATTGGGCGCATGCCAGAACCCCATAACCCAACTAAATTGGCCTTTTTAGAGAGGCTCCGGGACAACTACAAAGTGTGGGATGGTTTTCTTAACCACCACGACTTTTGTGGGGGCGAGGACATTACTATTTGTGATTTTGCTCTATTTGGCATTCACCACCGCACCACCGCATTAATGCCTGAGACNCTAAAGGGTTTACCGAATTTAGCCCGCTGGGCAGAAATGATGAATAAACGGCCAAACATCCAGAAAGGGATAAATTTTGATGTCTGACTGGACAGAAACCCATCGAGCTGTCGTCCACCCATGGAATTGTGATGTACTCGGACATATGAATGTNCGCTGGTATGCCCATCTNTTCGACGATGCGGAATTTCATCTTTGGTCNGTTATTGGCCTTAGTCACGCGACCCTAAAAAAGAGCGGTGTCGTCACAGTCATAGCCAATACTAACACCGATTTTTTGCACGAGACTGTAGCCGGCGAGCTACTAACCATTACAAGTGCCTTTACCAAGCTTGGAGGGAAGAGCCTAACAATCAGCCAACGTATGACAAACTCCGAAACCAATACATTAATCGCAACGCAAAACACGGTCGCTGTNTTTTTTAATGTGGAAACTCGAAAGGCCTCACCAATACCAGGTAATATCCGNAAAAAACTAGAGGNNGNATTGGTATCGGATTAAAGAATTTNGAAAANTNTTAAAAAATTGTTCGCAATAAAAAATTTCTATGGNTGGTGAANCGTAACAAATTTTAGATTAACAAAGTCATCGGTGAAATAATGAACGATCAAATAAAGACACTTATCCAGCATGATATGAGCGATGACTGCCCAGTCTGTCGTGCTCAGGACATTGTCGCTATGGCTCTNATGCCTGCAACCGCGGCATGGGAAATGGCAAATGAGTTGCCACNTTTCTCTTTGGCGCTCCAAGGNGCAGCGAGCTTACTTGGTGCCATGCTGGANGAAGGCGTCGACCGCNGAGATATAGAAAAAGCGTTAGGTGGCCTTCTTGATGATATCGAGGCTGAAATCNCAGAAGATCAAGTGATGGGCGGACCACCGCAGGGAAGCGCCTAAANATTTTTATCNTTATTNTTTCGCAAAATTTCTTGCGNCTTAATATATATCAANACTGGATACATACCNGAAAACAGCGCCAACGCCACGCCCGTACNNCCTTCACGAAAACCCCTTTTNTTAAGATAAGATTTCANGAAACGGCTAAAAAANCGCCTGAAGGTTGTCAACCTNCNNGGAATCANCGTCTGCCGCCACNGCGTCAATAGCAGCNGCAGTNNTATATNTNTTTAAACGGTCGAACATNCCCGNCANATCATCNTCAACATAATGATTGATATNGGAAGCCATCTCCTCCCGTTGTCCCTCAAGCGTAATTTTNGGATGAACGGTGCCACCGTGCCATTTCTTTTTNCCTCGGCGGAACAGTGCNGCNTTNCCGCCAACCCCGTTATAAGCTCCCCAGCCAAACCGNACNTACCGACCNCCAACATAATTGNGAAAAGGGATAACAAANTAATCAGCTGATGTTNAAGGNAGCNTTTCTANGATTTCGGNCTCAAGCTCGGGNGTNACCCTTTCNTCNCCATCGAGTTCNAAAATCCANTCNCCGNAACATGCATTAATACCAGCGGTGCGTCTTTCTCCTTCATCAGGCCACACACCNNGCACAATTTTCGCCCCCAATCCNTCAGCAATTGAGNCCGTTTTGTCACCTGATCGATCAACCAATACAACAGTCTCATTGGCNAAGGCCCCGCTTTTTATGCAATCAGCAATTTGATGCGCCTCATTATGAGCCACAATTAATAAAGACAGTCTTACTTCAGACACGCACCACTCCATCAACTAATAAACAATTTACTTCATCGTATCATGCCAGAATCAGTCTGCTCATGTGGCACACAATCGACAAAGGGGCTAGTGTCAGCGAATCAGGTTAGTTATGTTGGCCGTACTATTTTCAATACTTACAGAATAATTTCCGGGAAGAGATGCCGTGAAGGCCAGAAAAAATATTGCGCAACGCCTTCTAGATAGGTTTTTTTACAAATACTTCGCCCGCAATGTACTCTATGAACTACAGATGCGGGCCCGCTCGGAGGCTGCGGACTTTATCCAAACCGAAATGCCTCAAGCTCAGATTTTTATGACACACCGCGATATCATCCGCTTTGCTGTCGAAAATGCGGCAGATGATGGTCTTTTTTTAGAATTTGGCGTGGCCACGGGTAATACGCTGCGCGAGATCGCAAGTGCAGCGCCTACCGGAAAAATTGTTTATGGCTTCGATAGCTTTAACGGACTACCCGGAGACTGGTCAGGTCATGTCGAAACAACTGGGGCTTTCAAACAAAATCGTGTTCCAAAGGTTCCATTAAATGCCTCTTTAGTTCCTGGGTTGTTTAGTGACACATTGCCTACTTTCATTGATAAAAATAATGGCCCAATAAGCTTCGTTCATATCGATTGTGATCTTTATAGCTCGACCGTAACCATTCTGGATAATATTGGCTCACGTTTTCAGGCTGGAACCTTAATCCTATTTGATGAGTATTTTAACTATCCAAGCTGGAAACTTCATGAGCATAAGGCATGGTTAGAATATTCGGAAAAGACGGGCACTCCATTTACCTATATCGGTTTCACAGCTTTAGACGGACGCGTTCTCGTTCGTATTGATTAACAGTTTTCAACTGTTTGGATTGACGTGCAAAAAGATTATCAAACTATTACTTGTCACTTTTGTTTTGAGCCATTTGAAGTCGACCTAGAAAGCCATGAAACATTTAGCGGTCGCAACACCGAAATTTATGACTGTATTTTATGCTG
>PBOV01000109.1 GCA_002724505.1 Rhodospirillaceae bacterium | reverse complement strand
AGATAAATTTCGGTAGTCCTTTGGGTACTACTAAACTTGCCCTGTTTAAAGGGTAAGTTGTGCTTAGATTTTTTCTGTTAGTTTAAAAGCGGAGAATGATAGTGAAACAAAAATTACTCCTCGTCGGATGCGGGAAAATGGGTAGTGCTTTGCTGACGGGCTGGCTTAGTCGCGATATCGACGAGTTAGATGTCATAGTTGTTGAACCCGCTGGCGGAAATGTTCTTGAAAAAAATTTTAATGTGCCGGTCGTAAATTCGCTGGATAAATTGAATGTTGAGTTTAGACCAAATATCGTTGTTTTTGCGGTTAAGCCCCAGGCAATGGACCAGATTGTTCCGAACTATGGACATTTTGTGGGGCCTGAGACAATGTTTTTGTCAATAGCCGCCGGTAAACCAACAGATTACTTCCAGAACCGGCTTGGAAATAGCGCTTCGGTTGTACGCAGTATGCCAAACACGCCAGCCGCCGTTGGAAGGGGTATTACGGTTGCATACCGCAATCATGCTGTTAGCGATGACCAAAAATTAATAGCGACGAAACTCCTAGGAGCCGTTGGGGAAGTGAACTGGGTTGAGGATGAGGGTTTGATCGATGGTGTTACTGCGCTTTCGGGTAGTGGCCCTGCATATGTCTTTTTGATGATTGAGTGCCTAGCGCAAGCGGGTATAAGGGTTGGCCTTGACCCTATTCTGGCTGAGCAATTAGCGCGTGTGACTGTGGCGGGCAGTGGCGAATTAGCCCGTCAGTCAACCGATAGCGCGTCGGTGCTTCGTCAGAATGTCACAAGCCCTGGAGGTACAACAGCGGCTGCTCTTGATGTACTAATGGCGAAGAATGGCTTGCAGGAATTAATCAGCGAAGCTGTTTTAGCAGCCGAAAAGCGGTCTCGTGAGTTGTCTGGTTAGGATCAAGCCGTACGTGATGGTTTACTGGTAAAAGATGTTCCAGCGGTGTCCGCATGTTCGCGGAGTGGCTTTAAAAGCCCTTTTAACTTTGCTAAGGCCCGCACTTCGAGCTGCCTTACCCGTTCTTTTGAGAGGCCGAGTTTAGCGCCAAGATCTGCCCGGCTCGGCACCTGCTCTGTCAAGAACCTCTGTCTAATAATAAATGATTCTCGCGGCGGCAGAGTTGACAGAGCTTTTACTAGGCGGGCTCGCCAGAAACGTCCATCCTTCTCCTTTATCAACTTTTCTTCTGGGCCAGGCCTTTCATCAATAACTTGATCAATAAGCGCTACTGATTTTTTTCTTTTAGCTGGCAAGTTTAAGGATTGATCGGTGCGTCCAATTCGGAGTGCAAATTTGAAAACATCAGAAACTGATGTGTTAAATCGTTTTGCTAAATTACGAGCAAGCTCTTCAGGAAGAGAATCCTCCCAGGGACGCTCTGCCATACGCCGTCTGATATTAAAGAAAAGAGATTTCTGTGCCGCTGTTGTGCCTATTTTGACGAGTGACCTAGAACGTATAATGTAATCCTGAATGGCTGCTCGGATCCACCACATCGAATAGGTTGAAAGACGAGTGCGATGTTTTGGGTTAAATCTCTTTAAAGCTTCCATGAGGCCTACCGTTCCTTCCTGCATAAGGTCTGCAAGAGGATAGCCATGACTTTTATAGAGGCGAGCTATGTACAAAACAAAACGAAGATGGCTGGTAACTAATTCCTGCGCTGCGCCGGTGTCTCCATTTTTCAGCTTCCTAAATAACTCTTGTTCACGCGTGTAGCTTAGCCTCGGTTTTCGCAAGGTTGACTGCATAAAACTTTGAAAGGCAGGACGAGGCATAGTGTCATATTTTCTATATGCTGCGCTCTAAGGATCGCACAGGTGGAGCGGTGTTTCAATGGAATCTACGATGTTATAATTTGAATATGAATACTTGGAACATGATTGTGGAACTCTTAAAATGAGGTCCGGAGTATCATAAAGACCATGGCTAAAAGACCCTTAAATATACGCAGTAAGATTATTGAAGCTGCATTGACCTGTGCCTTGAAGGTCGGGTGGCGGGAAGTGTCGTTACAAATGATTGCTACCACTGCGGGCATAAGTCTGGGCAAACTTTACGTCAACTATCCCTCAAAAACGGCCATTGTTGCTGCCATTATGGAAGAAACGACTAGGGCCGTTATCGACAGGACTGATTTATCTGCACTTGGAGAACCCGCTCATGATCGTCTTTTGGATACAATTTTGCGGGGATTTGATGCTATGGAAGTAAATAAAGCGGCTATTGGCTCTATTCTTAGGGAGACAATGTTAGACCCCTTAGGAGCTATTCCTTTAATCCCTAAGTTTCTTAATGCGATGACTTGGACACTTGAGTCGGCCGGGATCGGCACAACTGGGCTGACAGGTAAGGTTCGAGTGAAGGGTTTAGCTGCAATTTATTTGGCAGCGCTATGTGTCTGGGTTGATGATGATACTCCTGAATTGGCAAAAACTATGGCTTTTTTGGACCGACGGCTCAAACAGGCTATAAAACTAGCGAATTTTCTACCCTTTAATGTTACAGACCATGACGTAGCGAAAAATATTTAATAGTCTTTTTCCTTGAGGCTGATTGGAGGGCGACGCAAATTTAAGCTCACGTATGATTGTCTTTTGGCACAAGAATATTAATTGTGTAATATTAAATTCAAAGTTTTTGTCGGCGATCAAACTTCAGGTAGGAAGACGCAGACAAATCCTAGCCCCGCCGAGGGGAGAGTCTTCGATGGTTAGGTCTCCGCCGTGAGCGCGGATAACATCTCGAGCTATCGTGAGGCCGAGCCCGCTGCCGCCCGAATCTGGACTTCGAGCGCTATCTAAACGATAAAACGGTTTGAATACATCTTCCCGCTCTTCCATGGGAATACCAGGTCCGTCGTCATCGACTGTGATTTTTATAGCTCCGGGAATTTCTGTTAATTCTACCGCGACTTTTTTACCATAAAATATCGCATTACTTATAAGATTTGTAATAGCCCGTTTAAACCCATTAGGTTTTATTGGAATAAATACCCCGTCTTTAGTGTTGATGGTGATTGGTGTTTCGTTTATCCGCGAGCTATCTACTACATCCTGGAGGATTGAAGCGATATTTGTTGTTTTAATATACTCGGCGCTTTCCCCTCGTGCAAAAGCGAGATATTCCTCTACCATTTTCTCCATCTCTTCGACATCAGATCGTAGTTCAGCAATTTCGGGTGTATCGCCAATCATTGCGAGTTGAAGTTTCATACGAGTCAGCGGTGTCCTGAGATCATGCGAAATCCCTGCAAGCATTTCAGTGCGCTGGTTTATGGTACGCTGAATACGCTCGCGCATAAGATTAAAGGCCGCCGCTGCCTGACGAATTTCTGTAGACCCCTCGGGATTAAAATTTGAATCTTCCCTTCCTTTGCCAAAATTATCTACAGCAGTTGCTAGCCTTTGAATTGGCCGGACTTGATTTCGCATGAATATTGTAGCAATTGCGAATAGTAACAACGATGTACCAACCATCCACATAACGAAGATGTACGTCGTAGAACTGAATAGTCTGTCACGATGAACAATAATATCCATTACACCATCGGGTAGTTGGACTTCTATCCTGACCTTTTTCTTATGGCTTAAAGTATCCATATGAAATGGTCGACGAACTTGACTGCGTAAGGCGTTGCCTAGGAGCTTGTCTAGAGTCGAAGAACCTGTGGTTCGGGTGTGATTGGGAAGTATGTCGTCCTTTCGGACATTTATTTTTAAGCCTAAATTTGTTCCAGCAGAATGGAACACCCAATTTTGGTTTTTTTCCCCTGGAAAATTATGTCGATTGTCAATCACACTGGAAATTTCGCCCGCTACAGCGGAGGCAAGTCTCCTAGTTATTGTTTCCCAATGGCGATCATAAAAAACCCAAGTAGAAACAATTTGTAAAAGGACGAGGGGGGTTACGATTATCATAACTGAGCGCCCAAACAGAGATCGGGGCAGGAATTGTTTAATTTTAATCATCGTTTCGTTCTTTAATTTGGTCGTAGAACGTACCCGCGGCCACGCACTGTTTGAGGATAGCGCGGGCTTCGAGAGTTTGGTTCAATTTTTCTTCGCAGTCTTGTAACCTGCACATCGACCGTCCTCACCCCCCCAGTAATACCACTGTCTAGGAGTAAAGCCTCACGGCTTACTGTGTTGCCTAAACGGATAGCCAGACTGTGAAGTAAGCTCGCTTCCATCTCCGTTAGGTGAATGCGTTGTCCGTCCTGCCATAATTCTTTTCTGTTAGTTTGGTAAATGCAATCCCCAAACTTTATCTCAACATCTGTAAATTTTTCAGTCGGGTTTTTTAGGCTTACTCTTCTCAGAATTGTCCTAATTCTCAGTAAAAGCTCTTGAGGGTCGAATGGTTTTGCCAGGTAATCGTCTACACCCCGTTCAAGACCAGCTATGCGATCCTGAATTTCGCCTCGCGCGGTTAACATCAAGATGGGTATATCGGTCCTTTTTCTTAACCATTCTGCAAAAATTAATCCGTCTTCTCGCGGCATCATGACATCTAGGACAATTAGATCAAAGGTAAGAGTCACCATAAGCTTTCGGGCTAGAGCAGCGTTGGATGTAGATGAAACGGCGAAACCGTTATCGCTCAAGTAACGCTGCAATAAATCGCGAAGCCTTGTATCGTCATCGACAACGAGGATATGTGATGTATCAGACAAATTCTCAACACTTTTATCAAAATGGTAAATTACGACAATTGTTAAGATACATCTATCCATACTGTTTTCGTTCTGCATACCTAATTTTTTGCTATTGGGAAATAACCCTTAAAAGGTTGTGTAACATCACTTAAATATTTGAGTTAAATTTAGGGAAAAATAAAAATCCCAAATCGTCCTTTTTGTTAAAACTTTAGTTGACCCTTGATTAGCATCCTATTAAAACGACGGCGGGCCACGACCCCCCAACGGGTTGCGCCTCTTCTGTGAGGGAGAGTTATTATGAAAATTGAAAGCTTAGCGCGTCCTGCGCGGCTACCTAGTAATCCATGTTTTTCTTCAGGTCCTTGTGCAAAGCGGCCCGGTTGGGACCCGTCTGTACTTTCAGGTGCGCTTGTGGGGCGATCTCATCGATCTGTTCCGGGGAAGGGGCGCCTTGCTGAAGTTTTATCTCGTTCGCGAGAAATTTTAGGGCTTCCTGACAATTATCGCATCGGTATTGTTCCGGCATCAGATACCGGGGCGGTAGAGATGTCTCTTTGGTCGCTACTTGGTGCAAAGGGGGTTGATGTATTGGCCTGGGAGAGTTTTGGGTCTGGCTGGGTGAAAGACGTTACCGATCAACTTAGAATTGAAAATGTTCGGGTGATACAGGCATCATATGGTGAAATTGTTGATTTAAATCAGACTGACTGGTCCCGTGATGTTGTATTTACCTGGAACGGGACTACTTCTGGTGTAAAGGTCCCGAATGGGGATTGGATTGCAGAAGACCGTAAAGGCTTGGCAATATGTGATGCAACTTCGGCCGCATTCGCGATGCCTTTGCCGTGGGAAAAACTCGATGTTGTCACTTATTCCTGGCAAAAGGTTATGGGTGGTGAAGCTCAACATGGCCTGTTAATTTTGAGTCCTAATGCTGTTGATCGTCTTGAGAATTACGTTCCAGCCTGGCCAATTCCGAAAATTTTTCGGTTGACTGCCGGAGGCAAATTGATCGAAGGAATTTTTCGGGGTGAAACGATCAATACACCATCAATGGTGTGTGTNGAAGATGCCTTGGATGGGCTTAAATGGGCAGAGTCTATTGGAGGCGCCAAATCGCTTATTGAGCGCACCAATGCTAATTTTCAAGTAATTTCCGACTGGGTAGACAATACGGCTTGGGTCGACTTTCTCGCTACAACTCCGGAAATAAGATCAAACACCTCAGTCTGCCTAAGTATTGTTGATCGGTGGTTCCATGAACTTCCAGAGNGTGTAAAAGCCACTGTTCCGAAGAAAATCGATGCTCTCCTAGAATTTGAAAATGTTGCTTATGATATCAATGGTTANCGTGACGCTCCGCCAGGTTTACGTATTTGGGCAGGTGCGACGGTTGAGACGGTTGATTTACAGGACTTATTTCCNTGGCTTGATTGGGCGTATNGNTCGGTNAAGGCGGNGTTGANGGAAGTAGAGTGAGGATCAAATGCCAAAAATACTTATTTCTGATAGTTTAAGCCCCCGCGCAGTTGAAATTTTTAGGAATCGTGGTCTTGAGGTAGACGTCAAAACAGGTCTTTCCCATGATGAATTGATTGCTTGTATAGCTGAATATGAGGGTTTGGCGGTGCGTTCGGCCACAAAGGTCACGCCGGAAGTGCTCGCTGCGGCAAAGAATTTAAAAGTTGTTGGCCGGGCTGGTATAGGCGTTGACAATATTGATATTGATNCAGCCTCAGCNAACGGTGTTGTCGTTATGAATACGCCATTTGGAAACGCNATTACAACAGCAGAGCATGCAATTGCTATGATGTTTGCATTGGCACGACAAATACCCTCTGCTGATCAAATGACACAATCCGGAAAATGGGAGAAGTCTCGCTATATGGGTANNGAACTTACTGGCAAGACTCTTGGAATAATTGGTTGCGGTAATATTGGGTCACGCGTCGCCGAACGAGCGATTGGATTGAAACTGCGTGTGGTAGCGTATGATCCATTTTTGACATTGGATCGTGCTCAGGANCTTGGGGTTGANAANGTTGAATTAGAAGANGTGTTTTCTAGGGCAGATGTTATTACGCTGCATACNCCTCTTACTGATGNGACGCGNGATATTTTNAATAAGGATGCCTTNGATAAAATGAGGGAAGGCACCNTNATTATCAACTGCGCACGTGGAGAGTTAATCGTAGAGAAAGATATAAAAGATGCNCTTACATCTGGGAGAGTAGGCGGNTTCGCGGTCGATGTGTTTNCCACNGAGCCGCCGGAAAATTACAGCTTATTCGGTATGGAAAAAGTTGTGGCNACGCCGCATTTGGGAGCTGCTACGGCCGAAGCACAGGAAAATGTAGCTNTGCAGGTCGCNGAGCAAATGTCCGATTATTTAATAAACGGAGCAGTCGTTAATGCTATAAATATGGCTNCCGTATCCGCGGAAGATGGGCCGAANCTTAAACCTTATATGCAGCTTTCTGAGCTTCTTGGTGGTTTTGCCGGGCAGGTTATTCGAGAAGGATTAGAATCTATTACTATTGAATATGAAGGTCACGCAGCTAACTTAAACACTAAGCCTCTCACAGCCTGCGTTCTGAAGGGTGTCATGGCGCCGGCCATGGAATCGGTTAATATGGTAAANGCGCCAGTAATTGCCCGTGATCGAGATATAGGTGTGTCGGTAGTTTCTCACGAGCGCGAGTGTGAATATCAAACACTTGTGCGCCTTACCGTTAAAACAGGAGAACGCGANCTGTCTGTTGCCGGAACACTAATNGGNGGTGANAAACCGCGAATTGTNGATATTGGGGGTGTCCCGATGGAAGCNTCNTTGGGGCGCCAAATGATTTATACGGTCAACAANGATATGCCGGGTATTATTGGGGCCTTGGGTATGGCNATGGCCAATGAAGGGGTTAATATAGCAAACTTTATTCTAGGTCGAACTAAACGTGGTGGTGATGCNGTAGCCCTACTAGAACTCGACAAGGAAATTAGTGAGGTTGTCATGGATAAAATCCGGAGCGTGCCGCACGTTTTGGAGGTAACGCAGTTAAGCTTTCCTTCCATCGNAGTTANNGATTAATCNCTATNNAATTCGTCTGTCCCAGGATCAAAACAGGAAAACACTCCTTCGATTTCGTCGCAATACCAACCATGTAAGGCGATCGATCCGCTAAAAATACGGTCTAATATCCAGGGATAAGTCATTAGATTCTCGAATGAAATCCGGATTAACTCTTGGCTGAAAATTCTTATTCGATCTTCCTTCGGAATTTTTTTATTAGCTACACGATTAATTGCTGCGGCTGTTAACTGTGTCCAACTTGGAAGATGCTGTCCACTAACAATTGCGGAGATACCATCAGCATCCTCGTTCAAGAGGCAGTTAAGCAGACCACAATGTGGGCTTGTCACAACGATGATGTGTTNCACGNCATATGCTTGAACNGCGAACTCTAAAGAGGCCCCAATTGATAGGTCCATCCCATCGCCTCCGCCAGGGGGAACTAAGCCGCCNGAATTNCTGATTACGTAAAATGTTCCTGGGTTAGTTCCAGTGAGTTGATGTGGGTCGATGGCAAAGTCNGCCGCTGCGANGAACGCTGCTATCGGAGTNTGTCGNTTGCTCNAGGNTTTTAAGCCAGAAGTAGTTCCCTTTTCTCGNTGGACNTTTTCTTTTGCGTGTGAAATCCAGCCATTAACTATGCCGTCAGTCATATCGTNTCTTCTATAAGTTGTTAACAAANTATGAGTTATNTGAAATTTTGGACGAGGCCAAGTTCTCTGACTTGCTCCGTTAGACAAGTGGTATCATTATTGTTATNAGNAAAAGGGNNNGGGNGATGGAAATAGAACAATTGGTGCAGNCNGAAAAAGTGCANCACAGCGTTTATAATGACCCGGAAATTTTTAATCTTGAATTGAAAAAAATCTTTTCGGTTGCTTGGATATATGTTGGTCACGGGAGTCAGGTTTCTGACGTTGGGGACTTTTTTTGTACTAAGATCGCCGGCCAGCCTGTTGTAATGACTCGCCATAAGGATAANAAAATNAGAGTTTTGTATAATCGNTGTGCGCACCGCGGNGCACAGGTTGTCAGCCTGGANAGCGGTANAGCCGAAACCTTTAGGTGTTGTTATCACGGTTGGGAATACAGTACCGACGGAACTCTGAAAGCCTTGCCTCAACCNGGTGGATATGAAGGGAGNTCGGTGGGCCCAGATAACTCAGACTATAGTATGGGTTTAGTGCCACGTTTTTCCGAATATCGAGGGTTTGTCTTTGCATCGTTATCTTCAACCGGCCCCNCTCTTGAGGAGTTTCTTGGGCCCGTTACNAAGTCCATTGACGATTTAGTCGACCGGGCTCCTGATGGAGANGTTGAAGTAGCGGGGGGAATTNCCCGNCATCTCTATCGTGGAAATTGGAAANTAATTTACGAAAATTTGTGTGATGGGTTGCATCCAAACTGTGTTCANCGGTCNTCCATTGAAGCCGCACAAGAACAGGATGATTCAGTTTTTTCTGACGGTGCNGGAAATATTGGTATTCGCCAAATGCGACAAAATGGNGNNCCNTGGGAATTCTGGGAAAAGCAAGTNGGACTCTGGGCATATCCTCATGGCCATAGTCTACTNGGTGATTACCATGATGATGAAAAGNTAGTAGCTGCTAAAAATGACCCCTCGTTCAATGATTATCTTTTAGCAATGGAAGCGGCAAANGGAAAAGAGCGGACTAAGGAAATTCTTGGGGTGACGCTTTGGAATACTAATATTTACCCATCAATTTCATTTATGAGCCAGTTTCGTCAACTTCGGGTTATTAGACCTGTGAGCGTCGATAAAACGGAGGTTTTCGGATTTTGCTTCCGCTTGAAGGGNGCCCCCGAGAAGATGTTTCGTGATACNATCAATTTNGCAAATATCACGAATTCTGTCGCATCACCCGTTTTGACAGATGATCTTGAGACTTATTCGCGTATTAGTAACGGTCTGAAAGCAAGNGGTAATGAGTGGGTTNCNACAGCCAGAGGAATNGGNCGGGATATANGCCAAAAGGATGGTGGCTGGATCGCTGAAAANGGTCTAAGCGANCTACATATTCGAAATATGTTTGANNCGTGGATGAGCTACATGNTCGCNTGATATCAATGACTGAAACAAAANANTACGATATNGCAAAGATTGAGGAATTTCTATTCGANGAGTCTAGATTGCTTGATGAACGCCATTTTGATCNATGGCTTNCTCTTTTTGTTGATACAGGNTGGTATTGGGTACCCATCTCTCCGAATCAGACNAGCCCGTTTGACACTGTTTCTATTATTTATGACGATCGCAANCTTTTGGAAACNCGAGTGCGNCGTCTAAATAATGACAATATTCACGCGGANAACCCACCTTCGTTGACGAGTAGAATTATTGGGAATGTCATGTTGAAAGATTTTGATGCCAAATCAAGATCTTATGAAATTTCGTCCCGTTTCCAACTTGTCGAATATCGTGGCGATCGACAACGAATTTTTGCTGGAACGCTTTTGCATAATTTAATCTTAGATAATACTGGGGTCCAGATTCAAGGAAAACGCGTTAATCTTGTTAACGCACAAAGTATGTTTGAAGGAATAAATATTCTTTTCTAACTATATTTTTATTACTGTTTGCGCATAGCTGTCAAAACCGCTAGATACCCCGCGGCACGCTCAGTGAGGTGTTTCAATTTTCTAAATAACCGCAAGTGGTCGAATGATATGACTGAGAATGAGAAAAATGCCTTGTTACCTGCAGGCTTAAGAGATGTCTTGCCCGGTGATGCCTCGCTTGAGGGAGAGCTTGTCGAGCGGGTCATGGTTTTTTTTGGACAGAACGGTTACGAGCGTGTGAAAACACCGCTAATCGAATTTGAGGATAGCTTGTTAAGTGGAGCTGGTGTTGCTCTGGCTCCGCAAACCTTCCGCCTCATGGACCCGGTTTCGCAGCGGATGATGGCCGTTCGTGCTGATATTACCCCGCAGATTGCAAGAATTGCACGAACACGACTCGGCGAAGCATCGAGGCCACTTAGTCTTTCCTATTCAGGTGAAGTGTTGCGCGTACGCGGTAGTCAGCTGCGTCCAGAACGGCAGATTTTACAAGTGGGCGCCGAGTTGATCGGCTCTAAATCACCATCAGCTGATACAGAAATTATATTTTTAGCAACAGATGCTATCAACTCTCTGGGCTGTAATGACTTTAGTGTAGACCTAACCGTTCCACGACTGGTACCAAGTATTTTGGAACAATTTGGTTTTACGGAAAACGAATTAAAGGCAATTCGAATGGGATTAGATCGAAAAGACCCGGAAGCTATTAAGGCCCATGCTGGCCATGCTACTAAAACTTTATCGGCACTATTCGATGGTACCGGGTCAGTCGATGAGGCTTTTGCAGCCCTTAAGAAATTATCTTTACCTGAATCTGCCGCTACAGAGAGAGATAGGCTGGAAGAAATTGTTAACTTGCTTCGAAGGGAGTCGCCCGGTTTACGACTGACGCTTGATCCTGTTGAAAATCGAGGGTTTGAATATCATACCGGGATCGGCTTTACAATTTTTGCGGGGGGTATAGCAGGGGAACTTGCGAGGGGCGGACGGTATCGAGTGAAGGGCGATGTTCCGGAAAATGAGGAGCGAGCGACCGGCGTTACACTATATGTGGATACGATCCTCGGCATGCTGCGCAGTTC
>PBOV01000108.1 GCA_002724505.1 Rhodospirillaceae bacterium | reverse complement strand
AAACGAAGCTACTTTGATTGAAAAAGCGCAGGCATTAATCCCCATTTTAAAGGAGCGTGCGCAGAAGGCTGAACGTGATCGTTGCATGCCAAAGGAGACTGATTTTGATTTTCGCGAGGCCGGTTTCTATCGCGCCTTGCAGCCCGCTCGTTACGGTGGGTTAGAACTCGATTATGGCGCCCAGACCATGTTTGCACGGGAACTTGGGAAGGCTTGTGCGTCTAGTGCTTGGGTGGGTGGAATTCTCGCATGTCATGGTTGGATGGCGGGTATGTTGCCGGATGAGGCGCAGGCGGAGATTTGGGGCAATAACTCGGACGTTTCCGTTTCAACTTCCTTCCTGCCGATTGGTGTTAAGGTTGAACGTAAGGGAGATATCCTCAATGTCTCCGGCCGTTGGCGTTTCTCGAGTGGTGTCGANTACTGTCNTTGGGCGATTATATTGGTCATTGTNCCACCCGAGAACGGAGAGGGNCCTCCTGACCCTGTTTTTGCTCTGATCGATCTAAATGATTGTTTGGTCGAGGATACTTGGAATAGTGCAGGGCTGGCGGGAACGGGTAGTAATGATATCGTAGTCAGCGACGCAGAAGTGCTTCCACACCGGATCATGCGCGTAATGGATCTTCGTGGTGAAGAGACNGATGGCTCAAGGGCTAACGATAGCTATTTGTACCGGCTCCCACTTTTCGCAGTTTTCCCCTTTAATATTATTGGGCCTGCTCTTGGCGCCGCCCGCGGCGCCCTGGATGATGTNATCGAAGATCTTANCAGTCGTCATTCTGTAACGGGTGCTGATCTTTCAAAAGCNGCAACCGTACACACCCGAATTGGANAGGCAACGGCGNTAATTGATTCNGCNGATGCGNTGNTNGAAAANATTCGGNNAAACATNATNNAAAAAGGCCNTGCAAACGAAGAGTTTACTNTGGATGAACGCGCCCGTTACCGGCTCAACTTGGGTCATATAGCGCGGTCTTGTTGTGCTGCCGTCGATGAACTCTTGCCGCTCACTGGNGGCCGCGGACTCGAAACAACCCATCCTATGCAGCGCGCCTGGCGTGATGTTCATGCGGTAGCGCAGCATATCGGACTAGTTTGGGATGTGCAGACCGGACTTTATNGCAATGTTCGGCTGGGGCATGGCAGCCCGGATCCGAAATTATAGTGTTNGACCAAAGTAAAAAAATCGAAAATGACGAGGGGACGCTTTCTAATAGGGCTGCCTGAATATTGCAGATTTAATTCCCAGTTTTTNATCTAAGAGCTTTGCTTNTCAATGAACTTAGTCAGTAATGANGCGGTTTCCGTTGGNGCTTCAACTTGCACGCTGTGACCANAATCATCAATTAGGTCTATGGGCGCGNCTCCAAACCCTTTCGAATATTCCTTAGCGTGTTCTATTGGAACCAGATGGTCTTNAGCACCCCAAATAATCGTCGCCGGCCCNTTATATCGNCTCAAGCGACTNCGCAGCTTTCGGTTGTGTAAATAAGGGGGCGAAAACCCAAAGCGAGAGGAGAAACGAAANATTCCATAACGCAGCAATTCTTGATCAATCTCGCCCCGGCCATCCGGAAACCGTTCCTTNCCGATTTCTGACCCGGAGCTGACAAAGAGAAGGTGTCTTAANTCATTATAATATAACCCATCTTCCGGTTGGGCCACCCAAAAAATATCAGCAATCGAATAGCCCCTAACAAATAGACCAGTGGCGCCGATGAGGCTCAACGACTTTATCTTCTNGGGATAACGGATGGCTATCTCCGCCGCAACCCAGCCGCCTATGCAGGCACCGATTANATGGAATTTCTTAAGCGATANCGCGTCAAAGATATCTAAATAATGAAACACAAGGTCTTCCATTGTATCGAGGTCTTCACGCTCATCAGATTTTGAACAGGCGGGGTGTGCNGGAGTAATGACCTTGTAGTGTTTCGCCAGTTCCTTCTGCAGGGGAGGCGTATTGGTAAGCAGGCCAGGGACGTCGGCAAAGCCNTGAAGATAGACTATTGGTTCACCTTTTCCCTCTTCCACTATCCAGACATTGTGTCCTTCAATTTCAATAGCATGGCCGGTCATATCTCTTCTCCCAACTGTTCGTCCAGGTTGGGAAAATTACGTGCAAAAAGGTCAGCTGATTCTTGGCGCAGGGTTGGCATTACTTCGGTGGCAAACAAATGCATGCTCTTTCGAGCTAACTCAGGTTTCATGTTGCCGAAATGAAATTGGATTAGAAAATTTCCAACTCCCGCCAGCTCAATGAGCTCTAATAAACGCCGGCGNACTGTTTCTGGGCTCCCCGCGATAATTGACCCCCCAGCGTCGAGTGTGTCCCAGTCTTCAGCGTCGCCAAGCATGTCCCGTCCAGGCTCTGANTTTTTCAGATAATTTTCCCATGAGCGGACACTTTGAGATGGGATACCNGGGCCGAAAGTTTGCGTGCGACCCTCGCGTCTCAAATGTCCTTTGAGGCAATTACGCAGNAAGTACCATACCCCCTCTGAAGCTTCCTCGCGCGCCTGACTATCCGTTTCTGCGACATAGACTGAGAGTAAGACGCCCATTCNATATGGGTGATAGGATTCTCCATGATCTTCGACAATTTGAGCGAAGCGGGCGACTGCCGCTTTGGTAGCAGAACCGTGAACCCGTGAGGATAGGAAATAATTGTAACCGCGTTTGGCACATTCTTCCATCGTTTCGATGCTAAGCGATCCGGGTATCCACACTGGTGGATGGGGTTTTTGTCGGGGTTTAGGCCATATATTGGCGTATCGGAGCGGATAGTGCTCGCCGTCATGCTCAAAAGGCCCGTCATCGGTCCAGGCCCGTGTAATTAAGTCGCAACCTTCCCAAAATTGGCTACGCGCTTTGACGGAAGTTATATTATAATTAAAGGCTTCTGAACCTCCACCTACTACGAAACCGGCTATTAGTCGCCCATGGGTCATCATATCGATCATCGCGTACTCTTCAGCGATGCGAAGCGGGTTTTTACGCAATGGCAGTAGGCTGCCGAGTACTACAATTTTAGCTTTATCGGTTCTTTGGCTAAGCGCGGCGGCAATCAGATTCGGTGAGGCCATGAGGCCGTATACATTTTGGTGGTGCTCGTTGAGCACTAAACCATCAAACCCCAGTTCCTCACCAAACACTAGTTGGTCGATATATTCTTGATATAGGTTGTCCGCTTTTTCGCTATCCCATAGAGAGTTTGGAACGGTTACCCATGCCGATTCGTATCGTTCATCAAAATTATCTGGCAAGTAAGGGTAGGCCATAAAATGCCAACAGAAGAATTTAGCAGCGTGCACATCAATCTCCGTCCTAGTTCTCTCTATCTTGCCCGTAAATTTTAATAAAGATACACCAAATTAATTTTATTTAGCGTCGGGGTGACAGCGCTTTTAAGGATGCTAAACTTAGACCGTCACTTGTGACATTTACTTTAATGAGAGGGCTGATATGTCAGTAATCGATGTAGGTAGCGAAGCCCCGGCGTTTGAGCTTACTAACCAGGATAAGGCGTCAGTCGCCCTGTCTTCTTATGCGGGCAAATTTGTCCTCCTCTGGTGGTATCCAAAAGCTGATACGCCTGGTTGAACAGTTGAAGGCCAAGGGTTCCGTGATAGAATCCAAGACTTCGAGGCGAAAAATGCGGTCATTCTTGGAGTTAGCTTTGACTCAGAGGACGACAATCGTGCATTTAAAGAGAAGTATCAATTTCCATATGATCTTCTCACGGATGCACAAAAATCGATGTCCATCGCCTACGGTGCGGCGGATGGTGATTCTGCTAAGCCCAGCCGCGTTTCGGTTTTAATTGGGCCAGACGGCAAAGTGGCCGCTTCTTATGAAGTGGTGGATAAAGCTGAGCATGCAAACGAGGTGTTAGCTGACATCGACCGGTTGTCATGAGCACGCGGGGCTGGCCTGTTTTGGGCCGGCCCCGGCCTTATTCTCAATTAAAAATATAATCCAACTTGCGTACTCGTCGAGTCCGCCAGCGATAATTGAGCATCAACCCGGGCCAATTTGTGGTGATGCGGCCATTTTCGGCTTGGAAATAACTGCGGCAGTTTTCGTGGACTAGGACGGTTTTTGAAAGTTGCGCTTTAAGCTCGTCATTGAACTGCTTCTGGATATCCTCTTTTACATGCATAGCGCGCGCTTTTTTACGCTCTAATAATTTGATACATTTTGCTATATACCGGGCTTGATTCTCGAGCATATAGATAATACTCCCGGATAGGTTTGTGTTGGGGCCATACATCATAAAAAAATTGGGGAACCCAGCGACGGATATTCCTAGGTAAGCTTCAGCACCCTCTCGCCAAGTTTCATTCAGTTTCTCTCCGTTGGCTCCTGTAATCAGCATTGGGGTAAGGAAGGCTGTAGGCGTAAAACCGGTACCATAGATAATAACATCGACATCATGCTGTTGGCCGTCCTCCGCAAGGATACCTGTTGCGGTGATTTCTTTGATTGGGGTGTGGATTAAATTGACATTTGGTTTCAGAAGCGTCGGGTACCATTCGTCAGAGCGCAAACCGCGTTTGCAGCCCGGTGGATAGTCCGGCAAAACCTTCTGGAGCAGATCGGTATCCTTGATCAAACTCCTAATATATTTCTCGAAGGCTTCCGCACTTTTGCGTGTTAGCGCCTCGGAACTCCGGCGCCGACTATTCTTCTCAAACCGGGCAAATAAACTTAGCCTCTCGTGCCGTTGTAATATTTTTTCCCATGTTGTCGTTCTATGGCTCTGTGGACTATTGGCGCGATCACCCTTCGCAAAAATATGCTGTGGTGTACGCTGATAGATATCTAGTTTTTTAGCAACTTGCGAAATCTCTGGGACATACTGAATCGCACTTGCTCCTGTGCCGATTGACGCTATCCTCTTACCCTTTAAGTCGATCCCATGGTCCCAGCGCGCCGAATGAAATTGTGTTCCCTTGAAACCACTTCTTCCTGGAATTTTCGGAATAGCTGGATTGTTGAAAAGCCCGACCGCTGAAACAAAAATATCTGTATTGATGGTCTCTCTGTCTGTAGTGGTAAGAGACCACGAAGCGCTACTTTCGTTATATGTGGCCTCTGCAACCTCTTTCTTTAATTGAATGTGTGGCGCTAGGCTGTATTTATTGATGCAGTGTTTCAAATACTCAAAAATTTCTTTTTGCGGGGCGTAACGCAGTGACCAGGGGTATTCTTGTTCGAAAGAAAACGAATAGAGCCGTGAAGGTACGTCGCAGGCTGCACCCGGATAGGTGTTTTCCCGCCATACACCGCCAATTTCGTTTGAGCGCTCAAGGATTATAAAATTGTTTAACCCGGCTCTCTTTAGCGATATACCCAACGCGACCGCAGCAAAGCCGCAGCCCACGATTGTGACTTTTCGTTCATATTTATTCTGTGTTGCCAATTTTACTCCCGTTTTGCTCAGAAAAATCGTTATGATAGCTCTATGACAGTACAAACTGTGTTCCGTGTCGAGGGGATGACTTGCGCCGGCTGTGTCGCGCGGGTGGAATCTGCCATTAGCGAAATTCCGGGAGTTGAAGATGCGGCGGTTAATTTGGCGACCGGCAGTGCCTCAATTAAGTACTATGAAGATCAAGCCACCGAGGCAGGTTTCCGCAAAGCAATTGAAGCAGCCGGATATTGTGTTGGCGAACCAGATGACGCTAATGCGAGTCATAAAAATGAAAATTCTGGATTGCGACGCGATGTTATCATTGCTGTATTATTATCTGCGGTATTACTTGCGATCTCTAAAGTCCAAATGTTTCCGCCGGTGGCTGCGGCAATGTTTGGCCTGTTATCAAAACCGGTCTGGGGTTTTTTCGAATTAGCTCTGGCAACGCCGGTCGTTTTTTATACCGGTTGGCGTTTTATTCGATCCGGCTTGATAGAACTGCGCCACCTGAATCCTGGGATGAATAGTCTCGTGATGATTGGAGCGGGTGCCGCCTATTTTTATTCCGTGGTTGTTCTATTTTGGCCAAGAATATTTACTCAAGGAACTGACCAATCTTATTTTGTCGCAGCTGGTATAATCGTCACATTAATTCTAGTGGGACGATATCTTGAGGCCCTGGCACGGGGCCAAACCTCGCGGGCAATAAGCGCTTTGGTGGACTTGGAACCTCAAACCGCCCGTGTTGTGAAAAACAGTACGGAAGCTGAAATTTTTCTTGAGGAGCTTTGCATCGGAGATACACTCGTCGTAAGGCCTGGTGAACGTCTCGCGGCAGACGGCATCGTTCTCACGGGTACAAGCCAGATAGATGAGGCGATGATCACAGGCGAGTGGGTGCCGGTGGATAAATCTGCCGGTGCGAAAGTCATCGCTGGAACAATCAATAAAGCAGGGGCCTTTACCTATCGTGCGACCAGTATCGGTGAAGATACAGTTCTTCGACAGATTGTTCAATTAGTGGAGCAAGCACAGAACGATAAGCCGCCTATACAGCGTCTCTCTGATAAAATCGCATCAATCTTTGTTCCGGCTGTCATGTTGTTATCCGTCATCACTTTTGCCATCTGGATGATAATCGGCGCTGAGTCTGGCTTCGCATTTGCCTTTGTGACGGCGGTTTCGGTTTTACTTATCGCCTGCCCCTGCGCTATGGGTCTGGCAACACCCACCGCCATTATGGTTGGCACCGGTCGTGGCGCAGAAAATGGCATTCTCATCCGCAACGGCAGTGCGCTGGAGAGCCTCGCGCAAATTGATACGGTAATTTTCGACAAGACAGGAACGTTAACCCAAGGTATGCCAAAACTTTCTGACATTCTCGATCCTGTGTCCGGAGAAAGCCTTAATAAAGACGATAATGTTTTGGAGCTGATTGCGGCGGCGGAAGCGCAAAGCGAGCATCCAGTCTCGAGAGCTATTGTTGAAGCCGCTATTAAAAAGGATCTTGTTTTGCCCGCGGCATCAGAATTCTCCGTTTCCCCTGGGCTTGGCATTGAGGCTCTTATTGAGGGCAAACACATTCAAGTTGGCTCCGCCCAATTTATGGCTCAGGAAAAAATTGAGATCGGATTGGCTCTGGGTTTGGCGGCTAGTTTAGCCAAAAAGGGTAAGATCGTGGTTATGGCGGCTATCGATTCTAAATTAGTGGCGGTATTGGGTATTACCGATTCTGTCAAACCAGAGGTTCCACAAACTCTCTCGGAAATTGAAACTATCGGCCTACAGGTTGGTTTGATTACCGGAGACGGTAAGCTAACGGCGGATTTTGTGGCTTCGGAACTTGGTATTAGCCAAATTACGTCGGAAACCCTGCCGGATGACAAAGCGAGTGAGATTATTCGTCTTCAGAAAGAAGGCCGGAAGATTGCCTTTGTCGGCGATGGAATTAATGACGCGCCGGCGCTTGCGGTGGCTGATGTTGGTATTGCTCTTGGCACCGGCACAGATATTGCGGTTCAAGCTGGTGACGTGGTTTTAATGGCTGGTGACGTACGAGGCGTTCTTAAGGCTATCGCCTTGGCACGTAGTGTACTCCGCACAATCCAATTTAACCTCTTTTGGGCCTATGGGTATAATATCGTCCTGATACCGGTTGCGGCTGGTATGTTTTTTCCACTGTTTGGCTGGCTGCTCAACCCCATTCTCGCTGCAGCGGCAATGAGCCTTTCTAGCCTTTTTGTCGTGATAAATTCGTTGCGTCTGCGTCGTCTGCAACTACCCTTTTCATTATAAAACCGGTTCGACAGGATGTGACATACCTCAATGGTCGCATTATGATCGCGACTTCTTAATAGAAGCACTCAGAAGATAGGTTTGTCATATGCCTTACACGGATGTCCGTGACTACATCGAAGAGCTCACTCGCCGCAATCTCTTGCATGTGATTGAGGATGAGATCAGTAAAGACACAGAGCTAGTGCCGCTAGTTCGCCTCCAGTTCCGGGGGCTTCCGGAACCGGAACGGAAAGCCTTCTGGTTTAAGAACGTCACGGACGCGCGTGGCGTTGATTATGATGGCTCTGTTCTCCTCGGCTCGCTTGGCAGCTCGCGTGTCATCTATGGTGCAGCGCTCGGCGTTGGCCCTGATGAAATTGCCCAGAAGTGGGCCAGCACGCACGGTAACCATTTGCCACCGAAACCGGTTGGAGCAGAGAATGCGCCAGTCAAGCAGCTTGTTCTAAAGGCTCCCAATATGGGAAAGGGAGCTGACACTTTCCCGCATTTAGTTTCAACTCCCGGATTTGATCCGGCGCCCTTTATTACGGCCGGTGTGTGGGTAACCCGGGACCCGGAAAACGGTGCCTATAATATGGGTATTTATCGCGGGATGATCAAAGCGCCAGACAGGATTGGCTGTGCGACAGATGTGTCTACCCAGCATCTTGCTATCCAGTGGGAAAAGGCCCGCCGGTTGGGTAAGGATCTTGAGGTGGCACTATTTATCGGTGGGCCGCCGGCATTACTAATGGCAGCCGCCGCCAAGGTGCCGTATGGCGTTGATGAATTTGGCGTGGCAGGCGCATTGAACGGTGCACCAATTGANGTGGTTCAGGCGGAGACATTTGATTGCGTCGTACCAGCCAACGCCGAGATAGTCATGGAAGGTATTATTCGCACNGANATTCTTGAGCCAGAGGCCCCCTTTGGAGAGGCTAGCGGTTATCTCGGTCCCCGCAAGATGGAAAAGGTGTTTGAGGTTAAGGCTATAACTCATAGGGAGCAGCCGATCTACCAGGGCATCGTCAGTGAGTTTCCCCCTAGTGAAAGTACTGTAATGCGCAAAGCGGCGTTCGACGGCATCTACACTAATCATCTGCGCAATGCCTGCAACATTCCTTCGGTGACTAAGGTTGCCTGTCACGAGATGGCCAGCTGTAACATGCTATTTGTAATTCAACTTGACCGGCCCGAACTTGGTCAGCCTTGGCAGGCGTTGCGGGCGGCGGCCGCATTCGATGCCTCTTTGGGTAAAATGTTCGTTGCGGTTGACGCCGATGTTGATCCGGATTCGATGGATGCTGTCTTGTGGGCACTTTCTTATAGTATGCAGCCNCACCGTGACGTTGAAATTGTCCGAGGCAAGGTGCCTCGTTTGGACCCCTCGGTATCGCCATCAGAAGACCCGAGACAATTTGCTTATCCAGATGGGCAGGGTACGTCAACGATGTTGATAAACGCCTGTCGTGAACATCCTTACCTACCTGTTTCATTGCCCCGTCAGGATTTTATGGATGCGGCTAAAGANCGGTGGGCCTCACTTGGCCTGCCGGCGTTGGATCTACAGACACCCTGGTTTGGGTACCCGTTAACGCAATGGACTGATGAAAATCAAGAAGAGGCAGAGTTTGCGGTTACTGGTCAGTATTTTAAGACAGGAGAAAAACTAGTTAGTCGCCGGGTGACGCCGGATGGTAAACCAATAACCGAAGAATAAAATAATCAGGGGGAATTCGTATGGCAGACAAGTGGATCGTCATTAAGGAATGGCCAGACCTCATTCTTGAACGGTTGGAGGATGCCGGTGTTGCCAGGATTACTCTGAACCGCCCCGAAAAGCGAAATGCGTTGAATGAGNCTATTGTCGAAGCTTTCTTTGAGTCACTCGAGATTATACGTGCTGATCGTGATATTAAGGCTGTAGTAACCCGAGGTGCTGGCAAGGTTTATAGTGCAGGGCTTGATCTACATTTTCTGAGAAATGTCAGTAACGAGGGGCTACTTGATTGGGATCGACCAACACCTACTATTCAACTCGCTGAAGCCCTGCGCGGCTTCCCTCGNATNATGATTGCCCAGGTTCATGGNTACTGCCTTGGTGGNGCGTTGGGTATTATGAATTGCCANGANCTCGTGTTTGCAGCCNATGANGCGCAATTTGGNATGCCAGAAATTCTGCGCGGTAGTTTTGGACAACTTGTCACTAGCACGCTGATCCACGGCTCGATCCCTATGAAAAAAGTCACGTTGATGCAGTTGGTTGGAAAGAATATCTCCGGCGAAGAAGCAGATCGCTGGGGCGTTATTTCTCANTCTATGCCGTTGGTGGNGCTGGAAGATACGGTTACGGANATAGCGCGTGATCTGGGTTCGCGCCATTTGGCACCTCTNGAACATTCGAAGATNACGGTNCAGATGGGGCGTGATTTATCGATGTCACAGGCTATTGAGCTTGATCAATTAGTCGGCCAGCGGNTGCGTNGGGCAATGGATCCGCTGGGGGACGTCGATTCCTATCTGCAATCGCAAAAGGGTGGGCCTAACCTCAAGTACAAACGTCCGGACGTTGAGTGACGCTTAATCGCTTCCCTNCTTGCCACCGGCTTCGCCAACCAGGCCGACGCGTCTGCGCTTCGCCATTTCACCTTCATCAAGAGGCGGCATCGTAAAGATCGACTCTACGGACGTATAGTCGTAGTAACCCATCCGCGCGAGAGGGCGAATTTTCAAGACGTCAACTTTCCCCTCATCAGTAAGAAAATTGTCGTCGATATNAATNCCAACAACNTTNCCTATCACNAGATTACTATTGTGGCCAGGATTGTCGGCTGGAATTGTAAGTGTCGTAAACCAACGGCACTCCATNTGAACTGGGGATTCGGCAACGCGCGGNGGCTTCACCNTTTGGGCGGGCGCTGGCGTCANTCCGGCCATCGCCATTTCATCAACTTCGGGACCNACGAAATTAGAAGAGACATTGACTTCNTCACGCAGATCGTAGGTNGCCATGTTAAAGNCAAATTCACCNGTTTGTTCGATATTCCAAACTGTATCTTTAAGACGGTTCTTGTCAGGATGAGCCCCTGCGGAAATCATGACATGTGGTGGATCAAAGTTAAGCATAGTCCATTGGCTAAAGGGAGCCAGATTGACATTTCCTTCGGGACTTAGCGTTGATAGCCAGCCAATTGCTCTCGGTACAACCAAAGATTTAAAAGGGCTATACTCAAGCCCATGGTTATTTTTTGCCGTTTCNTAAAACATAGTGACGTCCACCCCCTCTTTTTCTTGTACTATCCCNAACCACTAATAGCAGGCATCATTAGGAAATGAACTTGCAAAATCCCCAGTTCCATGAATGACCATAGTAAGATAGACCCAGAAGTCGAAAATCCAAAGGCGGCGTGGGGTGATTTATTCCGTGATGGTCGAGGAATCTATTCGGCATTGATCATTATGGGTGTTTGCCTGCATGCACTTCAGATTTTGGTGATAGCAATCGTTATGCCGACTGTTGTTGCCGATATCGGTGGCGCAGATTACTATACTTGGGCAGCTCTGCTTTACACAATTGGATCAATTATTGGTGCGGCATGCGTTGGGCCTCTATGGGCCTTCCTAGGCGTCCGTCGAGGTTACGGTGCGAGTGGCTTCGCTTTTATGATTGGGACAATCGGCTGCGCGCTAGCCCCCGACATGTTGTCTCTAAATATTTCAAGGGGTGTTCAGGGTATCTCTAGCGGGCTGGTCGTAGGTGGCGGGATGGCCCTGGTTAGCGGTCTTTTCGAAGAAGGCCTACGTAAGCGGCTTTTGGCAGCCTATCAGGGTGTTTGGATGATAGCCCAGCTTATGGGGCCTTTTATTGGCGGTATGTTTGCGCAGTACGGGTGGTGGAGGGGCTCATTCTGGAGCATGGTACCAATTATTTTAGTTTTTTCGGTAATCGCGGTAAAATTTTTGCCCAATAAGCTAACTAATGACACCCCCGAGAAGAAAAAACAGTTCCCACTCTTTCGTCTTCTTATTTTAAGTAGTGGAGTTTTCTGTGTTGCTCTTGCTGGTATCGTCGATACAGACCTAGTCCAGATCCTGCTTATTGCGGGGGCGATTTTTATTATCTGGATAGCTTTTAGGTTGGATGCAGTTGCTGAAAATAGGATTTATCCCTCGCAAGCGCTGTCTATTTTTTCTCCGGTGGGGACCGCGCTTTGGATAATGCTTCTGGTTGGGTCCGTACATACAACTGTGCCCTTGCTCCTGCCGCTGCTTTTGCAAGTTGTGCACGGTGTTGACCCTATCTACGTTGGTTTGGTGAGTTTGGTGATCTCAGGAGGGTGGACATTGGGCACCTTCGCGGTATCTGGTTGGAGTGGTCGTAAGGAGGTTATCGCGCTTTGGTTAGGCCCACTCATCATGCTTTCTAGCTTGTCTATCATCGTGACTATAGCGCAGCTGCCTATGCTTGCTACACTAACAATTGCGGCATTTTTCATGGGTTTTGGGGTTGGCATTCATAATGTTCACTTGCTGGCTCGCACGATGGCCTCCGCGGTGAAGGGGGAAGAAAGAATTACGGCTTCGGCGATGCCATCAATCCGTTCACTTGGAACGGCATTTGGTGCTGCAACCGCCGGGCTACTGACCAACCTTGCGGGGCTCGGGACGGGAACTAGGCCAGAAGAGGTCGGGCCGGCAGTAACCCTATCCTATAGTTTTAGTCTTATCCCTCTTACGGCCGCTGTTTTGATGATGTTTTGGTTTTTGCGAATTAGCGCAGGGAAGTCCAAAAGCCAATCATGAGAGTGCAACTAACAATTCATTTTTAATAGTTTCTTGGCATTTCCATTTAAGATTTTTTGCTTGTCTTCAGGGCTTACTGATAGAGTTTCTAGCCATTCTGTTCCGGGTGTGTTTTCTACATACGGCCAATCCACGGAGTAGATAATTCTATCTGAGCCCATCTCCATCATTGTGCAAAGCAGAGCCGAATCAGAAAAGTTACCGCTGGTGGTTATGTGGAAGTGTTTCGTGAAAATATCTTTGAAACCTGTCATTTCCCCCTGATTGGGGATGATTGGCCCAAAAGAATGATTAATCCGCCACATAAGGAAGGGTAGGCCTTCGCCCATATGGCCTAGAATTATTTTTAGATTGGGGTATTTGTCGAAGACCCCGCTGAGGACCATCCGTAACCCCGCCGTAGCAGTTTCGACAGTAAAGCCCCAGCCAGCCGATAGGATGGAGCGGTATTTTTCGACATAGTCTTTATAGTAGGCGTCAATCACTGCTGGGTGTGGGCGTCCAGGGTGGATATAAATTGGTATGTCTAACGCTTCGGCACGTTTGAAAATTGGCCAAAAACGTGGCATGTCGATGAACTCGCCCTCGGTTAATCCATGAACAATAGCCCCATGGAAGCCAAGTTCTTTGTGGCAGCGCTCAAGTTCATCCGCTGCTAGTTCTGGTGCGCGGGTGGGTAGCGTAGCAAATCCCCCAAAACGGTCTGGTTTGGTTTGGATAAATTTATGAAGCCGGTTGTTGACTGCTGGGGCGCGTTCCTGAGCCTCTTTTGGGTCAAAAGCTTGGGCTCCTGGAGGACAATGCGAAAGAACCTGAATATCAATTCCTGCCTCATCCATTTCCTTAACGCGCAGGTCACCGAGATCCAATAGACGTTTTCTAGTTTTCTCGCCGCCACCTGCCATTTTATTAACTTTTGCATCGACATCGATGTCTAGATAGTGCTCCTCGATTGCAATAATCTGTGATCCGTCTTTCGTTGCCATGGTTTTTTGCTCCCTGATTTCCAATTTCATTGAGGCAGGTGCTTGTTTACCTGTATTGGGGTATTATTGATGAAGCGATAATACCCTTTCTTTTCTTATTGGGCACACCCCTTCTAGAGGGAGAAGTTTGTTGGACGGCAACTCTACCGAGAAAATGGCCAAGATAGACTACCAAACAGCTGCGGCACCGCGTCGCCGTGTCTGGCGCTTGTTGCGGAATCTCCTTCTGGGGCTAGCAGTAATTGGTGGTCTGATATTGCTGATAGACTGGGCTTATAAGCGGTATACCAACCTCTATATCGATGATGCACGTATCACGGCCGATATTATCTCCGTTAGTAGTCGGGTATCGGGGTGGGTGACTAACCTACACGTATCGGAGGGAGATACGGTCAAGGCAAAACAAATCTTGGTGTCGATCGATAATCGAGATGCGAAGTTAAAGTTAAGTGAATTAGATTCCCGCCTGCGGGCGATAAGTTCCGAACAGGCTAGGGCGATGACCGAAAAGAAAATGATCGATCGCCAAACAAGAAGCGCTCAGTCGGTAAGACGCTCGCAGGTGCAGGCGGCTAAAGCAGCACTTGCTGGTCGGCGGTCAGACCTAGATCTTACACGCACTGATTTTGCTCGGACTAAAAAACTTCTCAACAGAAGAGTTGTTTCCCGACAGCGTTGGGAAGAGCGTCGCAACGCATTTCGGAAAGCAGAACAGGCCTTTCAACAAGCGCAGGCTGAAGTCGCCGCCGCTAAAGCAGCATTGATCCAAGCGGCAGCAGATCGTGAGCAGCTACTTGTACTGGACCGGCAAATATCGATGTTGGCGCATCGTGAGGCAGAGGTTACGGCGCAGCGTGAGCGGCAACTACTCAATTTGCGGGACCGCATCATTATAAGCCCTGTGGACGGTGTGGTGGATAAAACCTTCATTAATGCCAGCGAATTTGTATCGGCCGGACAGCGCCTACTCATGGTTCATGACCCCAAAAAAATCTGGGTCTCTGCTAATGTTAAAGAAACTGATCTGAGGCATATAAAAATAGGCAGCTTGGTGACAGTTGGTGTAGATGCCTATCCTGATAAGAATTTTGAGGGCAAAATTTCTAAAATTGGTAACGCGGCAACTAGTGAATTTGCTTTGCTTCCTACGCCGAACCCCAGTGGCAACTTCACTAAGATCGTCCAGCGAATTCGGATCCGGATCAATCTCGACAATAAGGAGCAATTGTTGCGGCCTGGTATGATGGTGGAGATAAACGTTGGCATCGACGGCCGCTGACCTCCTCGCCGCCCGTTATGGATCAAGCTATCGCTGGCTTCTTACACTGACGGCAATGATCGGTAATATTTCGCTGATTTTATCCTCTACAATCGTCAACGTTGCTATCCCTAATATTATGGGCGCATTTGGCGTTGGGCAGGACAAAGCACAGTGGTTGTCCGCCGGCTTTCTGGCGACGATGACCGTGGCTATGCTTCTTAACGCCTGGATGATCGCCGCAATAGGAAAAAAAAATACTTATTATGTTTCAATGGCAGTCTTCGTAACCGGGTCGGTGATGGCTGTCGCGAGTAATAGCTTTGATATGCTTGTTTTTGCCAGACTATTACAAGGCGCTGGCGCGGGTTTTATTCATCCGTTAGCTCTGCAGGTTATTTATCAAATTTTTCCTTCCAATCAACGGGGTCGCGCAATGGGCTTCTTTGGTTTTGGGATCGTGTTAGCGCCAGCCTTGGGCCCCGCTTTTGGCGGCATTATGGTAGATATGTTTGACTGGCGTGCGGTGTTCTGGCTCGTCCTTCCATTTTGTGGACTAGGGACAATTATGGCTGCAATTTTTATGCCGCCACGCGAAAAAGAAGTAACCCAACCTTCGATGGATTGGACCGGATTGGTTCTCGTTTCGATTTTTATGTTTTCTTTGTTATCTGGCCTGTCCAACGGATCGCGTGAGGGTTGGAGCTCCGATTCAATAATCTTATATTTTGTGACTTCAGTGGCGGCCGTAATTGGTTTTATAATTTGGGAGTCCATTACCCCCCAGCCAATGCTTAGTCTCCAACTTTTTGCCAATTTACGATTTGCGTCGGGTTGTGCGCTTTCTTTCGTATGGGGGGCTGGTAATTTCGGGCTATGGTATTTGATACCGCTTTTTGTGCAGATCGTGATGGGTTATACCCCCACTAAGGCCGGCCTCTTGCTTATGCCGGCGGGCCTTTTGCTTGCGTTTGTATTTCCCTTGACCGGGCGGATTAGTGATTGGATTAGCCCTCGGATCCCAATCGTTATTGGTTTGATCATGACGTCATATTCCTGTTTTCTGATGGCCGGCGCTGATACCAATACCGCATTTTGGGTATTTGGCTGGTGGCTGATTATCGGGCGTGTCGGTTTAGGATTTGTTTTTCCACCTCTAACTACAGGCTCAATGCGTGCTCTGCCTCCTGAGCAGGTGAGCCAGGGTGCTGGGATGATGAGTTTCTCGCGCCAACTTGGCGGGGCGTTCGGGGTTTGTCTTTTAGCTACTTTCGTTGACCTTAGGTCTGCCTATTACGCACATTCATACATTGCCACACAGACGGCGGGAAATTCTGCGACTATGGAATTCCTGAGGACCTTTCAAACCCATTTGGGCCAAGTGGGCACCCCTGAAGGATTGCAGATGCCGGCTGCGCTTCAACAGCTTGGGCAGGCAATATTTGATCAAGCCACAATGTTAGGTTTTCGAGAGGGGTTCCTCGTCACGGCATTAGTATTTTTTATAGCTATAGTCCCCGGAAGTTTTCTGGGTAAGGGTAAAGAAAAATAAGGAGGAAAATTGACCAAAATGCCAAAAATTTCTCTCAAGGTGAACGGCAAAAATTTTACGGTCGAATGCGACCCTGCGACGCCTTTGCTTTACGTTCTGCGTAACCAGCTCGACTTGGTCGGTGCAAAACTTGGTTGCGGTCTTGAACAATGCGGTGCTTGTGCTGTTTTAGTTGATGGTGAAGACGCCTTAACCTGTGTCAGGGCGGCTTCGGAATTCGAAGGGACGGAAATCACAACTGTTGAAGGGTTGGCTGAAGGAGGTAGGCTCAGTCCGCTGCAACAGGCCTTTCTTGAGGAAGGGGCCGCTCAATGTGGATATTGTACCGCGGGGCTTGTGGTCGCAGCTACGGCGTTGCTCGAAAAGAATTCCAAGCCAGATCCCGGAGAAATTCGTGACGCCCTTCAAGAGCATTTGTGCCGCTGCGGGTCGCATCTGCGGGTCTTAAAAGCCATAGACCGCGTCGTTGATGGAGGAGCGTAGTATGCCTCACAGCGCCAGCCTCAAAAAAAGCCCACGCCTTGATAAATGGATTTCAATTGCAGGGAATGGTCGGGTCCTGATCCATACTGGTAAGGTTGATATTGGCCAAAGAATTTCAACTGCTCTTGCTCTGATAGCAGCGGAAGAGCTCGATGTAGATATCAGCCGTATTGATATTGCCCGAACCGAGACCGGTATTGACCCCGATGAAGGGATCACTTCCGGCAGCAACTCAATGGAGGAAGCCGGCAATGCTGTTCGTGCCGCGGCGGCGACGGCCCGGCGGCACCTTCTGTCTCTTGCTGCTGATGCACTGGGTGTTGATGTCTCAACGCTTGAAATTTCAAACGGGTTGATCCAGTCGCGCAATACCAACCGAGCAATTACCTATGCCGAATTAATTGCTGATAAGGGGTTTGAGATCGATGTTGACCCTGAGGCCCCCCTTAAAGAGCCCAAGTCATATGGAATTATCGGTAAGCCGGTTGTCACCCGAGGGTTGAAGGAAATTGTTACGGGTCAGCCTTATTTTGTGCAGGATATGAAGATGCCCGGCATGCTGCATGCCCGTATTGTGCGTCCCCCGCACTATAAAGCACGCCTCACCGGTCTTGACCCCACTGTTGAATCGCGACTCGCAGAAGGGGGTTTTGAAATCGTTCAAGATGGTTCCTTCCTCGCTGTATCCTGTGCCGACGAGTTTGCCGCTGTTAAAGCGGCGCAAAAATTATTCGAAACGTCTGACTGGGACCTTGGAGGGGGGTTGGAGTCGCAGGATGTGTATAAACGACTTACAGCTAATGAGCGTCTCAGCCTTCCCGTCGTCGAGGGTGTTCCGCAAAAGAAAGCTGTCGAACCGTTGGGGCCGCCGCCAACGAATGCCAAAGCGACACTCTCAGCGCGCTATGAGAAGCCTTACCTCATGCATGGCTCTATCGGGCCATCCGCCGCCATTGCCCTCGCAGAGGGTGATAAGTTGAAAGTCTGGTGTCATAGCCAGGGGGTATACGTTTTGCGTGCCAGCCTGGCCGAGGCACTCGGTATGGAGATAGAAAACCTTTTTATTGTTCACGTTCCCGGCTCTGGCTGCTATGGCCATAACGGAGCCGATGATGCAGCGGTTGATGCAGCGCTGATTGCGCTAAAACTTCCTGGCCGACCCATCCTACTTAAATGGACACGGGAAGATGAACATGCATGGGAACCCTATGCTTCCTGTATGGCGATGGATCTGACTGCAAGTATTGATAGTGACGGCAAAGTAATCGCATGGTCGCAAGATACATATAGCGACACCTTTGGCATGCGTCCACGACCTGAAGCTGGCGGTGCCGGCCCAGCACGATTATTACCAATGCAGTATCGAAAGGACGCGGTGAAACCTCTGGTACCGCAGCCAAATATGTCGCGGCATTCGGGACTGCATCGTAACCTTGATCCTCTTTATTGTTTTGAAAGCAAACGACTGACCAAAAACCTGGTGCGTAACTTACCCTTGCGGACATCGGCCCTCCGCACGTTAGGTGCTTTTGCGAATGTTTTCGCCATCGAATCTTTCGTCGATGAATTGGCAGAGGAGTCTGGAATTGATCCCGTAGCTTTTCGCCTGAAACATCTAAAAGACCAACGAGCAAAAGATGTCTTGCAGGCTGCGGCGGACAAACTCGGCTGGGGTTCAGATGTTTCTGATGGCAGGGGGCACGGCATTGCGTTCGCTCAATACAAAAACATCCAAGCCTATGCCGCCGTGGCTGTGGAGCTTGAGGTGAATGATAAGGCGGAGGTGATTTTACATCGCGTAGCGCTTGCCGGGGACGCCGGGCAAATTGTCGACCAGGCTGGATTAACCGCGCAGTATGAAGGTGGTTTCTTACAAGCTGCGAGTTGGACGCTATATGAAGAAGTTACTTTCGACCAAACGGGTATTACAAGCCGTGACTGGGAGAGCTACCCTATATTAAGGTTTGATAACATTCCGGAGATCGATACTGTACTAATCAACCGACCCAACGAGCGGTTTCTGGGTGCCGGTGAGGCGGTATCTGGGCCGACCGCTGGCGCTATTTCCAACGCTATATATATGGCGACGGGGCTCCGGTTGCGACGTCTGCCATTTACGCCGGATATGATCCGTGCCGCGGCCCTGCAATAAATTTAATTAGGGCTAGGCGCCTTCTAATTCTTCGCGAAGTATTTCTAACTCAAGCCATTTTTCTTCGGCATCTACAAAGTTGGATTGGGCTTTGTTTAATGCCTCTGCTGCACGCTCAAACTTTTCTGGATTGGAGGCGAATAAGTTAGGTTCGTTGAGTATTGTCTGTAGTCTATCGATGTCAGCCTGCAGCTGTTTAATTGTTTTTGGTAGCGTTTCGAGTGCGTGCTTGTCTTTGTAGGATAGCTTGCCCTTGGAAGGGGAAGGTTTACCTTGGGTATCGGATTTGGTCTTGTCGGACGCCTGAGATCTTTTCTTTGGTGGGGCGTGTTCCTCTAGAGCCGCACTACGTTGGCTAATCATATCGCTAAAGCCACCGGCATATTCAATCCACTCACCATTACCTTCAGCGCAGATTATCGACGTTACGGTACGATCGAGGAAATCCCGGTCGTGGCTGACAAGTATAACTGTTCCGTTATACTCTGCGATCATTTCCTGCAGTAAGTCTAGGGTCTCAAGGTCGAGGTCATTTGTTGGTTCATCCAAAATTAAAAGGTTTGAAGGGTGTGCTAGGGCGCGTGCTAGCATCACTCGGCCTCGCTCTCCCCCGGACAAAACGCCGACCGGGGTTTGGGCCTGTTCCGGAGCAAATAGAAAATCTTTCATATACCCTATTACATGTTTGTTTTTCCCCCCAACCGAGACTATTTCACCGCCGCCTGTGAGAGCTGTTGCCAAAGTGGAGTTTGGGTCCAGCTTTTCACGTTTTTGGTCTAATGTGACCATTTCCAGGTTTGAGCCGAGGCGGGTGGCACCTTTATCAGGCGTGAGTTCCCCGGTCAGCATATCGAGGAGCGTTGTCTTGCCTGCACCGTTTGGACCGACAATGCCAATGCGATCACCACGCTGAATCTTGATCGAGAAACTTTGTATAATCGGACCGATACCGAAATCCTTAGAAATTGATTTGGCTTCTATCACTATCTTCCCCGACTGACTGCTATCGGGGTTGGTAAAGTTTACTTGCCCGGTTGGGCCACGTTGGTCGCGGCGTAATTTACGCAGTGCAAAAAGGGCGCGTAACCGCCCCTGATTACGTTTACGCCGCGCAGTTACCCCCTTCCGGAGCCATTCCGTTTCAGCGAGGAGCTTGCGATCTAACTTGTGGCGGTCTGTTTTCTCTTGTTCAACGATACCATCACGCCAGCCTTCAAAGTGACTAAAACTTTTGTCTAGCCGCCTGGTTATACCCTGGGCTAGCCAGATTGTCGTTCTGGAAAGTTTCTCGAGAAACCGCCGGTCGTGGCTTATTATGGCTATTGCGGACCGGGTAGAGGCGAGCTCCTTTTCAAGCCACTCGATAGC
>PBOV01000107.1 GCA_002724505.1 Rhodospirillaceae bacterium | reverse complement strand
GTATACATGGCCGGGTCTTAGCGCCCGTTTTCTCCCGCGTCCAGGTAATGCGCCCGATAATCGCCCGGAAAGGCGATACAATCAGGGGCGTGTTATCGGAGGAGGCTCTTCGGTAAATGGCATGTGCGCCAACCGCGGGCTACCTTCCGATTTTGATGGGTGGGAAGCACTGGGAGCAAAGGGCTGGGGCTGGGAAGCCGTCCTGCCTTATTTCAAAAAACTTGAAAGTGACCGTGATTTTGACGGCCCTTTACACGGTGGAGAGGGACCGATAGGGCTCCGGCGTTTGTTCGAAGATCAGTGGCCGGGCTTTACGGCCGCCTCGATTGAGGCTGCTAAAAAGGACGGTTGGAAAAACTTGAATGACCAAAACGGTGTTTTTGAGGATGGTTATTTCCCAATCCCTATGAATAATATTGATGGTAAACGGGTATCCGCCTCATCAGCTTATTTAACGAATGATGTCCGTGCCCGGCCTAATTTCGACATGCTCGACCATGCTCACGTCGAGTCCTTACTTATAGATGGTACGACTATTTCCGGCGTTCGGGTCACTAGGCATGGTGAAAAATTTGAAATTAAAGCGAAGGAAGTCATTGTCTGCACTGGCGCCCTTCACACGCCACCACTATTAATGCGGTCTGGCATTGGACCACAATCAGAATTATCTGAGCTTGGGATTGATGTCGTCGCTGACCGTCCTGGGGTTGGTAAAAACTTGATGGAGCATCCCGGCGTTAATTTTGGGGCTTATTTAAAGAAAGGCGCCCGGCTTACACCCGGGCTGCCAACCCATATGATAGCTGCTGTTCGCTGGTCTTCGGGTCATGAAGGTGTGCCCGCAGGTGATATGTATATTGTTCCAACAAATCGTGCGGCATGGCACCCAATCGGTGATCGCATGGGTATCATGCAGCTTTGGGTCAATAAATCCTACTCGACCGGCGAGGTGACGTTGAACGGAGATGATATTTTCGGAGAGCCCAACGTCGATTTCAACATGTGCTCCGATCGCCGAGATATGGACCGTATGATTGCCGGTGTTCGAGTGATGGCAAGGCTCTGTGCAAAACCAGAAATTCAGGATGTTGTACTTGATGTATTCCCGGTCAGCTATGGGACAAGAGCCCGTAAAGTCGGCGTCTATAGTAATTTCAACCGCTTTCAGACTTGGATTGGTGCTCAGTTGATGGATGCGTCATCCTTTGCTCGAAAATATATAATCGAGAATATGATCTCTACGGGTCCGACTATTGCAGAATTACTGGAGGATGACTCCACGATTGAGGAGTGGATTCGTAAGACTGTTCTTGGACATTGGCACGCTTCCTGTACATGTCGCATGGGAGCGGAAGACGACCCTGGTGCGGTCACTGATCCATCGGGCAGGGTTTACGGTGTTCAGGGCCTTAGGATATGCGATGCCTCAATAATGCCGATGGTGCCCTGTGCTAATACTAATATTTCCACCATCATGATTGGTGAAAAGATGTCGGCGGCAATCCTCGAGGAATAACTATCATGCGCTAGCTTCCTGAATAGCGCGCCAGACTTTCTCTGGCGTGGCGGGCATATCCAAATTCTCAATGCCAAGGGGAGCCAGGGCATCAACTACAGCATTCATGATTGCGGCAAGGGCCCCAACATTGCCCGCCTCGCCAGCCCCCTTTGCGCCGACAGGGTTTAACTTAGTTGGTACCGGGTTGTTGTCTAAGTCGAAACTACACATGTCATCGGCTCGCGGCATTCCGTAATCGAGGAACGATCCAGTTAGCAGCTGGCCGTCGCTATCATACTGAATACCCTCAGTGAATGCTTGCCCGACCCCTTGGCCTATACCACCATGAATTTGACCTTCTAGTGTCAGCGCATTGATCACAGTACCGACATCATCGGTGACGGAATATTTCAGGATCTCCGTGGTGCCCGTTTCGGGCTCAATTTCGACTTCCACGACGTGACAGCCATTGGGAAAGGTGGGTGTGCCTGGCGTAAATGTATCGGTGTCGAAGAGGCCGCGCTCCATCCCTTCCGGCAGCAGGTCGCTGCGGTAAGCAGCTTTGGCTACTTCCTGGATGGTGACCTTTTTGTCCGTTCCGACAACCCTGAAAGCACCATCCTTGAACTCGATATCGGCGTCGGCCGCTTCCAGAATATGCGCTGCTATAAGGGTTCCTTTTTCAAGAATTTTGTCGATAGCCCGGACCGCTGCGGAACTTCCAAGGATTGCGGTCCGAGAGGCGTAAGTGCCACCACCATAGGGTAGCGAATCCGTATCTCCGTAGGAGACACGGATATCTTCTTCGTCAATCCCTAACGCATCAGAAACAACTATTTTGTACATTGTATCATGACCTTGCCCGTGATCAACAGAGCCGGGTATGACCGTCACGGTGCCGGACTGATCAAACTGAATACTGACCGTTTCGCCATCGAGTTGCGCGGTTTGTTCAATGAAGTTGGCGATGCCAAGACCACGAAGCTTACCCTCCTTACGGGCATCTTCGCGGCGGATTTCAAAACCATTATAGTCACCCATCTTTAGGGTGTTATCCATATTGGCGCCAAACTCGCCACAATCGAGCGTATAAATTAATCCCGTTTTAAACGGCATTTCCTCCGGTGGGACAATATTTTGCAGGCGAATTTTTGCCCGATCTAAATTCATCTCCCGCGCTGCATTATCGATGAGCCGTTCCATGACATAGGACGCTTCGGGTCTGCCTGAGCCTCGGAATGGCCCATTAGCGCTAGTATTGGTAAAGACCGCTGAAGCCTCGGCATAAATCAATGGCGTCTTGTAGGTGGCGGCTAATCCGCCAAGATGACCGGCAGGAGAAATTGTTCCGCCGGGATCGAGCCAGGCACCAATATTGCATATATTGCTGACTTTTAAGGCAAGAAACTCACCCGTCTCGCTAAGGGCAAGCTCGGCGTCGGTGAGCTGATCGCGATCATGATAGTCCGTAACGTGCCCGTCACTGCGTTCGCATACCCAACGGACCGGGCGGCCAATTTTCTTAGCGGCCCACATACAGGCATGATTTTCGGGCGCGTGTCCTCCCTTCATACCGAAGCTACCGCCGACATCTGGCGTGACCATTTTAACAGCCGTCTCTGGTACGCCGAAAACGTCACTCGCTAGTGTTTTTCGCAGGAGATGTGGGCGCTGTGTGCCCCCCATCAGAATATAACGGTCAAACCGGTGATCGTAATCGCCAATACAGGAACGGGGTTCCATCGTATTGGCGGTAATTCGATTAATCTTAGTCCGCAGCCGGGTAACGTGATATGCTGATGCGATGGCTGCTTCTACGGCTTCCTTGTCGCCAGCCGTATAAAAATATCCTTCATTATCTTCGCAGCCTTCATGCAAAACCGGTGCGCCTTCCGCTCGTGCTTGAGTGCCTTCTGTAATCACTGGCATTAGGTCGTATTCGACGACGATTTTTTCGGCAGCGTCTTTACCCAGATTGACGGACTCCGCGACTATCATAGCGACAATATCGCCGGTGACTTTAACCGCTTCATGCGCGATGGCGTTGCGCGTGGGAACGTATAAAGGGGAGCCATCCCTGCGAACCCGGTTGTGGCCAGCCGGATGTTGACCGTGACCGTCCTCCACCCAGTCTACGCCGGTATAGACTGCAATGACGCCGGGCATTGTTTGTGCCGGTTTGGTGTCGATACTAACGATACGTGCATGGGCATGCGGCGTGCGCAGCATGTAGGCATGGCATTCGTTTGGTAATCTGATGTCGTCAACATAGCGGCCACCACCGCGCAGCAAACGTGGGTCTTCGGTGCGGGGTACTGACTGACCCATTGCAAATTGTCCCACAATCCCTCCCTAGACAGCGTCTCTTGTTTATAACGCTATCCTGACGCCCTCTAAGGTCTCGATCAAGACCGGGTCGGCAATTTGCTTAGTTTAAATTAGGGAAGCGTTTGAGTTGGCCGGCGTTTTTCTCAAAGCTATGGGCTACCTTAAGAACGGTTGCCTCATCCCAGTTGCGCCCTACAATTTGTGCACCAATAGGCATTCCGTCATCAAAGAACCCCGCCCGGACTGTCTGAACAGGGTGAAGTGTTAAATTGAAGGGGACAGCAATCATCGGGACGTTGAGAAAGGGAAATGGTGCTTTGTCGTCTAGTGGTGGTTGCGGGGTCAGCATGGCCGTTGTGATGATGACATCATATTCAGCCAGCGCAGTTTCGATTTCTTCCAGCAGCTCGGTGCGTCGCCGTTGTGCCTGAATGTAATCAACCGCACGAACTAGACTGCCAAGCATCATCCGGTTGCGGGCGAGCGGTCCGAATTCTTCCCAACGATTTTGAAGATTTTCTTCGTGAATGGCATAAGCCTCGGCGGGCAGGATAATCCGCCCTACGGCATGCCAGTCAATTAGGGGGGAGACATTTATCTCCCCCAAAGTTGCTCCAACATCTTGGAGCGTATTGCCGACCCCATCAATGGCTTTGACAATTTCCAGTGGGGCTTCAAAGTCTTTCGTATAGAAATGACGAAGCATACCAACCTTGAGGCCGCGTACGCCGTCATTGAGTGGTGCAACATAGTCCGGCACCGGTGTTTCAACCCCGCTGGGATCGCGTTCGTCATAGCCAGCCAGCACCTGAAGCATCAGGGCGCTATCCTCGCTAGTCCAGGTCATCGGCCCAACACAGTCGAACGAGAAGGATAGTGGTAAATCGCCAAAGGCGCTGACCCTCCCGAAGGTCGCCTTCATTCCCGAGATTCCACAAAAAGCAGAGGGCGTGCGGATTGAACCACCCGCATCACTCCCAAGCGCACCGAGACAAAACCCGGCGGCAACTGTTGCCCCCGATCCGCTGCTCGATCCGCCGGTAGATCGCGTGACATCCCACGGGTTGCGGGCGGGAGGGTATAGAGCGTCGAAGGTTGGTCGGCCACCAAAGGTAAATTCATAGGTATTGAGTTGGCCTATAAAGATCGCGCCGGCGTCACGTAGTCTCGTGACCACTGCCGCATCTTCATCAGCCTGGAAGTTCTGCATCACGCGGGAATTTGAGGTCGTCTTGTAGCCTTTGAGATAGAAGACATCTTTCAGCCCGATTGGAATTCCGTGCAATGGACCACGATAATGTCCGGCTTCAATCTCTTTTTCGGCAGTTTCTGCGGCTGCAAGAGCCTCATCAGCAAAGATTACATGAAATGCCTGTATGGTGGGCTCATATTGATCAATACGAGACAGACAGTTTTTTATTAATGTAACCGGAGACAGCATGCCCGCCTTGATTTGGCGCGCAGCTTCAGCGATTGTCGGGACGCCACGATCTGTGTCCATCATTTTGATCCTTTGGGTGGCTTTGGCGAATAGACCGGAAGCATACGGACATCCCAACCCCGGCCCGGTTTTCGCGTCTTTTTTGCTAGAGTCATTAAAGATGAATAAGCTTTCCGGAGATCGCTCTTTTCTTGATTTGAAACGGGAACACCAGAAGCCCCAATCAGTCCTTCAAAAATTTTTTCATCGTCCTTGGTTGGTTTCTTACCTACTGTCATAGTTGCCCTCTACCCCATAAGTTTAGTGTAATTTCACAGGATTGTATTGATCCCACAAGGGGTAGGGGTGAGAGATCTTGTTGATATAAGTTTTAAACCGTGATGCGATAGACCTCACTGAATAACATCTAAAGAGGATTAACAATGGCAGAGTTTTCCGGCGGGTGTCTTTGCGGGGCAGTTCGATATGAAGTCAATGGCGAACTGGTTAGGGTTGCCCAATGTCACTGCGATGATTGCCGTCGCGCGACGTGTTCCGCTTTCGCGACGAATTTATTTGTTAATGAAGAAGATCTAAGGGTCTTACAAGGCGAAACCAATACCTTTCAACACAGAGCAGACAGCGGCAGCACAATGACTAAGGAATTTTGTGGCAAATGTGGCTCACAGCTTTTTGGCTATGGGTCAAGTGCGGTTGGCGTGAAGAATATTAAGATCGGGACTATCGATGATGTGGGAGATATTAAACCCCAGATCGAGGTCTTCACGTCCAAGGCATTACCCTACACGCCGCCTTTAGATTTCACTAAAAAATTTGAAAAAGGTCGCCCAAGATAAAGCTTCGTGTGCGAAAAGATAAAAGATTTTATGTCTGACTTTGTAGCTCTTAAATATGACTATGTGATTGTCGGCGGTGGCTCTGCGGGTTGTGTTCTTGCGGCTCGTCTGAGTGAGCACTCGTCGAACAACGTATTATTACTCGAAGCGGGGGAGGATCACCCCCCTGGGCGTGTCCCGCCGGAACTGCTCGACAGTTTTGCAGGTACGGCCCACAGTAACCCAAGGTTTACGTGGGCAGGTTTTACGGCTGCCTTCCAACCTAAACCCAGTAATGCTGCAGATGAACGGAAACGCCCGCGCTATACCGCAGGTCGTGTTATGGGCGGAGGATCGTCAATTAATGGGATGTGCGCTAACCGCGGGCTGCCAACGGATTACGATGAGTGGGAAGCAAAGGGCGCGAAAGGTTGGGGTTGGGACGGTGTTTTGCCGTTTTTTAAAAAGCTTGAAAGCGATCGTGACTTTCAGGGGCCGTTACATAATGTCGGGGGACCGATTGGTATCCGGCGATTGTTTCAAGATGAGTGGCCCGGTTATACGAGTGCGGTCATGCATGCGGTTGAGGAAAGTGGCTGGAAAAATATTGGGGATCAGAATGGTGTGTTCTCAGATGGATATTTTCCTTTATCCATCAATAATATTGATGATCAAAGGGTTTCGGCGGCGACGGCGTACCTGACCAGCGAAGTGAGGGCGAGAAAGAACTTCTCAATTGTCGGTCAGGCCACGGTTCAGCATTTACTTTTTAAAGGACGTAAGGTGGTGGGTGTTCGCGTCCGCCGGCCCGATGGCGAGATAGATGTTTGGGCGAACGAAGTTATCGTCAGTGCTGGTGCTCTGCAGTCACCGACAATGCTGTTGCGATCAGGTATTGGTCCGGCGGAAGAGTTATCGGCATTGGGAATTGATGTTGTGGTGGACCGTCGCGGCGTTGGCAAGCATTTGATGGAACACCCCGGAGTTAATTTTGGCTCTTATATGAAGCAAGGGGCGCGTTTAACCTCAGGATTAAGGCGGCAGATGCTGGCTGGTCTGAGATGGTCATCTGGTCTGGATGGCATACCCGAGGGCGATATGTATCTGGTGCCGACCAATAAGGCCGCCTGGCATGATGTCGGATCTCGTCTCGGGTTGGTCATGATCTGGGTGAATAGGTCTTACTCTACTGGCGAGGTTAGACTTAAATCTACCGACCCAACTGCTCGTCCTGACGTTGATTTTGATATGTGTTCTGATTGGCGTGATCTTGAACGATTGGTGATGGGGACCCGCATGGCGATAAAGCTGCATCAGAATCAGGTGATCCGCGACGCAGTTCACGAAATTTTTCCAATTAGCTATAGCCCGCTCGCTCGTAAAATTGCTGTCTATAGTCCATGGAACAAGTTTCAGACCTGGGTAGCGGGACAGGTGATGGATATTCTGCCGGTGGCTCGAAAATTGATCATCAAAAATTTGATCGCTGATGGACCTGCTATAGATGATCTCTTGTCCGATCGTTCGGTTGTAGAGCAGTGGATAAGATCGACTGTAGTAGGGCACTGGCATGCTTCTTGTACCTGTCGGATGGGCGCAGAAGATGACCCCGGAGCGGTGACAGATTCTTCCGGCCGGGTCTATGGTGTTGGTGGCTTGCGGATTTGCGATGCCTCTATAATGCCTATGGTCCCGTGCGCTAACACCAATCTTCCGACCATAATGCTCGGAGAGAAAGTGGCTAGTGCAATTCTATCTGAATAATAGGCCGGCGCTTTACCAAACAGACATTTTTAATGATATCTGCAGCGCGGATGGCGATCGCTCTATTTCTGCGCTATAAGGTTCCACAATCCTTTCCGTTCGCATCGCGGCATCCAGCGCCTCGCATTTGAATTTGTGGGATCTTTTTCTCAACAGGTTAGGCTGAGCGCTCTGCTTAACCGCCGGTTTATTGGTAGTAAGTTTTATGTCTAGTTCTGCAACTGGCGCCGCTGTTCTGATTGTCCTCGGAATTTTGACCGCCTTCGGTCCCTTGTCTATGGACATGTATTTACCAGCTTTGCCAGAGCTGGTTGACTTCTTCAGGACAACGCCAGGTAAGGCACAATTGACGCTCAGTGCATTTACAATCGCTTTTGGAGCGGGTCAGTTGGTTTATGGACCGGTCTCTGATCGATTGGGTCGCCGTAAAGTCCTGTTAGTCGGTATCGGGATTTACGCATTAGCCAGCATTCTTTGTGTGTTTGCCGACACAATTGACGAACTGATTCTTGCCAGGCTCTTTCAGGCAATAGGGGGTGCTGCGGGCATTGTTCTGTCGCGTGCAATTATCCGTGACCTTTTTGATAAGCTAGAAGGCGCTAGGGCCTTATCGTTGATGCTCCTGATCCCATCGCTGGCAGCGTTGATTGCACCTTTTGTCGGTGGCTATTTGTTAAAGTTTTTCGATGATTGGCGGTTAATCTTCTGGGTACTTTTCGCATCCGGCGTTGTTGCCTTCATCCTCGGTGTCATGAAGCTTCCAGAAACACACCCGCCCGAGAAACGGACGAAATCAACGATAAAAAGAGCTATGCGTGATTACGGAGTTGTCTTGTGTCACCGGCGGGCCGCGGGTTACATGATCTGCGGCGGGCTCTCTTTTGCGACGATGTTCGCTCAGCTTTCTGGTACGCCGTTCATTTACATTGATCTTTTTGGAGTGCCGCCTGAGGATTTTGGAATTCTATTCGGTTTGAACGTATTTGCTATCATGATTGGCTCTTATCTAAATAGCCGCCTAGTGATCAGGTTTGGTGTGCGTCGGATGCTTGCTGTGGGAACGACTATCGCCTTGTTCGGTGGCTTCGCGCTCGTTATCAGCGTGGTCTACGGCGGTTTTGGTTTGTTTGGTGTCGTTATTCCTGTAGTCATTTTTATGATGCCCCACAACATGGTGAATGCCAATGCGACCGCTGGGGCAATGGAATATTTTCCACATTTAGCGGGCACGGCGTCAGCAATGCTTGGCTTTGTTAGGTTTGGAACGGGTGCGGTAGTTGGCGCGCTGGTTGGATATTTTCATGATGGGACGGCGTCACCGATGGCTTATATTATAGCATGTTGTGTAATCGGGAGCGCGTTAGCTTTTTGGTTTTTGACGGATGATAGTTCTGAGAAGGCAGCTAAACCGGTTTGAACTTAGGTAGGGTCAATTTCTCTGTAACGTCGTCGAACACTACCTCTACCGGCATGTCACATTTGACGTTTTCTACCGGAACTCCAATAATGTTGCTAAGCATCCGAGCGCCTTCTTTCAGTTCGATAACTCCGACAACGTAGGGTATCTCGCCGTCCCACCCTTTGTGGTAAAGACGGTGAAAGACAACAAAACTAAAAACAGTTCCCTTGCCCGACAACACAACCCATTCGATATCCCTGCTACCGCAGGACGTGCAGACTGATGACGGCGGAAACCAGTGGTGATGGCATCGCAAGCATTTTTGGGCCATTAGCTGGTGGTTCTTGGCACCCTCCCAGAAGGGAACGGACTCTGGCCCGGGAACGGGCATAGCTTTCTTGTAATTATCCGACATTACATTGCCCCAAGTATAAGTGTGGATTCACATACCGTGTTCCCGCCATGGCCAGACACGAGCCCAATCTCGGCATTTGGAACCTGCCTTTTTGGACCGTAAATTCCCTGTAGTTGCCGAACGCCTTCAACGATTTGCAGCATACCTTCGACATGGGCTTCCGAAAGTTGGCCGCCGGAAGTGTTTGTCGGTAAAATACCGTCAAGCGCCAAGGCCCCTGATGAGACAAACTCGCCGCCCTCGCCTTTTTTACAAAAACCGTAGTCTTCCAGCTGGACTAAAACCATATAGGTAAAACAGTCATAGATTTGTGCATAATCGATATCCATGGGGCTGACACCAGCCATCTTATAGGCAGCTTTGCCCGACTGGATGGCGCCGGTATGGGTCATATTATTGTCATTAAACCAGCCGCTGATGTTGTTGCCGGTACCAAAACCTTTGATCAGCACTGGTTTTTGACGCAAGTCTTTGGCCCGTTCTGTCGATGTTACCACCACCGCGCCAGCGGCATCGGTTTGTAGTGAACAATCAAATAGGCTGAACGGCTCCACAATCATTCGGCCGGCGAGATAATCTTCAATCGTTAGAGGTTTTTGCATCACCGCGTCAGGATTTTTGATCGCATGATCACGGAAAGCGACCGAAATTGCACCGAATTGTTCGCGGGTCGTACCGTATTCATGCATATGTCGCTGGGCGCCAAACCCATGCGCGGCGATAGCACCGTAATAGCCAAACTCAGGTCCAAACTCCATTCCATACATTTGCTGCGGGCGTCCTGAGCTTCGCATATGGTTTTCTTTATTGGCATGGACGCGTGACCAGTTATCGCGGCCATAGCCTACTAGGACACAGCTAGCCATTCCGGCATCAATAGCCATCGCGGCGAGGGCTACCCCCATAACTTGACTGGCACCACCGTTCGTTAGGGTCGTAGAAAAGCTAACATCAATTCCAAGTCTTTCTCCCATCACCTGATGAAAGGTATAAATTTCGTCAGGCCCGCGACAGATGAGCCCATCAACTTCCCGCGTTGTGAGACCAGCGTCATCAAGAGCGTTGAGCATCGCTTCCTCAAGGAGGCCCTGAGCGGATACACCAGGGACCTTGCCCAATTTGCTGTGACCTGCACCAACGAGGGCATATTTATCTCGCAGATGGGTGGAGGGTTCTATCATTTAGCCACCTCAGCCTTATTTTCTAGGCGCTTTAAAATCTCTTCGGTATGCTCGCCGTGAAGGGGTGCGGCGGTGCGAATTTCTGGTGGCGTTTCCGACATTCGAACACCACTTTCAACCAGTTTAACAGAGCCAACCTTTGGGTGCGGGACTTCATGGATTACCCCGAGGTGCCGTATCTGAGGGTCGTCTAGCGTTTCATCTAAAGTGTAGATTGGGGCGGACGGTACATCTTCTTCCAGAAGTTGTTCTAGCCAATGCTCGCGCGTCTCCGTTTTAAACACTGCGGCTAGTAAACCTTCCAACTCATCATAATTTGCTCTCCGTTTTGCTTTATCGATGAAGCGTTCATCATCAAACCATTCTTCGTGGCCGGCCACCTTGCAAAGTCCCTTCCAGAATTTTGGTGGCGAAGAAAGATGGACGACGAATGGCTTGCCGTCTCCCGCAACGAAGGAATAGACCTGAGCGGTTTGCGTGCGCGTCTTGCGGCTGGGGATCTTCCCTTCCTCAAAATAACGCGCGGCATTTTCACCAAGAAAAGATAGAGTTGACGTAAGTAACGATGTTTCTACACGCTGTCCCTTGCCGGTGTGTTGGCGGGCTGCGAGCGCCCCAAGGCAACCATATGCGGCCATCATGCCAGTGAGGTGATCAGAGAGGGAAATGCCCATGCCTTTGGGTGAGTCCAGGTCGGTCAGGACTGAGAGCAGGCCCCCCATAGCCTGCCCGACAGTATCGTACCCTGGACGTGCGGCGTAGGGGCCCGTACCACCGAAACCAGTTACCGAGCAATAGACTAATCGCGGATTAAGGGCGAATAATTTGTCGTAGCCGAGACCGAGACGGTCCATAGTTCCTGGGCGGAAATTTTCGATCAACACATCGGCTTCCTCTGTCAGCGCGATAGCAGCAGCGAGGCCCTCGCTTGATTTAAGATCAAGAATGATACTTTTTTTGTTGCGGTTTACCGAGCCAAAGGTTGCGGAGTAATCCGCAGCGCCCCAGCCGCGAAAAGGATCCCCTGATATGGGGTCTTCGACCTTTATGACNTCTGCACCAAGATCCCCAAGCATCATTCCGGCGTAGGGTCCGGATACATAGGATGCAAATTCTAGGACAGTAATGCCTCCAAGCGCATCCGTCATGCTTCACCTCCCAAACAGACTATTTATAAGGTTCTAAAGACCAAATTTTTTAAATCCTATCCATCAGCGTACAAGGGCACAAGCGGCTCCCCGTGATCTAATGGAGAGGTTNTAAACTAAATCAAAANTTTTTCTAAAGAACCGTTCCCACTCATTTTNTTAAAGTCTAAAATTACCAAAAGACGCTTNGGAGGCTTGGGAATGGGATCTATTGATTCGGACGCACACGTTATTGAGTGTGAAGCGACATTTAACTATATGGACCCGGAGTTTGAACACCTTAAACCAATGGTGGTGGTCCAAAAATCTGGAANTTCTGAAACAGATCTTGAGGGGCGTACGCAAAAAGAATATTGGATAATTGACGGCAAGCTGCAGCCTAAGGAAGGTAATATAGGTTCAAACACCTCTAAAGAATCGCGCGAAATGATAGATGTACAGGCGCGTCTTGATCACATGGATGAGCTCGAGATTGACGTCCAGGTCCTTTATCCGACAGTTTTTCTCCGAGCCTGGACACAGAACCCGGAATTGGAATTGGCGCTGTGCCGCTCTTACAACCGTTGGCTGGCTGATATTTGGTCAANGGCCCCAGATCGTTTGCGCTGGGTGGTGATGCCGCCATTGCTACAGATGGATAAGGTTAAAGAGGAGTTGGAATTTGCTAAAAAAAATGGCGCCTGCGGCATCTTCATGCGCGGCCTTGAATGNGAACGCCGGGTCGCGACGCCATATTTTTATTCTCTGTTTGATATGGCAGCAGAGTTGGATATGCCGATTTGTTTTCATTCCGGCAATAACAGCTTCGCGGTTCGTGATATTTACGCCAAGGAATGCGGCTTTGGTCGATCAAAGCTACCGGTCGTCTCCGCATTCCATAATTTATTGATGGATGACGTTCCCGCCAAATGGCCAACTGTCCGTTGGGGGTTTGTCGAGGTCAGTGCCCAATGGATCCCCTACGCATTGAACGATATGGATATCCGGTTTGGCCGTCGTGGCAAGGAACTTTCGCCAAGTATCATGGCAGACAATAACATTTATGTGGCCTGCCAGGTGACGGATGATCTTGACTGGGTCTTGAAATATTCCGGCGAGGATACGCTTCTAGTTGGCACAGATTATGGCCATGCTGATACATCGGCTGAGATTGAAGCGCTGCGAAAATTACGCGACGATGGGAAGGTTTCTCCTGCANNCGCTGATAAAATTCTTAACGATAACGCAAGGGCATTTTACGGTCTGTAATAAACCGTCACANCCTATTCTGTTTGGATCGTTTTCTGCATAAATTTGTCGAAGGTTGCAGCAATTTCGTTGTAGTAAGGCGCCCATTTNTCGAAGGGAACGACATCAACATCCTGAAATTCCAGGGGCAGTTTGTGTAATATTGACCCAGGGATGAGACGGTGGGCGTTCCCCGCNGACTCAGCNGCATGAGTATTGTCGTTGCCNGGGATAATAATGGTCGGCGCGGTAATTGAATTTAGCTCCGAATCTTTCATGCCCATNACATTTAGATTGGCGCCGGCAACAAAAAGCTCACGCAGTTCNCNCAATGTTTTGGTAAAATCTTTTGGGTTTATAGCCATCAGTGTGTCNCGNTGTTTTGGGTTGGCAGTAATCCGGTCNCTATAAGCNTCGGTTTCACATACACCAGCCATGCCGCCCTCTTCGGCAGCACGAATGAACTGGTCATAATAATTTTCTGGCAGGCGCCCCGCGGCAAATGCACCACCGGTAACCCGCATAAGCAGCAGGCCGCGTGTTGCTTTAGGATGGCGTAGGCCAAAAAGCATAGACATCCGCGCCCCCGATGAGGACCCTCCAACGAAGGCGGGGAGGGCATCGTGCTGCCTAAGAAGCTCGCGCAAATCATCGGCCCAGACGGCTTCTTCTGTTTCTTTAGAACTCAAAGAGATGTCAGAGGCGCCTATATTACGGCGGTCATGCAGCATAACGCGGTAGCCCTTGGCTGCCACGCACTTAGCAAGAGGCTCCACTTCTTTATATTCACGCCGTCCACCAGGGTTCAACGATACCCAGGGTCCTTTGCTGCCAACGATCTTAAAATTGATCTTTACGCCGCGAACGGAAGTAAAGCGCATGATCTTTTCCCTTATTAATTAAACCCTGTTCGTAAAATGCACCGTCTCAATATTTGATATTATCCAAAATGAATGTCTCGTCTAAGTCACGTTCCGATGGGTTTAACACCTGCACCAACTGCGTCGGGCATTTGAATGACGCCACCCACCACATCTATCCCTTCAAATGGATCGTCGAGTAGTCGGGCAAATTCACCAAATTCACTTGCATACCAGAGGTCGGGAAGCGAGCAGGCGAGTTGCATCGCATGGGCGTTAAGAAGGCGTGATCCCACATGAGCGCCAAATCGGTACCTAATATTCCCTGCCTTACATATTTGGGCGGCAATTAGTGTGTTCCAAAGTCCACCAAGTTTGGGCACCTTCAGGCTTATAGCGTCAACGATTCGGTTTTCTACCAGATGAGCTACTTCTTGAATTGAGCCGGCGCTTTCATCTGCTTCTACCGTGACCGGCACGGAATCTGTCACTATCTTCATACCCTTATAGTCATGTATGGCGACCGGCTGCTCGACGAGGTCGAGACGATACGTCGCCATACCACTGAGGGCTTCAATCGCGTCTTTGGGTGAATAGGCCTGGTTGGCGTCGACGGTTAGGTTGGCTTCCTCGCCAAGAAGTTTGCGGATAGCAGCGACGCGCGCAATATCTAAATCGACATCCCCGTGCACTTTTATCTTAAAATAGCGATAGCCCTGATCAAATAAAATTTTTGCCTGTTCTGCCATCTCTTCGGGTTGCTTAATGGCGAGAATCCTAAGAACGGGAAATTCAGTGCGTACGGCACCCCCAAACAACCTATTTAGAGGAACATTCATTGATTTCGCGGCTAGGTCAAATAGAGCATTGTCGATTGCAGCTTTCGCCTGATTGTTCCCCGACAGGGCTTTATCCATCTTGATACGGATCGCTGACATCTCCAGCGCATCATATTCTTTTACATGGGGGATTAATTTCTCAAGAGTTCCTGTCAGGCCTTCCATGCTGGCCCCCATATGGGCGGTGGCTGAGGCATATCCGTAACCGGTTAAGTTTTCATCGGTTTCTATGGAAACGATGACACCTTCGGTTACAGGACTGGCCCCCAAGGCAAACCGCCAATTTGGGTCTTCCTTCCGCATGGTGCAAGGCTTGAGTTTGATATCGGTTATTTTCATTAAGTTACATCTCGAGTTGAAAAGCCGCCATCACATTGTCTAATAGAAAATGGGTTAGTGGATTGGAAAATTCCAATCCTATCTAGAGTAAAGTAAACCTTTGGCCCCCCTAATTTCTGCCGGTACAACTAACTCTAAAGCTGAATTCGATTTTGCCGCCATAATAGAAACCTCTTCTATTTTTAACCAATTTTGAAAAACCGTAGCATTGAGATCTGCCAGTCGACAACCTGTGCAATAAGACTTTAAATGGGTTTATGACAAATCCCTGCCAACCTCCCGACCCCAATTGGCGTGTTCCCAAGACGCAGCCCCCCGCGGGGACGTGTGACTGTCACGTTCATATCATGGGTCCATTTGATAGGTTTGCTTTATCTGAACAACGTGGCTACACGCCAGAGGAGTGCTCTATCGAAACTTACCAGGAGATTATGGATATCCTTGGGATCGACCGTGCGGTTATTGTTCAGGGTAGTGCGCACGGCAATGATAATCGAGTTACAGTCGATGCGGTGGGTAAGCTCGGCGAACGGGGAAGGGGGATTGTGCTAGTCCCCCCTGACATCTCTGATACTGAGCTAGAGGTATTTAAATCTGCAGGTATCTGTGGATTACGGCTCTCGACAATCTCCAAGGCCGGTTACGGAACAGAGCACCTGACGACTATGGTAAAACGAGCCCAGGAACTTGACTGGATGGTTCTGCTGCATTTTGGGAATGTCGACGAGATTGTCGGACAGATGCCGTTACTTGAAAACATGCCTATTAATTTTGTTATTGATCATCAGGGCCGACCTCTGGGCAAGCAGGGGACGGATTGTGAGGGTTTCCAGGCGCTGCTTAAACTTGTGCGGAATTCCGACAATTGTTGGGTTAAACTTAGTAGTTGGTATCGCCAATCAACTGCCGGTCCCCCGTATGAAGATATGCGGCCATTCATCGAAGCGTTGGTAGAGGCCCGGCCGGACAAACTGATATGGGGTAGCAATTGGCCACATCCCAATTTTATTGGAAAGATGCCCAATGATTCTGATCTGTTGCAGCAAATGATTGATTGGTCTGGTTCGATCAAAGTGGCTGAAAAAATACTAGTAAATAACCCGGCGCGTTTGTTTGGGTTTGTAAATTAGCGCGACTGGGACATAGCAATGACCAGAGAAAAAAGAAATGTCCTTGTATTGGCAACATGCCAGGTTTTGTTTGGAACCGGTCGATCTCTCCTGATTGTGACGGCGCCGCTAATTGCCTACAGCATAGCTTCGCATAAAGGGTTGGCTACCCTGCCAACGTCATTAGTAATCGTTGGAACGGCAATAATGACTATACCGGCATCATTGTTTATGCGCCGTGCCGGGCGGAAGGTCGGCTTTATTCTAGGGTCGTTGATCGGCGTAGTTAGTGGGTTGGTAAGTGCCTATGCGGTTCTGCACTCTAATTTTTGGTTGTTTGCATTTGGCGCGCTTCTTTTCGGATTTTTTGCTGGCTTTGCCCAGCTTTATCGATTTGCGGCGGCAGATGTCGCTAGCGAAGATTTTAAGAGCAAGGCGATTTCTCTGGTCCTGGCGGGTGGTGTGGTATCTGGCTTTCTTGGACCCGAGTCAGCTAAAATTGGGCAGCACATGGTCACCTCAATACCTTTCGTCGGCGCCTACCTTATTTTAACCGGCGTCACTGTTCTCGCCATCTTTGTGCTTCTACTTCTTGATATTCCAAAACTTACTCCACAAGAACGCGCTGGACCCCGGCGACCAATGATGCAAATTATGAAACAGCCAGTATTTTTGGTTGCGGCAACCGCGGCGATGATTTCGCAAGGTGTGATGAACTTCCTCATGACGGCGACGCCTATCGCGATGGCTCATGCACACCACCAATTTTCTGACACCGCCTTAGTTATCGAGTGGCATATCTTTGGAATGTTTGCGCCAGGTTTTGTGACGGGACATCTAATTAATAAATTTGGTGAGACAAAGATGATTATTACCGGGTTAACTCTGCAATTCTTTTGTGTGGGCGTAGCCTTGATAGGTGTCGAGGTCGCTCATTTCTGGTTATCTATGTTGTTACTTGGTATCGGCTGGAATTTTGCTTTTACCGCCGGGACATCCCTGATGACGACCGCTTACACCGTTTCAGAACGTGCTAAAACCCAGGGGGCCATGAATTTTTTAATTTATGGATTTGTTTCGGTGTTGTCTCTTTCGTCGGGTGCCCTAGTCCATTTCTTTGGTTGGGATATTGTTAATCTAGGTGCCATTCCTTTTCTAGCTTTAGCACTAGGGACCACGCTGTGGTATACCATTTATCAAAACCGTTCCACTGCCGTCTCGACGTAGGACCTCTTCCGCGATAGAAATGAAAAACTAATTATTTTGGAGGCGTTATGATTGACTTCTTATTTCCAACCGAAGGCATGGGGTCTCAGACCCTCCGTACTGTCGCCGAATCGGCCTATGGAGGAGGCGATATTTTTGAGATTTCTCGTGTTCTTCGAGATATTGAACCCGGCGATAAAGATGGGTTTGAACAGGCGTGGATCGATAAAGCGGAAGATACGGAAGAGCGCGCAAAAAAAGCTGAAGCCGCCGGCCATACTCGTACCGCGATGAGTTATTACTACGCAGCCAACCAGTATTGGCGGATGTCGGACGTTCTGCTCACGATCGAACGTAATGACGACAAGCGCGAACGGTTTATTAAATCGCAGGAGTGCTTTCAGGCGGGCGCAAAATATAACGACCCAAAAATTGAAGTGATTGAAGTTCCGTGCGGCGATGAGGTTTATGAGGGTTATTTCTGCCACCCCCGCAACCCAAAAACCGAAAAATGGCCAGCAGTGTTATTCCTTGGTGGCGCAGATGCTTTTGCTGAGGAAATCTATTTCGGTGGCAGCGAACTTTGCGAGCGCGGTTACGCAATGTTACTCGTTGACACCCCGGGGCGCGGCTCGTCAATGTATGTCAAAAATATTCCGACGCGCCCCGACTATGAGGTGCCTGGTAAGGCATGTTTCGATTATCTGTTTTCAAGGCCAGAAATTGATCCTGAGCGGGTCGCGCTCATGGGAATTTCAATGGCCGGTTATTATGCCCCGCGCGTTGCTGCGTTTGAGGATCGGATTAAGGCCCTCGTTGCTTGGTGCGGCTGTTATTCCATTCTTGATGACCTGTACCTCCATTACGAGCACCTGCAGCCAACTTGCCAGCGGTTACTAGGCGGTGTGACCGATGAAGAAGCTAAGGATCAGCTTAAGGCGTTTTCGATGGAGGGCATTGCTAAAAATATAAAAGTCCCGACAATAATGACCCATGGGTCAAAGGATAAGCTAATGGATGTTGAGGGCGCAAAAAAGCTCTTCGACGAGATTGGTGCAAAAGATAAAACGCTACATATTTTCGATGATCCAAAAGTGGGTGGTACAGTCCATTGTGCTCATGACTGCTGGGTACATCAAATGCCAATGTTGATGGATTGGCTCGAAGACCACGTATAATTCTAAGGGTTAATGCCGTGGATCCTATGATAGAATTATTCGTAGAATCATAGAAGCCTCGGGAGACAACTATGTTTGCTCAATTAAATCACATAGCAATTTGCACTGATCATTACGCCATTAATGCAAAGTTTTACGAAGCGCTCTTCGGACTTAAGACGGCGAAGAACCCGAGGCCGGCGCGGGCGGTCGTGGTAAGTGATGGCTATGTCGGGATGAATATTATTCCAAGAAGAGAGGGGCGCACCAGCGGGCTCGATCACTTTGGATTGGAAGTCGAAGATTTAGCAGAGGCGAGGTCTCGGATCCACAAATTTGACCCCTCTATTAAGCTCTTAAAACGCCCCCCGGTCCGCCCGTTTGCGGCTTACAGCGCGCACGACCCCGATACTAATATATTTGATCTTTCGGAGAAAAAAATGCAGAAAGACATTTACTCTGAGGAACGCGAGGAAACCACGCGCAAGTTTAGCCATTTTGCCCTGCGAACCCGTCATGCTGAGCGTTGCGCCGAATTTTATACTGAAGTCTTTGAACTTAATTTAATTAATAAGAATTCCGATGACCCTAACTACTATTTATCTGATGGTCGGATGACTTTAGCTATTTTGCAGTGGGACATGAATGACTATTACGGAATGGACCCGCAACGTCTTGGGCCCGATCATATCGGCTTTAAGGTTGAGAGCATTAAAGCCTTAAAAGAAAATCAGGAAGACTTAACTGGCAAGAACCCCCTTATGAGGTCACGGCCATTAGGTTTTGGTGATGAGGGTAAGGCGCGTCTGAGCTTGTTTCAAAGTGTGCCTTTAAACAGCTATCATCTTACGGATATTGAGGGCGTCTATATTGGTGTTTCAGAAGGATAAAAAAACTCTTTCGGACGACCACCCGTGTTCCCACGTAAAAATCATAATATTTAATAAAAGAATAGGGTCTAATGTCTGAAATTGAGCAACTGCGACACGACTTAGTCATTGCGAACCGTATTTTAGCCCACGAAGGGGTTGTGGATGGTTTCGGTCATGTCAGCGCCCGTCACCCCGAAAATCCCGCGCGGTTTTTGCTTTCACGATCACGTAGTCCTGAATTAGTTACAATTGATGATATTCGGGAATTTGATCTTTCCGGTGAAATGATAGACCCGGATGGCTCGCAAAGTTATTTGGAGAGGTTTATTCATGCAGCTATCTACGAGCTGCATCCCGAGGTTAACGGTTGTGTTCATAGCCATTCAGAAGCGCTCCTGCCTTTCGGCATCACTTCAGTGCCTTTAAAGCCGGTATTTCATAACGCTTCAAGAATTGGCAGGGAAGTTCCCGTTTGGGATATTGCCACTAAGTTTGGTGATACAGACTTGCTGGTCGTTAATATGGATCACGGCCGTGATCTAGCAAAATCGCTTGCCGATAATCGATTGGTCCTTATGAGAGGCCATGGGCTTACAGTCGCTACAGAAGCGTTACACACGGTAGTAACCACAGCGATATATGCTGTAGTCAACGCTAGAGTGCAGACAACGGCTATGCAGATGGGTGATGTGAAGTTTTTATCTGAAGGCGAGATTGACGCGGCTATCAGCAAAGCGAAAAAAACGACCGTCGGACACAAGCGTATCTGGGAATATCTCAGTCGACGTGCGGGTTGTGAGGATCTTTTAGATTCCTGAGAGTTAAAATTTGGGTTTCCGGTGCTGGCATTTGTGAGCTGGAGGCGGCACTTACTATATAGGATTGGCAGAGATATAAGGGTTGATGAGAAACAGTCTAATGTTGGCCCGTTTCTCCGAGATAAAATCTACGGCTTTCCCGCGCCTAGTGGGTCTGCCCTGAATAGATGGAATTAAAAAATGCGTTTGGTTTTAGGGATTTGCATTTATACGTTTGTTTCCTTATTTTATTTATCTAGTCTAGCCGCAAAATCGGCATGGCAAGGTGTTATAACGGTCAATGATGGCCGAGGTGTCAAGGCGGCGCCGATGGACATATATTTTTATCGTCCTAAATCCTTTCAGCCCAATGCTCGTGTTTTAATTGCTCTTCACGGGCAAAGTCGTAACGCAGATCGTTATAGAGACTATTTTATAGAAGCTGCCGAACGATATAATGTATTGGTTCTAGCCCCNGAGTTTTCTCGGCGACATTATAGGGGTTCTCGAAAATTTAATCTTGGAAACCTAAAAAATAGGGCGGGTTATTTCTTACCGAAATCGGTCCAGTCCTTTCTTGTTATCGATAGGGTCTTTGACCAAGCACGGGAACAGCTCGGTTTTNATCAGCGGCGATACTATCTTTTCGGACATTCAGCGGGTTCTCAATTTGTTCACCGTATGCTCCTNTTCTCACCGTCTGAAAAAATAGTAGCCGCAGTGGCGGCTAATGCGGGCTGGTACACGGANCCAGATTTAGAAATAGAATTCCCTTATGGAATGGGGAACACNCTCGAAGTCGATACTAAATTCCGACGATCTTTTGCCAAGAAATTGACAATAATGTTGGGCGAGGATGACAATATTGAAAACCACCGAAAATTGCGCACTACAGATGAGGCGATGGCTCAAGGACCTCACCGTTTGGCTAGAGGGCATAACTTTTACCGTCGCGCTAAAGGGATAGCACAAAAATTAGGTTTACCTTTTAAGTGGCAATTGAAAGTAGTTCCAGGTGTGGGTCATAGTGGCTGGGGAATGGCGGATCCNGCTGCCGATGTTTTATTTGGCAAGGACTAAAATTATTCCACTAGTTGTCCGTATGGAGCAGTGAAGATAGAGTGCCGCAAACCAACTATCTTATGCATAATTTATGGAAAAGCGGTATCAAATGCCTACTCTCGTTATTCAAAACGATCATATAATTCGCGCACTAAGCGTCATATTAGANCCAGAGTGCGATCCNGAAAGGATTTCTGGGTTCGCAGATTATTATTCTGTCGATATGCCTGAGTTTCCTCAATGGTGTGAGGAAATCCGCAAAAAATACCCGGTTGTAGCGCCTTCTCGGGTGGTGCTAACAAATAGTCAGGAAGAATTTAAGTTAGCGCTCCCTGCCGCCGATGCTGTTGTTGTTGAGGATTTTTCTTTTGGCAAGGAGGAGCTCGACTTGGCGCCTAATCTAAAAATTGTTCAAAANTTCCGAACAGATATGCGGAACGTTGATGAGGCNGCTTGCAATGCTCGAGGTATTCCAGCATTGCCTTTCCATCGTACGGTAAATGTTGCAGTCGGAGAACACGCATTCTCGCTGATGATGGCTCTGGCCAAGAAGACAGTCGAGACTAATAAGCTCCTGACAATAGAAGCACTACAAGCGGAGGGCTGGCCAGCGCGTGAATATGACCGCCGCCANACGGCCAACTCTAATTGGGCAAGAATTTCTGGCGTTAAGAATATGTTTGGGTCAACGCTAGGGATTGTCGGTTTAGGCTCGGTAGGGCGCTATGTCGCAAACTGGGCGAATGCCTTTGATATGGAAGTAATTTATACGCAACGTAACCAGTTGAGTGATGAACTTGAGAGCGAGTTCAACGCGCGTTTTGTCTCGCTGGACGAGCTGTTTGAGCGGTCAGATTTTGTAAGCATCCACGTACCACTGAATGAATTGACCAAAGGGCTTGTTGGCGCCAAACAACTCGAGAATGCGAAGCCTGGTATTATTATTGTTAATATCGCGCGGGCAGATATTATTCAGAAAGAGGCATTATTGTCTGCACTTGATTCGGGTAAGATTGGCGGGGTTGGTATGGATGTTCATTACAAGGAACCAGGCGACGACAATGATCCGTTCTTACCCTATAAAAATGTTGTAATGAGCCCACATATTGCAATTGGCTCACGCGTCAATGGCGCTGTTGATATGGAAGCCATGATTTCCAATATCGCAAACGGTATTAGTTCCTGATGGCCTACCATTTCGCTGCATCGGCAGATCGTCAAACAATCCCCATTATTCCCATAGAAACGGAAGTCTTCGCGGCCTGGCTTAAAAACCAGGGTGCTGCGATGAAACGTTGGGTGAAATCTACGCGGTTCACGGGCGCCGTCGGGTCGATTAGTTTGGTCGCTGGCTCCGATGGTTCTTTATGTAGTGTTCTTGTTGGTGTGGATAACCATCAAGGGCTTTGGGCGTACTCAGCATTGCCATCAAAATTGCCTGAAGGGCGCTATGAGATTGATGCACGGATGGATAGAGCTAGCGCAACGGCGGTGGCGCTGGGCTGGGCTTTGGGGTGTTATCAATTTACCAAATATAAAAGTAACCCCATAGGTTTGGGGAGGCCGTCACTGGTATGGCCTAAGAATTGTGATCGCGGTGCGGTAAGGCGTACCGCAGATGCGACTACTCTCGTGCGTGATCTCATTAATATTCCAGCGGAAGATATGGGCCCGCCAGAGTTAGCCCTAGCGGCACGCAAGCTTGCAAAGAAGCATGATGCGCGGATTAATATGGTGATCGGTAATGCGCTTCTAAAGAAGGGATATCCGACAATCCATGCTGTTGGCCGCGCGGCAAGTAAGGCGCCACGTTTAATAGATATGACTTGGGGGAGAGCTAATTCGCCTAAGGTAACGTTAGTTGGCAAAGGCGTTTGTTTTGATACAGGCGGGCTTGATCTAAAAAGTGCCGCCGGTATGCTCAGAATGAAAAAAGATATGGGGGGCTCGGCCCATGTCCTTGGGCTAGCGCACATGATAATGGATGCAAAACTTGACGTTCGATTGCGGGGTCTGATCGGTGCCGTGGAAAACTCCGTGGCTGGCAACGCATACCGCCCTTCCGACGTTATTCGAACGCGCAAGGGCGTCACCGTTGAAGTTGGTAATACGGATGCAGAAGGTAGGCTTGTTATGTGTGATGCGTTAGCCGAAGCCGATCGAGAGAAGCCTGCACTTATTGCGGATTTTTCGACTTTGACGGGTGCGGCGCGGGTTGCATTAGGAACCCAAATTGCTGCGATGTTCTGCAACGACGAAAAGCTTGCGAGCGATCTATACGAAGCAAGTGAAGAAAACGGTGATCCAATTTGGCGTTTACCATTGTTTCCTGCCTACCGCAGGCTTCTTAAAAGCAAAGTTGCGGATATCAATAACGTGTCTGAGGGCGGTTTTGCCGGGGCGATCACCGCGGCGCTGTTTCTTGAGGAATTTGTTTCCAAGAGGACTCCATGGGTACATTTTGACATTATGGCGTGGAATGCTACAGCGCTGCCCGGCCGACCAGTTGGCGGCGAGGCGATGGGTATGCGAGCGCTCTATGACGTTATCCAGAAACGCTTTGGTAAGAATAAGCGGCATTAAAAGATGGCGGTGATTGTATCTAG